>JBDHXH010000029.1:0-31796 GCA_039810605.1 Ignavibacteria bacterium | reverse complement strand
GCTTCAATTCCAGATATGTCCGAAAAAAACCAGCCGCAACTTGTAAACATCAGCATTGCATACTTCTGCATTTCCAGTATCTCGATGCATACTCTCTTTTCAAACTCTTCGAGTTTCCTAATTGCGTGAAGTGAAAAGAATTTATCTTCAGTTTCTTTATCAGAATTCAGAATCAGTTTTATGAAATCATTTCTTGCAGCCCAAACGTCTTTCATAAACATGCCGCCGTATTTTTCAAATATAGGAATGAGCTCATCTCTCAAAAGATCAAGCGACTCGCGCAATGGCTTTCTCCACTGCTGGCTTGGATATTCAGCGGTTCTTCCGCATCCGCAGTCTTCTTTCCATCTGCCTACACCGTGCGGACAGCTCCATGATGTTCCTTCGCCGGCTTTGATTCTTACTTCCATTTCCGGCGTGTTCAGGGAAAGAAATTCTCCAAGATTTGTCATGTGATATTTTGACTCAACGATAAGATCGTCAAAGAGATATGACATTGTTCTCTCGGTGTATCGTTTGTGATGACCAAACGTTTCTCCGTCAACAGCAACACTTACAAGCGCAGGGATTTCGCTTTCATTTACCGGCACCTGATTTATTCTGTTCATAAGGCGATGCGAGTCATAGATGTGATCGTCAAATGCTATGTTTCTTGAAAGCGGACCGTTGAAGAAAATTATGTTGAGAAATTTGTTCTTGCGTTTGCTGTGATAGTGCCGGTAAGGAATCTGCGTATCAATGTTTCCGTGTGATACATCAGTCCATTTTCCTCTTGGAATTTTTCTGACAACATCAGCTTGGGAAGGATCCAAAATTATGTACTGAATCCCTTCGTCAATCATCACATCAATAGTATCAAGATTGCACGCGGTTTCAGGCAGCCAGATTCCCTCCGGCTGTCTCCCGAAATGGAATTTGAAATCTTCAACTCCCCACCTGATTTGTGTAACTTTATCATTGTAATTTGCAAGAGGCATTATCATGTGACTGTAACACATTGCAATTGCATTCCCGTGGCCGGCGTGAAGTTCCGTGCTCTTCTTGTCAGCTTCAATAATCCTTGAGTAAGTTTTTGGATGCTTCTTCCTGATCCAGCTTATCAGAGTCGGACCGAAGTCAAAATTATAATATTCATAATTGTTTACTCTCTTAATTACAGTATCGTGTTCATCCACGATGACTGCTTCTGAATTAGGTTTGTAACATTCCTGAAGGATGCGTTCATTCCAGTCGTGGAAAGGAGCTGCCGACGGTTGTATTTCAATTTCGTTTGTCCATGCGTTCTCGCGCGGAGGCTGATAGAAATGTCCGTGAATGCAAAGTGAAATTTTCTTTTCCAAAATTCGTAATAAATTATTTTAAACTTGCTGATGCAAGCTATATATAGTATTCAGAAAATGTTAGTAAGAAATTCACATCTTATAATTTCACATTAATTTCATGAACTTTCAATCGGATGCACATCGCAAACTCAAGTGATTGAAAGTGGTTGAATACGGCAACCGAATAACGTTTCACGTTGATTCTAACTTCATTAAATTGTTAAACAATAAAAACTAAAACAGTTCGTTGTTCAGAATATTTACTGTAGATGCTTTTACCGATAAAATCTTTGCGGGTAATCCCGCAGGAGTTTGTCTGATTGAAGAAAGGAGTTTGGAGGATTTGCAGATGCAGAAAATTGCAGCCGAGATGAATCTTTCCGAAACTGCTTTTGTAAAGAAAATCAACGGAGTATTCTCCCTGCGCTGGTTTACTCCCCTGGTTGAAGTTGAACTCTGTGGACACGCCACTCTTGCAAGCGCTCATATTCTATGGCAGGAAAAAATACTTCGGGAAGAAGATGAAGCTGTTTTCCAAACTGTGTATAAAGGAATACTTACAGCCTCTAAAGATGATGAAACGATTTCTATAAATTTACCGGCAAATGTTCCTGTCCCTGAAAATGAAACTTCGGAGATTGAAAAAGCTCTGAATGTTGTCCCTGAAAAAGTTTATTCGACAAAGGATCATTACGTGGTGGAATTGAAATCAGAGGATGAAGTCCGGAATTTGATTCCTGATTTCAATTTGATTGGCAGGCTTTCAAAGTTCGGAATTATAATTACCGCAATATCAAAAACAAGCGGATATGATTTTGTTTCCAGATTTTTTGCGCCATCAAAAGGAGTCAATGAAGATCCTGTAACAGGCTCTGCACATTGCGTGCTGGCTCCTTACTGGAGCTCCAAACTTGGGAAGACAATTATGAGCGCATATCAGGCATCTGAAAGAGGCGGAAGCATGACGGTTGAAATAATGAACGACAGAATTTTATTGAGAGGCAAAGCGGTTACGGTATTGGAAGGGAAAATTTTTGTATAAGCATATTCAAAATTAATGATTGCAAAAAATACTGACTCACTGAAGAGTTTCTCAATAGTTGTTGTTGTCTTTCTGATTGTTATGAGCAGCGTTGACTCATTTTCACAGTATAGCAAAATTCAGATCACCACTAAACTGAAAGAGAAATTTTTTGACAGAAATGGAAATCCTCTTACAGGAAAGGGAGTTCTCGTTGGGGATGTTGATTCGGGCGTGGATGTTTTTCATCCGATGTTTTTCTTTGCAGATGGCGGCGAGTTCAATTTCATTGACAAAAATAAGGACGGAGTCTTCACCCCGGGAAAAGATGCAGTTGACTTAAATAAAAACGGGAAGGCAGATAAAAATGAAACTCTGGGATACATTGAAATGCAGGGGCAGCTTTATGATTTGGTCAGAATGATACCTGATGAATATGATGCAGACATGGATTTTCTTTATGTAGATAAAAATAAAAATGGCAGAAGAGATTTCGGGGTAAAAGACGGCTTCACTGAAAATGATCCGACTTATGGCGAGCAATTGTTGATAGCAATTGACAAGAACGGAAACAATGTTTTGGATAAAGGCGAAAAAATTGTGGCACTTAAGACTTCAAAGATAAGAGCAGTACGCGAGAAGAACGGTACGATCAGAAAGCGTGGAGTAGATTTAATTATGACGGAACCTGATACTGCTTTCGGACACGGAACATCCGTAGCAGGAACTATCCTTGGCGGAACCGACGGTGTTCAGAAAATTCAGGGCGTCGCTCCCGGTGCGGAAATAGTCATTGCAACAATCAAATATAATTATACTCCAAGGTTTGTCGGTAACTTTCCTGACCTTTTAAGATTTCTGCGAAGCGAAAACGTCAACATAATTCTGATTGAAGACGGTGAATGGGGATGGGAGTTTATGGACGGCTCTTCGGAAGAGGAACAGCTTATGGATGAATATGCCCGCGAAGGAATTACCATTGTCGGCGGAGCAGGAAATCTCGCAGAAGGTAAAATGCATATTAAAGATACGCTCGCAAAAGATGAATCTGAAACATACATAATTAAGGCAGCAAAGTTTGCTGATCAAAAACTTGTGAATGGCGTGTTCCCATCCATTATCTGGAATGACAGCGATGGTGAATTGAAATTTGAAATTGAAACTCCGGATAATTTATCCGGCGGTGAATTAACAGGCAATAATGGAAGTTTAACCTTGGGTGAATATCATATTTATTTCGACAAGGAAATTTCTCCAAAGGGAATTGCGATGATGAAATTCGGATTTTCAAAAGCAGATTCCGGTGATGTCCAGGGCGAATGGAAAATAAAAGTAAGTGCATCTAATGAAACTGTCATTAACGGATATGTGACGGATGTAACGCAATCATGGCTGGGAGGAGTGCAATGGACCTCGCATCTGACAAGTTCAACCACCGTTACATTTCCGGTTACATGCGACAGCATTATTTCCGTCGGTGCTTATGCGGTAAATTATGGCTGGAATGAGAAAGTCGGCGACCTCGCAACATACAGCAGCAGAGGAGTTAATATTGACGGCAAGCTTGGGATTGGAATTACTGCTCCCGGGCATACAAGTTTTTCAACAGGCATAAATAACGAGTATGTAATTTTTTCCGGCACAAGCTCGGCTGCTCCTCATGTTGTCGGCACCGCAGCACTTATGCTGCAGTATGATCCTTCTCTCACGCATTCGCAGATCAGCGAAATACTTTTCCGTACCGCATCGAAAGATCAGTTCACCGGCGATGTCCCAAATCCGGACTGGGGATGGGGAAAACTTAATATCGAAGCCGCAATAAAATTTTTGCAAAAGGATTTTTATGGCGGCAGATAGTTTTGACATTTCAAAAAGATTTCAAACTTCAAATAGCAGATGATTAGCAGAGATTATTTTATGCGAATGACGGAAATGCTTGCCGTTGTTCTGACAAAAGTAATATTCAACAAAGAAAAGAAAAATTTTGAAGAGGCACAGACTGAATTGGAAGCGGCAGGAAAGTCTATTGTCGGATTGGATCTCAAACTGATAGGAATTATGAGCATTGATAACGTTGCAGAGCTTATGAAGGCTTCGGATCTCTATGCCGGAAGATGCGTGATTGCCGCGGAACTTCTGAAAGAATATGCAGATTCATCCCGGGAAAATATTTTGAGTGAAAAAAGCATAGACTATTTTGCTAAAGCTCTGATGCTCTTCGTTGAGGGGGTCTTGTCCAATGACCTTCCTGAACCTGAAAAATATTTTTCAAAAATTGAAGACCTGATTCAAAAGCTTGATGAAGTTGAACTCCCTGAAAGCATCAAGAAAAGATTATTCCATTACTATGAGTATACGGGAAATTTTTCAAAAGCAGAAGATATTTTGTTTGAGCTTGTAGATATTAACTCCGAAGAAATTTTTGCAAACGCGCTGTCTTTTTATGAACGGCTCAAGTTGAAGTCGGATGATGACCTCCGTTCCGGAAATTTCAGCAGAGAAGAAATTGAAGATGGAATTGAGGAGATCCGGTTTCTCATTGATGACTCTAATGTAAAGTTGTAACCAAATTAAAAACAATTTAAAAAATAAAATAACATGAACAAACTCTTTCGGGCTTTGCTGATCATTGCCATCGGCGTTAATTTCTGCTATGCGCAGGATACTTTATCAACTGCGAGCGGACTTAAATATATAGTGGTTGAAAAAGGAAGCGGTCCTCGTGCGGAAAATAATAAGGAAGTTGAAGTTCATTACACCGGCTATCTGACTGACGGGAAAAAGTTCGATTCATCCCGCGACAGAAATGAACCGATTGAATTTGTCCTTGGAACAGGAAAAGTAATCAAAGGCTGGGATGAAGGCATTGCACTGATGAGTGTCGGAGACAAATATCAACTGATCATCCCTCCTGATCTTGGCTATGGAAAGAAAGGTGCAGGCAACATTATTCCGCCCGATGCAACGCTGATATTTGATGTGGAGCTGATTTCAGTCGGCGAACCAAAAATTCCCATTTCCGAAGTTTTGCTTCAGACAATTTTTGATAAAGGTATTGACAGCACCGTTGCGCAATACAGAGAATTGAAATCTTCAAGTCCAGACAAATACAACTTCAAAGAAAGCCAGTTGAACATGCTTGGTTATCAATTACTGCAGGCAGGCAAGAACAAGGAAGCTATTGAAATATTAAAACTCAACATTGAAGCCTTTCCGCAATCGGCAAATGTCTATGATAGCATGGGTGAAGCATGCATGATAAACGGCGACAATGCACTTGCAATCGAGAATTACAAGAAGTCGCTTGAACTGAATCCGGAAAATCAGAATGCTGCCGATATGCTGAAGAAACTCGGGAAGTAGTTCTTGTGAATGTCATCGCTTTAACAGCAATTGATTGCAAAGGCAATCACCGTAATCATTTTCCGAAAGATGCACAATTCCGCACCAGTTGTAAAACCAATTGCTCAAATCCTTCGTGTATGTACTTGCGTTTGATGTATATGCTTTAATATAATTTTCCCTTATCAATGAGTCGGAGTCAACAAGCCGGAAAATATTTTCAAACGACATTGCGTTAATGCCGCTTTGTTTGTAGGCATCGTCAAAATTATAAAGGAATTTCCAGGCTGTGTTATTGGCATCAGTTCTGTCCAAGTAATATGAATGATAATTTTGCAGAGTGAAATCTTTCTTGTCATAAGTAAAAACTTTATAAGAAGGATTGTTATAGTAAACAGGACTGACGGAAGAGCTTATACTTATGAATGAAGCAGGCGAATAATCTTTATACAGCAATCTGAAGTCATCACGGTGAAAGTGTCCGGCGAAGCTTGCATTGATTACATCGGAAAATTTTTTCAGGATGGAAATGAATTCCTCATTGTATCGGGTTAAGTATGAATTCACTGTCATGTTTTCGCAGTTGCCCTTTCCATGAATTGTTCCGTAAATATCAACTCCCGGTGGTATATGAAAATAAAGCCAGACCTTTTCATTATTCATTTTACAATTCAGCAACGTCTCGTAAAGCCAGTTCAGCTCGTCCATCCCGGGGTCTGACCATTGGTTGCCGCAACTGTTTACATAGTTTATTGAAAAATAAATCGTGTTAAGAACAATCAGTTTACAATTGGTTTCATCGGGAACATTCAACATGCAGTAACCTCCTTTCGAAAAATCTTTTTGAAAATTGGAATTAATACCGCTTCTGTTCACCAGAGGCTTCCACGCATCAGCTGTCATCTCCAGAAATTTCCCGCCGGGATCAACCATATAATTTCCGCAGTTTGCATCATCATTTCCAAGAGATGGAAAAATTAACTCATCCGGATAATACTTAATAATAGTTGAAGTAACGAAGCGGATAGTTTTTTCAATGAAATCATACAAACGAGTCGTATCAGTTGATTTGGAAAAATGAAAAAATCGCTCGTTGAAATCATGTGACATGAAATCGCCGGTTATTATAATGAAGTCGGGATCGGGAATCCTGCTGACCATGTCGGTGAGAGATGAAATCAGCAAAGGATAATTTGAATCATCGCCATAGGCGCTCGGCAATTTAATTCTTGAAGTCGCAAAAATCTTTTCCCACTGTGTATAGTCTGATTCGGAAAGCTGTCCAAATAAAGTTGAATCGTAGTATGGATCGAAATGAACGTCAGAGAACGACAGGAATTTGTTCTGTGCATATAATTGAACAGAACACAGGACGATAACTGTGAGTGCAGAGAATTTTTTCATGGTTCTGATATTGTGCCATTAACTTAACTCTTTTGATTTTGAATTTCCATAAAGATTCATTGAGAATGAAGATCAAGAATGACCATTATTCCAATTGCTTTGAACAAATTGTTTAAGGTCTATCCCGACTCGCAGTTATTGCAATTCCACTTCATTTGAAAACGCAAATAGATATATTTGCATTAAATGAATTCAACAGAAGACAACATTACAAGCAGCGAAGAAAAGTTTTACCGTTCCGGAGAATACCGGGCGAGGCTTAGCGAATTTGAAGGTCCGCTGGATATACTTCTGCACTTTGTAAAAGTTGATGAGCTGGATATTTATAACATTCCCATTTCGAGAATAACAAAAGATTTTCTCGATTACATCAACTTTATGTCTTCTCTTGACATTGAGCTTGCAGGTGAATTTCTCGTAATGGCGAGCGAGCTTATGAAGATCAAAGCAAGGATGCTCATACCGCAAGTTGATGAAGAAGGAAATGTCATTGAAGAAGATCCGCGGCTTACCTTGATCCGAAAACTTCTCGAGTATAAGAGATTCAAAGACGCAGCCGAGAAGATTTCGGAGTTTGAAGATGAACAAAGGAAGAGACTATTCAGAGTTAATTTGTCGAATGATTACAAAGAAACAGAACGCAACATTGAAGATGATCCTTCACTTAAAAGCGTAACTATTTTTAATCTTATCAAAGCATACAAACGCGCAATCTCCAACATCAGAACAGAGGTCGTACACCCGATTGAACTGATGGACATAACACCGGAAAACCAGCGTGAATTTGTGCTCGGAGAAATTGATTCGAAAAATGAAATCGAATTCATTGAGCTCATATCAGGTATGAGAGAAAAACTGCGCATCATCTGCGTCTTCCTGGCAATACTTCAGCTTGCGCTTGAAGGGGTTATCGAGATTGCAATCATCGGAAATGAAATGACGAGGTTTATGATCAGAAGGAGGGATGTGATTGAATCATGAACATTCCTGAATTGAGAAATATAGTTGAGTCAATAATATTTGCTTCCGAAGATGAAATAGCATCAAGGCAGATCAAGGAGATTATTGAAAAGGGAGGACTTCGCGTGAGCCTCCCGGAGATTGAGCAGACTGTAGAGACGCTGAATGAAGATTACAAAAAGGAAAATAAGTCCTTTGAAATACTGAAGATTGCCGGAGGATACACATTTGCAACGAAGAAAGAATACGGAAGATTCATCGGAAAATTATTTGAAGACAGACAAAAGAAAAAGCTTTCGCCTTCCGCACTTGAAACCCTTGCAATCATTGCATACAAACAGCCGATTACAAGATCGGAAATTGAATTTGTCCGCGGAGTAAACGTTGACTATATTGTGAACTCACTCCTGGAAAAAGATCTCATCACAATTCAGGGAAGAGCAGAGACTCCCGGCAGACCGATATTGTACGCAACGACAAAAACTTTTCTGAAAGTACTCGGTCTGAATTCACTTGACGATCTCCCTAAATTGAAAGAGATAAATGAAATTTTGAAAAACGAACAGATCGAAGGCATAACGGAAGCCGATATCGAATTATTTAATTCTGTGAATGATCCCGGTATTTATAAAGAGCAGGAAACATCACATCAGCTTGAACTCATTACTAACGTTGAGGAAATTCCCTCATCCGAAAATGTTGAACCGAATAATCAAGAAAGCGAATCCGGGGAACAAACTGAATCACAAGCTGATGATGAAAGAGATGACAAACCGGGACGCGATGAATAATTTAATGCGGCTCAATAAGTTTATAGCTTCCAACGGAATTGCATCGAGAAGGAAGATTGATGAATACATTTTGCAGGGAAGGGTAACGGTTAATGGAGAGACTATGCTCGAGCTTGGTCATAAGATTAATCCGGAACTGGACAAAGTCACTCTTGACGGAGAAGCAATACGAACTTCCTCCAAGAAAATTTACATTATACTCAACAAGCCGAAAGGCATAATTACGTCTGTCTCCGACGAAAAGCATAGAACAACCGTAATTGATCTGGTAAGCATTAAGGAGAAAATTTTTCCCGTTGGCAGATTGGATTATGATACAAGCGGATTGCTGCTGTTGACAAATGACGGCGAGCTCGCAAATAAATTAATGCACCCCAAAGGTGAAGTCTATAAGACTTATCAAGTAAAATTGTCAAGACCGCTTGAAGAAAAACACAGGTTCAAACTGACAGGGGGAATTAGGGTTGATGGGAAAATGACTGCGCCGTGCAAGATCAGATTTTCCGGAAAGAAAAACTACGATGAACTGTTCATTTCAATTTATGAAGGTCGCAACAGACAGGTGAGAAACATGTTCGAGCACTACGGGTATTTTGTGAGAGAACTGGAAAGAGTTGAATATGCCGGCATAAAACTCGATGGACTAAAGGTTGGCGAATGGCGATATCTAAGTGACAACGAAATTAATAAAATGTCCGAACTTGTAAAAAGAGCTTCCGATAGTGCTGAAGGATCCGTTTATAAAAAAAACAGACAGAACAGAAAAACTTTGGACAAATTTCATAAGGACTTAAGTGAAAAGAAAAAGAATTTTGGAGATTTCAGAAAGACGAAGTCAAAGAGACTGAACCCCGATGTAAGAATAACGGCAAGAACAACTGAAGAGCAGAGGACGAAAACAGATTCGAAGTGGGGATTCAAAAGCAGGATGAAAGAGGAAAGAAATGCAAAACTGGGATTCAGAAAAATTGATGAGCGAAAGGATAAAAAAGATTCCAAGAAACCGGGAAGCAGGAATTATGAACAACGAGATTTTATGAAATTTACCGGTAAGAAAGAATTCAAGAATGAAGAGGGACGATTTAAGAAAAGCCAAAGAGGTTCGGGAAATCTTAAGAAGTCAAATTCATTCAAAAAAAGAAAAGATGCAAAAGGCAATTTTGTCAGGCATAATATGAGAGGAAAGAATTAGACAAAGGAAATGAGAGGTGCTTTCAGAAGAATTAATTAATTTATTATAAACAATTTGACGGAACAAAACGATTTAACAAAGAGAAGATTAGAAGAATTAGAAGAGATTAAGAAACTCGGCATCAATCCGTACCCTCACAGGTTCGACGTTACTGACGATTCGAAATCCATAATTGAAAATTTCAAGGATGGCGAAGGAGAAATCAAAAATGTTTCTGTTGCAGGAAGGATAATGGCAATTCGCAAAATGGGAAAAGCAACATTTTGCCACATCAAAGACGAAGCAGGAAAAATTCAGATCTATATTAAGAAAGACGATGTAGGAGAACAGGCTTATAGTGTCTTCAAGCTTCTTGATATCGGTGATATTATTGGAGTAACGGGATTTGTATTCAGAACCAAGACCGGAGAAATTTCCGTTCATGCAAAAACTTATGAGCTCCTCACAAAATCAGTTCATCCACTACCGGTCGTGAAAGAAGAAGTAACCGAAACAGGAGAGAAAGTTGTTCACGATGCTTTTGCCGATGTTGAATTGAGATATCGCCAGAGATATATAGATTTAATCGTGAATGAGAATGTTAAAGATACTTTTGTAAAGCGCACGAAAATAATTCAATCAATAAAACGAACTTTAGAGCATCACAAATTTTTTGAAGTTGAAACTCCGACTCTTCAGACTATATACGGAGGAGCGAATGCACAGCCTTTTGTGACACATCACAATGCACTCGACATTGATTTGTATCTTAGAATTTCCAATGAACTCTTTCTGAAGAGACTCATAGTCGGAGGATTCAACCGCGTTTATGAATTTGTCAGGGACTTCCGCAACGAAGGAATTGACAGAACTCACAATCCGGAGTTTACACAGGTAGAATGGTATCAGGCTTATGGAGATTACTTTGACAGCATGAATTTGTTTGAGGAAGTCGTTGAGCAGGCATGCCTTTCGGTGCATCAAGGAGCAGAGGTTGCTTACGGTGACATTACGATAAATTTTGCACGTCCCTGGAAAAGGATTAGAATGACCGAAGCAATTCAGCAGAAGACAGACCTTGATGTGACTAAAATGAAAAAGCAGGAGATCATTGATTACATGAATTCAAATGACATTGAGTTTGATCCAAAGATTTCACACAGCAAAGGATTGCTGATTGCAAATCTGTTTGAAGGAGTTTGTGAACCGGATCTGATACAACCTGTGATTGTTTATGATTTTCCTATTGACACGACACCGCTGTGCAAACCTTTGCGTGAATATTCGATGGAGCAACTGGAGCAAATGAAGAATGATCCCGAAGCTGTAATTTATGCGGAACGGTTTGAGCCATACATTAACAAGTGGGAAATGGGAAATTCTTACACCGAACTTAATGATCCGATACTTCAGAGAAAACTTCTGGAAGAACAGGTAGAACGCGGAAGAGGAGGTGAGAAAGAAACTCATCCGCTGGACGAAGATTTCATCAAAGCCATTGAAGTCGGAATGCCTCCGACGACCGGCGTGGGACTTGGAGTGGACAGACTTGTCATGCTACTAACAAATTCACACTCAATAAGGGATGTGATATTTTTCCCGCTGATGAGACCAATGTAGTAAGCTTGAAAGTTGATTTTTGAACGCAATTATTTTTCAAATTGAAATTGATACAATAGATACAATAGATACAATAGATACAATAGATACAATAGATACACAATCTCGGGCGGTAATTTGAAAACACACATCTTTAACAGGTGAACAATTAAATCTTTAAATGAAATATTACAATAACATACTTGAGCTAATCGGAAACACTCCGATGGTAAAGTTGAATAAGTTGACGCAAGGGATGAAGCCTCTTGTGCTTGCAAAGATTGAGTCGCTGAATCCAGGCGGAAGCGTGAAAGACAGAATTGGGCTTAATATGATTGAAGCTGCAGAGAAAGATGGTAAGCTTAAACCCGGCGGAACAATCATTGAGGCTACAAGCGGCAATACCGGAATTGGACTCGCTCTCGTGGCATCTCTCAAAGGCTACAAAACAATTTTTGTAATGACAGAAAAAGCTTCCAAAGAAAAGGGAAACTACTTGAGAGCACTCGGCGGAGAAGTTGTGATACAGCCGATGACTGCAAAATTCGGAGAACCGGATCATTATGTGAGCGTTGCCAAAAGATTGTCCGAAGAAATTCCGAATTCATTTTTCCCGTATCAGTATTCAAATGCCGCAAATCCGGGAGCACATTACAAGACAACCGGTCCGGAAATCTGGAATGATACCGACGGAAAAATTACACACTTTGTTTCCGGAGTCGGAACGGGAGGAACAATCAGCGGTACCGGAAAATTTTTGAAAGAAAAAAATTCGGATATAAAAGTTATTGGAGCAGATCCTTATGGCTCTATTTTTAAACTTGTCAAAGAAACGGGAACCGCTCCGGAGCCTATTCCTTATTTAATCGAAGGCATTGGTCAGGATGTGATGCCCGAAAACGTGATGCTCGAATATGTGGATGAGATTGTAAATGTAACCGACGAAGACTCTGTCGAAATGTGCAAGCTGCTCTCAAAAGAAGAAGGTATATTCTGCGGCGGTTCGACCGGAACCATCGCCTTTGCAGCAATTGAGCTCGCTAAAAAATTAAACAAGGATGATGTGATTGTGTTCATAGTTTGCGATACCGGAGAAAGATATTTGTCCAAATATCATTCCGATGAATGGCTGCGTGAAAAGAGATTGATGAAAGCAGATATTGTGAATGTCGGACAAGTGTTTCAAACAAAACGGTCAACCGGAGTGCCGCAGCTTGTATCTGCAAAGAGTGCAGATAAAGTTTATGAAGCGCTTGAACTTATGGACAAATATAATCTTTCAACTATCCCTGTGATTGACGGAGCCGATTGCGTGGGCTCTGTCAGAGAATCGAGCATTATAGAAAAAATCATGAATGACAGAAACGTTTCCGGAACGGAAGTCAAAAAAATTATGGAGAAAAAACTTCCGATAATTGATTTTGAAACAATGCTTCCCGATGCTCTCGATGTGCTTCACAAACATAATGCAATCCTGATTTCACAGCACGGCGACATAAAAGGAATACTCACAAGGTATGATGTGCTTGACTTTGTATAATTCAAATCAACGTTTGATCTTGGAAGAAAGTGCAGCTCTTGACTAATTAAAATTGATTCGAATGAAAAAGAAGTTCTCCAACAAAAAATTATCAAACAATATTAAACAATATGGAAAACAGAAACCAGATAGGACTTGACAAGGCAAAAAGTAAAAAGCTTGCAGACGGATTAAACATTTTGCTGGCTGACTATATGATGTTTTATCAAAACACTCGTGGCTTGCATTGGAATATCCGGGGCGACAAATTTTTTGAACTGCATTTGAAATATGAGGAGCTCTATAACAATCTGCTTTTGAAAGTAGACGAAGTGGCAGAAAGAATTTTGACACTGGGAGTAACCCCCTTACACACTTTTGAAGACTACAAGACCACTGCAAAAATTCAAAGCGTAAAAGATGTTTCAGATGGAAACAAGGGTGTTCAGACGATCCTGGATGCTTTTGGAATCCTCATTGTGGAGCAAAGAGATCTCCTCAATCTTTCCGCTGATGCAGGAGATGAAGGTACAAATGCTTTAATGAGCGACTATATTCGCGAACAGGAAAAATTGGTCTGGATGTATTCTTCTTTCCTGAAAAGATAAAGATGATCAGAATCTTTACGCTGGAATTGCAACTAACATCTTATAAAAAAAAAGTTCAGTAATATTCCGAAAGACAAACCTTATCTATTTAAACTGAAACCGAATAATAAATGAAATTCGCTACCAAACAAATTCATGCGGGGCAACATCCCGAAGAAACTACAGGCGCAGTAATAACTCCAATATTTCAGACGTCCACATATTCAAATCCGAAACTTGGTGAAACCAAAGGTTACGATTACGGAAGGACAATTAATCCAACTCGCTCTGCGCTTGAAAAAAATCTTGCTGCACTAGAAAACGGCAAATTCGGATTTTGCTTTTCATCCGGGATGGCTGCCGTTCAAACAATGATTACTCTCTTTAAACCGGGAGATCATATAGTCTGTACCAATAATGTTTATGGAGGAACATACAGACTGTATGAACAGGTTATAAAAAATTTCGGCATCGAATTTTCCTACGCGGATACTTCGGATTTTAATGAGTTGAAAAACTCAATCAGGTCCAACACGAAATTCATTTATGTGGAAACGCCGACAAATCCGATGCTTAACATTACAGATTTAAGAAAACTTGGCGAACTCGCTAAAGCAAAAAATATTCTTACGTGCGTGGACAATACTTTCATGAGTCCATATTTTCAAAATCCGCTTGACTTCGGAATTGATGTAGTTCTGCACAGTACGACAAAATACATCAACGGGCATAGTGATGTGATCGGCGGTTGCCTGATTACTTCAGATGAGAAGACTGCAGAGAGATTTAAATTTTTACAGAATGGCGCAGGAGCCGTGCCTTCACCGTTTGACTGCTGGCTCATACTGCGTTCAACAAAAACTCTCGCCCAGAGAATGAAAGCCCATAATGAAAACGCTCTGCTGATTTGTAATGCATTGGCAACGGGAAAAAAAGTTGAACGAGTGTTTTATCCGGGACTGAAATCTCATCCGCAGCATGAACTTGCAAAATCACAGATGTCGGGATTCGGCGGAATTATCTCAATAGAGCTTGGCTCTTACAATAAGGCTGTTTCTTTTTGCAATGCTCTTAAGATTTTTCAGATTGCGGAATCTCTCGGCGGAGTCGAATCGCTTGTGTGTCATCCTGTTTCAATGACTCACGGCAGCGTTCCCAAGCATTTAAGAGAAAAGTTTGGTTTATCCGACGGGCTTGTTCGTCTTTCAGTTGGAATTGAAGACGGATCTGATCTTCTCGAAGACATTGAATCAGCTTTGAAGGCATTATAGAAAGTTGCAAATTAATTTTCCATCCGCTCAATCAGCGTAATTAACATTCTGATTTGAAATTCTGTCGTCAATTCACCATTGCTTTGATTTTGATTCTGACTGTGTACAGTTCAGATTCTCATTCGCAATATAGATTCCGAACAGTCAGAGATACAACAAAATACAATGAGAAGAGTCTCGATGTAAAAATCTTCCGCTCCTTCAATAACATCCACAGCAGTTTCGTAAATGGTCTTGTCAATGTTACAAACAAATCGCTCATCCTCGTTTCGATCGCTGCACCGGTAGGCATGTTCGTTGCAGCAAGAGTAAATGACAATCACTATGATGAGAGTTCTTCCGTGCTGCTTGCACTAAGCGAAGGTCTGAATGAAGGAGTAACACATATTCTGAAGACCACAGTGAGAAGAAATCGTCCGTATAGAACTCTAAACGGAGTGTATCTGACTGATACAACTGCAGTCAAAGGAGGATTTTCATTTCCGTCCGGGCATTCATCGGGTTCTTTTGTAATTGCGACTTCACTTACGTTGAGGTATCCGGACAAGCCGGTATTGATTGCGGGACTGTATGCTTATGCAACTCTTGTAGCGCTCGGAAGAATGTACTGGGGTGTTCATTATCCTTCGGACGTATTATCGGGAATGCTGATTGGAGCAGGAAGCGCGGCGTTAATTTATTCTCTGCGCGCACCAATTATTGAGGCAAAAAATAAATTATTCAATCAAAGCGAGAGGACAGAAAATTATTCCACATCACTAAATACACCTGCCTTTCTGATTTCGATTGCAGCAGTGGATCTCATTAACAATTTCCTGAATAGTTCTTCCAACAAAGTGCTGAATAATTCTTCCATCCGGTTCTCGTCTTCTCCGGAAACAAACTCATTGCACTACAGCCTTAACTTCTAAGTGCCTCGCTTATTACCCCAGATTAAAATGTGAATCCTGTCTGTATAGTTGAAACCTGTCTTCATGCAGGCATTAACTACATCTTCTCTCTTCTGATCCAAATCGGACTTAGTAATTCCTTCCGGCATGAGATAGACATCTTCATTTCTGAAACCGATTTTCTTCTGCAACGTTTTTATTTCTTCAATATCATCCATTCCGGTAAATACAAACTTCCATTGAATGTCAATCTTTTTTTTCTCTTTGAGCTTATTATATTGCTTGAATGATTCAAAGTTTATCCTGCTTCGTTCATGCATTTTTTCAAATGCCGAATCATAAGGCACGGATGATTTGAGCTTTGGACTTATGCTCATCAAATTTACATATCTGACAAAATTTCCGATATATGTCCCGTTGCTTTCAATCGTAATGAAGATTTTCTCATTTGCTTCGCGAAGTTTTTTACATAATTTCTCAAGGTCTTCGGGATACATCGTAGGCTCTCCTCCGGTAATTACAACGTCCCCGCAATTTATCTTTTTATACTCTTTTATAATGGAACTGATTTTCATTTCTCCAAGATTTGAATTGTCGTCGGGATACCAGCTTGTATATGAAGTATCACAGATGTTGCCGCCTGAAAATTTACAACGAAGATTGCAGAAGTTTGTGCGTATAAAAAAAGAGGGAATGCCTATGCGCTTTCCCTCTCCCTGAATCGAATAAAATAATTCTGAAATTTTCAAAGTCTCGGAAGTAATGAAATGATTATCGCTTGGACTTCAGCGGACCTGCAAGACCGGAATATTCACTAAGATCGGCATCAATCGAACCAATGATCACCTTCGTTTTTACTTTCACCGGCATTCTCAACTCATCATCTGTCATCCATACCACAATCGAGCCCTCGCTTTTAAAGAGTCCTCCTTCCTGCACCAGCGGTTCGACCTTTATGCACCGGAATTCGCCTGCGGGGACTTCGATCGTTTCTTTGCCTAGAAATTTTACGTTAAGAGGATATGTCTTGTCTTTATAGAAATTTTGCAAAAGTGTAATGTCGCCATCCTTCATCTTCGAATAGTCAAGCGTTCTGTAAAAATAAAATGCGCTCATTGCATCCTGCACATACTTGGGAATGTCAAACTCTCCTTCAAACTTTTTCGGATCCTTTTCTCCTGTGTAAGTTTTGGCTTTGAGATTCTGCTGATCAAATATTGCCTCGAAGTCGCGCTGATAATTTCCCTCGCGAATATGCTGCTCGAATCGCCACGGAAACAGACCTTCTGCATCAACATAAGTTCTGTAGAAATCCCTCACTTTGTAAACCCAATCGAAACTCGGAACAGAATTTACAAAAAATCTTATGTCATAACATTTTCTTCCGTTGATTGTTTGAAACACGGGATCAATCTCCATTATTGCTTCGCCGGCAGTTACAAATCCATAATTGATTTCAAAAGTCAGCTTCTCGCCGGGCTTAAACGCGTTTTGTGTAATCTTCCTGAACTCTTCTCCGGAATCCTGCGGCACGACAAAATCAGCGCTCGCTAAAAACACAGCCAGAAATACTATCAGAATTTTGATTTTCATAATGATTGTTTTGAATGTTAAATCTCAAACTCTACAATGGAAAATTTTGTTTCAAGATAACTATTCTCGGGAAGTTTTTTTATGCAAGAAATTTATTTGCAGCAACTATTATATCATCTTCATTAATGTCGCTCATATTGTCATCCTCGCCTGACGGTTTCAATATGATTGCGTTCACCGACAGCGGTCCCCAGCGCTCTTCATTGGAGGGCTTCTTGCTCGGATAGAAGCCTATAATGTTTTTGTTCAATGCGCCCGCCAGATGAATTGGTCCTGTCGAATTGGAAATAAAAAGTCTTGCATTATCAATGAGTATCATCAATTCTTTCAGATTCAGTCCTCCGGTAAGATCTATCAAATTCTGATTCTCTGATTTCACAAATGTTTCCGCAAGTAATTTTTCTGGTTCTGTTCCGGTGATAACAATCTTAAAGCCCGGATATTTCTTTGAGAATTTACCGGCGAACCGGTTCAGGGTTTCAACAGGCAGATCTTTTGCAGAGTTACCGCTGCCGGGATGAATGACGATGTAATCACTATGCATGTCCAATCCGGTAGTTGTTAACTTTTCACTTAGCCCTCTTTTCCCCGTATCCGTGTATTTAAAATGAAAAGTTTTTTCAAAGCTAACTTCGGGGAAGAAATTTTTCAGAAGATTAAGATTGTATTCAGACTCATGTTTTTCGGAAGTCTTCCTGTGCTCATATACTTTTCTGTTAAATAGAAACGAATACCATCTGTAACCTGATCCAATTCTGTATCTGACACGCAAGAGAAAGAAGAGCACCGCAAGCTCAAATTCAGGCTTTGCAAAAATCACAAGATCAATCTTCCTGCTTTTGAAAAACTTATATTTATCTTTGAATGAAGCAAACTCATCATAGAAAATGACCTCATCAATCTCCGGGTAATTTCCGATTAGATCGGCGACATATTTTCTCGCAAGAAATATAATTCGTGAATCTTCAAAAATTTTCCTGGCAAAGCCTGCAAGCGGAAGCGTAAGAATAACGTCCCCCATCCTGTCAGTCCTTGTAATCAGAACATTCTTCACATCGCCAAGATTTATCTTGCTTTCTTCGGAGTTCATTGTTTAAAATGGAAAGTCTCTTTCAAATTAATTCAAAATAAAAACCCTGACAGGACTTCATTTCAATCCGGTCAGGGTAAGCTAAAACGCATGAAACATCAAAACAGATTATTACTTATATGTTATGACAAGTGAAGTAATGTTCTTGTCCTTGTCATATCCAAGCATTATTCCAACTTCCTTGGATCCTTTTTTCCAACTTATTAATCCTCCTTTGTCCGGAATAATGGATTCGCCTCCATCGGAAACTTCATATCCGTTTTTTTTCATTTCAGTTTTATAATAATCTATAATATCGGTTACTTTGTCATTTGATTCAAATGTAACCACCGTTCCCTCTGATGAATTAAGCGAGCCGAGTGTCTTAGAATTTTTTGGCTGCGGAACATCGGCAGGAAAATTTGAAGGCAAACCGGGCGTCATTCCAAGTTCATTCAATTTGTTAGCATCGCTTTCTCCCTCTGTTGTCTTTTGAGACTCTTCACTTCCCTTCAGTGACTGATCATCCGGCTTTTTGACGGATTCTTCTTTCTTAACTTCTTCTTTCTTGTCTCCGGCAGTTTCAGTTTTATCGCCGCAGCCTGCCATAATTAACAGGATAAAAGCAATTGTAATCAGTTTAAATTTACTCATTCGAAAATTAGTTTTTTAATAAAAATTTATTCTTCAATTGTTGCAGCGAATTGCTTCGAATGTTCCGGCAATCCAGCTCAACTTATCATCTTTGAAACAAATTGCAATTTTTCCCTTAACTGTCTTTTCGCCTATCTCCGTTATCTCAAGAGCGCAATTCCACGGAGTTGTCTTCTTTTGGTCCTTTGCTCCGGTAGTGTCATAGTATGAGACATACTCATCGAGATTCTGCTCGAATGTGGATTTGAGTATCTCTCCTTTTTTTATTTCGCCGCCTTTATGCAAGAGATGAAATGAATTTCCATTTTCAACGTATCCGCAGTTATTCTTTGGCTTCAAATCACCGAAGTTTAAAACATTGTCTCCGCTGCCTCTCCATTGTTCGAAATTTATGTAGTCAATTTTAATTTCCCTTCCGTTTAAAAATCCGCGAACGGGAAAATCAGGTATATCGGAAACCTTCAGTTCAGGTTTCCACAAAAATTTATTTCCGCCCGTTTCTTTTTCGGAGGTCTGATCCTGCTTCTTGCCGCAGGAAAAAAGGGAAACGGTCAGAAGCAGGATAATTACCTTTAAGATTTGCCTATGCAATCTGCATTTGTTGATTAGGAAATTTCAAAGCATTCCAAGTCACAATTGCACCATCAATTTACTTGCAATACTTCTTGTATCTATCGTTAATTCTATTCCAGTTAAGATTCTTGAAAAAATTGTCAATGTATCCGGCACGAGCAGGTCCGTCTTTGTGATAATATGCATGCTCAAACACGTCGCAACTGATTAAGGGAATGCCTCCCCATATCGCTCCGTAATGATGTTCATCAACAAGAACGTCAATCAGTCTGCCGCTGTATAACTGGTCATAAGTCAAAACCGCCCAGCCGGACAATTTTGCGGAGATAGCAGTTGCCTTAAAATCCGCCTTCCAATTATCTACAGAACCGAATTCACCCTCGATTGCCTTCACAACATCAGGACCCTTCGAAGTATCTCCGTCTCCTCCGAGCACCTCCCAGTAAACATCGTGAAGCAACGCACCTGCATGATTCCAGGTGAACCTTCTCTTAAGTTCGCCAACATGGCTATAATTTCCGTTTGCCTTAGATCTGTCGGCAGTCTCGAGTTCCTTTTCAATGTTGTTTAAAAAAGTTACATAGCCTTTGTGGTGTGTGTTGTAATGCCAATCCGTCGTCTCGGCATCTATTACTGTTTTCAAAAGATCCTTTGCTTCTTCATCTGTGTAAGGTCTTTTGTTAAATTTCCATTCGTAAGCCATTTTAAAATTCTCCTTTTTTTATCGTTTAATAATTTTGAAAATGAAAAATTTTTTCAAATCGAAATCAAGACCGGAAAAATGTTTTCGGATTAAACCCCGAATGAACTTCCGCATCCGCATGTCTTGACTGCATGAGGATTGTTGAATACAAATCCTCTTCCTGTCAATCCGTCGGTATAATCTATTTCAGTCCCTGACAGATACATTCCGCTTTTCAGATCAATGAAAATTTTCACGCCGTCTTTTTCAATGACAGTATCGCCCGTTCTTTCTTCACCGTCGAAGCCAAGCGTGTATGTTAAACCTGAACAGCCGCCGCCTTTAACGCCCACTCTCAATCCATATCCTTCGGGAACTTTGTTCTCTTCCATAATTTTTCTGATCTCTTTCAATGCCTTTTCGGTTATGTTAACATCTTCGCTTACTCCGGGTACAAATTCTTTTACGTCCGTCATATTATTTTTTTAATTTTACTTTTTCAAACTGATTTCTCGCGGTGCTGCTTCAAACAAGTTCTGGTGATTCCTTCCTGATATTCCTAATACTTGTAACAAGTTTATCAATTAAAAAATCCACCTCTTCTTCCGTTGTGAATCTCCCGAAACTGATTCTCAAAGAACTTCCGGCAAGTTTATCATTTCTTCCAATTGCGCTAAGCACATGTGAAGGTTTCATTGAAGCCGATGTGCACGCGCTACCCGTCGAAAGAGCAATTTCATGCATCGAGCCAATGAGAGCTTCGATATTTATTGAACCAATGCTGATATTAATGTTGTTCGTCAGTCTCTTTGTTCTGTGTCCGTTAAGATAAACATTTTCAGTCTGCAGAAGCGAATCAATAATCCTGTCTCTGTATTCAATATGTTTTTTCATTTCGATTTCCATTTCATCTGATGCAATCTCGCTTGCCTTTCCGAGTCCCACTATTCCCGGTACGTTAAGAGTGCCGCTTCTTAATTCCTTTTCCTGGCTGCCTCCATGCATCTGCTTTGAAATCGTCACTCGCGGATTCTTACCGCGGACATATAATGCTCCGACACCTTTCGGACCATAAAACTTGTGAGCCGAAACGCTAAGCATGTCAATGTTCATTTCATTTACATTTACCGGAATCTTTCCTACTGCTTGCGTAGTATCGGAATGAA
The DNA here is from genome assembly GCA_039810605.1 of Ignavibacteria bacterium. Classification (GTDB taxonomy): domain Bacteria; phylum Bacteroidota; class Ignavibacteria; order Tepidaquicellales; family Tepidaquicellaceae; genus JAGPCH01. The sequence continues at coordinate 10,182 of JBDHXH010000029.1, read as the reverse complement.
ATAAAACATTTCTTTCTTTGCATATCTCTCCGATTTCTTTAACAGGCTGGATTGTTCCGATTTCATTGTTCGCAAGCATAATGCTTACAAGAATTGTCTTATCTGTAATTGCATTGCGTAATTCATCAAGATCTATGAGACCCGTCTCATCTACCTTCAGATAGGTTACGTCAATGCCACGTTCGCTAAGGCACTCACAGGTTTCGAGGACAGCCTTATGCTCCGAGGGACATGTTATGATATGATTCCCTTTTGATGAATAAGATTCGGCTGCGCCTTTGATGGCCATGTTAATTGCTTCAGTGGAACCCGCAGTGAAAATTATTTCTCTCGGAATTGCTCCGATAAGTTTTGCAACCTGACCGCGTGCTTTTGCAACTGCTTCTTCGGCTTCCCAGCCGTATCTGTGATTTGCGCTTGATGCATTTCCAAACACATCGCAGAAATATGGAATCATCGCATCGAGCACCCGCGGGTCAACGGGAGTCGTTGCATTATAATCCATGTAAATAGGAAACTTCATTTTGTATAAATTTTTCTAAACAAAATCCGAAATTTTCTTACTCTTGAAAAGTTCTTCCACTTCCTTCTGAAGCTTGCTCACGGGAGATTTTATTGAACATGTATCAACAAGGCAGCAGTCTTTATCTGCGCTGTCATGAAGACACTCTGCGATTGCCGTATCGCCGTCAATTGCTGTCATTAAATTGTATAGCGGAATTTCATCAGGCTTCTTCGACATAAAATATCCGCCGTTAGTACCCTGGTTTGAAGATAATATATTTTCATTCTTCAGTTTCTGAAGGATTTTTGACAATAAATCATACGGAATATGGTTGCAATCCGAAATCTCACGAGCTGTTACGAGCTTGTTCTCTGATTTAGAAATAAATTTCAATGCCATCAAAGCATACTCGACCTTCTTGGAAATCCTAATCATTGGCGAAATCTGAATTTGGACTAACATAGTCCTATTTAGAAAGAAAAAAAAGGAAAAAGTTAGTGAAACTGTGTGTTGCGTGTGTTGTTTTGCAATGGCATGCAAGCTCCTTTGATTTTTTCTTGTGTTTAGCAAAAAATAAAATATGCTTGCAAACGCAATGGTGGTTTTACTTGATTGCAAAGCCAACTGAATCAAATTGATTTTGGTCAGACAAAAAAGCCTTGTAAGTTCTATATCTTACAAGGCTTTACTATTTGCGGTCCCAACGGGATTCGAACCCGTGTTTTCACTGTGAAAGAGTGACGACCTAACCCCTAGTCGATGGGACCAACTTTTTTTGGAATTACAAAAATAATCAATTGACGTTTGACATTCAATGTTCATAAAGCAGCCCAACAGTTTTTTACAGTTTTCAAATTTTTTTAAATAGTTTTAATAGGTTTTTATAAGTTTGTTATCGTTTTGCTTTCTTATCAATTAAGTGGCAATGTAATATGTCAAAGAACGAATTTTGTGAACTTTGCAAGCCTGTAATCTTCATGAACTTTATTTCGGAATCCAAATCTCTGTTGTAAACTCATCATAAATCACAGGCGCGCAGTATCTTCCCTTGAGCCTGTAGTTCTGATTCAATATTTCGGGATCAATAAAAGAATTTCCATAATCGGCTGTCTGTAAAATTAAATCGAAGTCTTTGTGTCTGACCTTTTCATTAACTTCCTTGTAGAATTCCGATAATCTTTTAGAAACACCCTCGGACAATCCAAGTCCTTCGCCTGTCCTTGTTGATCCAAGATAAAAGTATTCCGAATGGCCGGAATTGTAAACCGGTTTGTCCTGACCGATAAGTATCGAAACAGTCTCGGGTGTGTTAAATACTTCTTTGCTTTCAAATATTTCCTTTTCCAGTATCTTGAAACATCCGGAGAAATTGTCATAGTCAATTTTAAGCGGGGTGAAGTTAATCAGCATTGCTGCAATCAGCAGGATCGCTGACAAAGATTTTGCAGTATTACTCTCCGCGCCATTAATTATCAGAAATAAAACTAAAATCAAAAATGGAGAAACAAGATGATAAAGATAAGCTCCGTAATAGTTGCCTTCGTGGCCTCCGAGCAAAATTACAAACACAACTAAATTCATCAGCATTGCAACTGTGAAGAGAAGGTTTTTTCTTCCCCGGAACACGGATTCATCATTTAAAAATCTGAATGAGGAATTGACACCAAAAATTTTTTTTATCGCAGCTTCTGTATTGGTTCTGTATTTAAAAACCAAAGATAGCGTTGCCGCAAAGGCTGAAAGCAAAACAAAGAGATGAATCCGGAAATATAATTCCAGTTGGTCCGTTAATTGTTTGAGCAGATACGAAGCTGCATTTTTGTGAACAAGAAAAGTATTATTCAGGTATAACGGATAAATGAAATTGATGACAGCATTTGCAACTAGAAAAAATGCTGCCGAGCAAACCAAATAATAAATAGATTTTTTCTTGCTGACGAAAAGAAAAAGATAAATTGTAATGTCGGGAATCAGAAGGATGTAATATGGCTTTGTAAAGTATGCCGCAATACCAATGACAATGCTCATTGCAAGAGATGCAGAAGAAAAATTAAACCTCCACGGAATGACTGTTCCCAGTATTAAAAGAAAAATCCCGACACCTTCGGGTCTTGCGAGCATTGTATTTGGAGCATTCAAAAATGATTGCAGCAAAATTACAAACGCGGAGAATGCGAACACAAGATTCACCTGTTCATTCAGAAGTACAAGAAAAATGATGAGACATGCTGCTGTCATGAAAACAAATGTAAAGACTCTGTGGACAGACAAAGTATTTCCAAATATCTCCGTGAATGGAACTATGGTTAAGGGGTAAACGAATCCATAGACATAGGTGCTTTGAGGCTGCTCATTGGTATCAAAGGGATTCTTTCCGGAAAGATAAGTCTCCGTAATTTCAAGAGCCGCACCTTCCCTGAATTCAAGCTGATACGGATATTCTAAAAAGGATATGTGAGATTGAATGCCGCGGACAAGCGTGAATGCTGAAACGGCGAATAGCACAACAGTAATGATCTTGAAAATTACCCGGGAATAACTTTGCGTTCTCATCAGTGCTTCAATGCCGCAATTGATTTAGCATTCAACTATTTTTTTTCTTCCCCTTAATAATGCTCGCAAAACTTTCTGATGACATCTTACTTTTTATCCACGACATCACATCAAGGTATTCAGATGCTTTTATTTCAAGTATATCACCCGAGATTGAATTCAGTTCTTTTTTCCATTCATTAAAAATAAACATTTTATCATTTGCAGACTTTGCATTTATCAGTTTCCGGATATGATTTAATGTAAGGAGCTCAAACTTATTCAGACTGTTCTTACTGGATAGGTATCGCTTCGTGGACTTGATAATGTATTCGATCAGGTCATAATTATTAAGTTCATAATGAATGAGAATATTGAGTATCCTTGCGAAACATTGGATATCTTCGCGGATTTTTATATCCTTATCATTAATTATTTCATTAATCCATTTGAGCGAGTTTTCATAATCTTCCGTTCCGAAGTAAAGATATGCAATGTTAAATCCAAGCAGTACCTTTGATTCTTTATTAACGCGATCTTTGAATTTATTCAGTCCTGCTTCAATTTCCTTCACGAGCGGAATTCCTTTCTCAAATTCACCTGTCTGAAGATACAGATTCAATTCGGTGTCGTAAGATGTCACAAAGATGCGCACTTGTGTTACAGGCGAACTTGTTTCGAGATTCCTCAACTTTTTGATTGTTGACAATGCGTCATCATACTTCTTCAGTTCAATCTGAACAATCAGCAGGTTGTAAAGCGAGGAAATATAATTCTCTTCCTTCATAAGGAGAGGATTTGATTCAAGCAGGTTTACCAGTTTCTCGCAGTGAGTAAGGAGGTTTCTATAATCTTTGTTAGTGTGATAGTATAAGCCTCTTATGTTGTAGAAAAAAGTTTTTGACAGGAATGACTTGGCATTTCCTTCTGACTGCAGAAGCGGGTGCCGGATAATCTGATTAAATTTTGCGAGGTCATTCTTGTTTCGTATCTCTCCTTGTTTTTTCCGGAGTAGAAAGGACTGCATCGTAAGTTTCCAGTATTCATTTATGTTGTCAAGTTTTGCCGTCGTCTCCGAATGTTCTTTATAAAATTCCATCAGACCTTTTTCGTCAATGTTTGCATAAGAGCTCGTTCGTGCGAGCGTCTTTTCCCAATCAAGCACGGCGAGAATCTGTGCATGCTTTTCATAGGTGTATGCAATTTTCTTTGCCTTATCGAGAAGTTTGCGGCATTGCTTGAAAAGTGACTTATCATAGAGAATCTGAACATCCCGGAGTATGTCAATAAGTTCACTAAGCTTTGATTTATCGGAATGATACAGTCGCAGGCTCTTAAGAATTATGTTGTATAAATAATTCTTGGCTACATGAAGCTGGTTAAGAAATTTTTCCTTTTTAAATTTCTTTCTGATTTCGTTTTCATCATAAGAATCCTGGTATTCGATTGCATCAAACAGCATGACATACTTATTGCTTTCGCCTCCTTTAATATGCATGGTGGCAAATACCTTGAAATATCTTTTTTCCGAAGGGTCGAGAGACTTTATGAGTTGAAAGAGGTCGTCGGTAACTCTCATTATGCGTGTGTATAAATACTGTTTATTTCATCCAATATCAAAAGAATAGTAATCAATTACAATAATCTTATACATATCTGAATCCTACGGATAATTCAATTCTTGTTTGTGTATTTAAAGCCTTGCTTCTATTTTTGAATAAATTAATTTAGAAACCAAAGACCAGGAAAAATTAATTAAACCCTAAGGAGAAATAAAATTGTTAAAAATTATTTTACTAACGCTTGTGATGATATCGGTTATAGCTGCTGAAGCAGGGGCACAAATCATCGCACCTTCGGAGCTCGAAGCGGAGCCTGAAGACTCATTGTACATTAAAGTCAAATGGAATGACAATTCTTTGAATGAAGACGGATTTTATGTTGAAAGAGCAACCACACTTCAGGATACTTCAGCCTGGGAGATAATTGGAGAGACAGGACAGAACGTCAGAATATTTTTTGATTACTGGTCGGTGAGGGGAATACAATATTACTATAGAGTATTCGCCTATGCTGGTCCGTTTCATTCAGATTACTCAAACATTGATTCGGCAATTCTTCTCGGAAGCCCGTGGGTTATTCCGGCAGCACCGACAAATCTCGCCGTGCAGAATGTTACCATGAACAGCATTACAATTTACTGGAACGATCACGCAAACAACGAACTTGGATTCGTCATTGCACGAAGAGCGGAAGGTGAACTATTCTTTAACTACATAGATACAGTTGGGACAGATATCCTTACCTATCAGGAAGTCGGGCTCACACCGGATCATACATATTTTTATAAAGTATGCGCTTACAATGGATTCGGAATTTCGGATTATTCCAATACCGTTTCTGCACGGACGGATGAAAACAGCATAACGGTTCACAATCTATCCGGTATTCCGGGCAAATATTATCTCGGCAACAATTATCCGAATCCTTTCAATCCGTTAACTTCCATTGAATTCGGAATCAAGGTTTCCGGTCATGCAGAGATCAAAGTTTTCAATTCACTTGGAAAAGAAATTGAAACTCTGGTATCTCAAAATTTCGCGCCAGGCACATACAAGATAAATTGGAATGCAGGCAATCTTCCGAGCGGAGTATATTTTTACTCTCTTGCTGCAGCGAATTTCATTGAATTCAAGAAAATGATATTAACCAAATAAAAATAAAATCATGTCAACAAAGAAAATCAACACTGTTTTAACTGTAATTCTGATGATTGCCGTCTTCGGCAAGATTTCTGATGCAACCACTATAAATGTCAGTGTCGCGAACTTTTCATTCACACCGGCAAACATTAATGCGGTGGTAGGAGACACTATAAAGTGGAACTGGGTATCCGGCGGACACACAACTACCTGTGACGGAAGTAACGGTACATCGCGTCCAAGCGGAGCTGCGCCCTGGGATTCAGATATTGATAATGGTTCACCAACGTTCAGATACAAAATTACTGTGGCCGGATCTTATCATTACGTATGCGTTCCTCACGCACCAAATATGTCCGGAAACATTAATGTTGTTGCCACTTCAATAACACAACTGAATTCGATTGTAACAGGATATGAACTTTCACAGAATTTTCCGAATCCGTTTAATCCTTCAACCAAAATAAACTTTTCGATTCCCGCTTCATCTAATGTTGTACTGAAAATTTATAATGAACTTGGCAAAGAAATCAAAACACTTGTCAATCAAAATCTTAATGCCGGAGAATATCAGGCAGAATTTAGTGCTGCGGATTTAAGCAGCGGCATTTATTATTACAGAATTGAAACATCTGATTTTGTCCTTACCCGCAAAATGTTACTTGTAAAGTAATTGCAGCAAGAATTTTTTTGACACAAATTACATTAAACAGAAAGCGAAAACCAAACCAATTATATGAATAAAGAAAATGTTAACAGAAGAGACTTCCTTAAAAAGTCCTTTAAAACAATTGCTGTGGGATCTCTTGCATTAAGCGCAATTGACATTAAGAGATTGCTTGCAGAGGCAGATACAGCCGAAATTTCCGCACCAACAAAAGTGATAAACATTGCCGACTATCCGGATCTGGGAAGCGTCGGCGGAACTACGACAATCGGAAATGTCTTTGTGAGAAGGACAGGAGAATCAAAGTTCCTTGTGCTTAGTCTTCTCTGTACGCATAAGAAATGCGACGTTGATTATACGGGTGACGGATTTGAATGTCCCTGCCACGGCTCGACTTATGACGCGAACGGAAAAGTTACAAACGGACCTGCAAAGAAGAACCTTCGGGTTTATAAAGCAACATACGACTCCGAAAAAAATACGCTTTCTTTCTAATATATTATTATGGTAAAATAAAATTTGCTTCATTTTTATTTTACTCCTTGGGATCCGGGTTCAAGAAATTGAATCCGGATTTTTTATTAGGAAATGTAACTGATAATTGTTGCAATTTAGCGAAAGACAGCAGAGTAATTTACGTCTTTTTTCAGAGTTATGATAAATCCTTCAAAGTCGAGATTCAGAAATTGTTGGATTTTGAGTGTTTTTGAGATAATTCATCTATGGCACGGGAATGGAATAAGTAGTTAATGAAATTAGAGTTTAATTGTATTATTTAAAAAATATTAATAGAAGGAGAAAGTTAAAATGAATTTGGTAAAATTCAAAAAAGATTCAGACTTAATCAGCGACACATTCAAAACCATCTTCAGCACACCGCTTCTGGCAAACTGGGAAGGGCTCAAAGTTCCGACAAATTACAACCCAAAAGTAAGAATAACGGAAGACAGAGATAATTTCCATATCAGCATGGAAATGCCCGGCATGACCAAAGAGGACGTTAAAATTTCAGTTGAGAATAATGTACTTCTGGTTAACGGTACAAAGAAGCAGGAAAAGAAAACCGAAGAAACAAATCTCATTGTAAATGAAATTTACTTTGGTGAGTTCAGCAGAAGCTTCAATCTTTCAGGCGACATTAAGATAGATGCGATCAACGCGGAGTTTAAGGAAGGCATGCTCAACATTACTCTTCCTAAAGTTGAAGAAGCTAAACCTGTTGTAAAAGAAATTAACATTAAGTAATTTTGTGAACTTTAATTCAGGGGTGGAAATTTCCACCCCTTATATTTAATAAGCGAGTGCAAAGGGTTAGTGAACTTTTGCATTATTTTGTTTTATAAATTTTAAGAAAGAAAGGAATATAATATTTATGGGAAAGATTATAGGAATTGACCTTGGAACAACAAACTCGTGCGTTTCTGTAATGGAGGGAAACGATCCGGTTGTCATTCCAAATGCGGAAGGAGCAAGAACCACTCCATCGGTTGTAGCTTTCACAAAGACAGGAGACAGACTTGTAGGCGAGCCTGCAAAGCGTCAGGCAGTTACAAATCCCCAGAACACAATTTTCTCGATTAAGAGATTTATGGGAAGAAGATACGATGAAGTATCGGAAGAAATCAAGAAAGTACCTTATAAAGTTGTCAAAGGAGAGAACGATACGATCAGAATTGATATTGAAGACAAGGGACAGAACAGACCTTACACACCGCCGGAAATTTCCGCAATGATACTTCAGAAAATGAAGAAGACTGCTGAAGATTATCTCGGTCAGTCTGTAACCGAAGCAGTCATTACTGTTCCGGCTTATTTCAATGACTCTCAAAGACAAGCGACCAAAGATGCGGGAAAGATTGCCGGCCTTGATGTAAAGAGAATTATCAATGAGCCGACTGCCGCAGCTCTTGCTTACGGTCTTGACAGAAAAAAAGCAAACGAGAAAGTTGCGGTATATGATCTTGGCGGCGGAACGTTTGATATTTCAATACTTGAATTGGGCGAAGGAGTTTTTGAAGTTAAATCAACAAACGGAGATACGCATCTTGGCGGCGACGATTTCGATCAGAAATTGATTGATTACCTTGCCGATGAATTCAAAAAGAAAGAGGGCATTGATTTAAGAAAAGATCCAATGGCATTGCAGAGGCTGAAAGAAGCGGCGGAGAATGCGAAGAAGGCATTGTCTTCAAGTTCGCAGACAGAAGTAAATCTTCCTTATATAACGGCCACTGCAGAAGGACCAAAGTTTCTGCTTGAAACAATTACACGATCAAAGTTTGAATCGCTTATTAGTGATCTGGTTGAAAGGACCGTAGGTCCGTGCAAGAAGGCAATTGAAGATTCAGGATTCGGCGTAGGTGAAATTGATGAAGTAATTCTTGTCGGAGGCTCAACCAGGATTCCCATGGTTCAGGAAACAGTTAAAAAACTTTTCGGGAAAGAGCCGAACAAGAGTGTAAATCCGGATGAAGTTGTAGCTATTGGCGCAGCTATTCAGGGCGGAGTACTTGCAGGTGATGTTCAGGATGTATTGCTTCTTGATGTTACCCCGCTTTCACTTGGTATTGAAACTCTTGGAGGAGTGATGACAAAATTGATAGATGCCAACTCTACAATACCGACAAAAAAGTCACAGGTATTTTCTACAGCATCGGACAATCAACCTTCTGTAGAAATTCATGTACTGCAGGGTGAGAGACCAATGGCAAATGATAACAGAACGCTTGGAAGATTTCACCTTGACGGAATTCCTCCGGGACCTCGCGGCGTTCCGCAGGTTGAAGTTACATTCGATATTGATGCGAACGGAATACTCAATGTATCGGCTGTAGAAAAAACTACAGGCAAGCAGCAACAAATTAAGATAACGCATTCATCAGGTTTGTCTGAAGCCGAAATTGAAAAAATGAAGAAAGATGCAAAGGAGCACGAAGCCGAAGATTTGAAGCGAAAAGAAATGATCGAAATGAAGAATCAGGCAGACGCAATGATATTCCAGGGAGAGAAACAGTTGAAAGAATTTGAATCCAAGTTAACTCCGGAATTGCGTTCGAAAGTTCAGCTTGCTCTTGACAGATTAAAAGATGCATCGAAGAGTGATAATCTTAACAATATCAAATCCGCAATTGATGAGTATAACAATGTCTGGAATGAGGCTTCATCACAGATGTATTCGCAATCAACAAGCGGTGGCGACGGACAGCAGCAAGGTCAGCAAGAATCGCAACAGAGCGGTCAGACAGGCGGAGACGGCAATGTTGAGAATGCGGACTTTGAAGTAGTGGATGACAAAGATAAGAAGTAGTTTTAAGATTCATAATTATCGTAAACTATTTGAGACCATTTGTTCGAAAGGACAGATGGTCTTTTAGTTTATAGACGTTGCATAAGTTTCAAGCCACTGCAGAATACTGTTGCTTGTAAAACTATAGGTGTAACTTCGCGAGGGTCACCAACAGCAGAAGTACTTTAACTTCCTCACTCTTCTTCAACAACTATTTGACTACCCTTCCTCCATAATGTCCTCAAATCAGAATGAAAACTGAATGCAAAGTATGAAGGGAGTGAACACTTTGCTGTTGGTGACCCAAAAGTTTGCTCGAGAAGAGTTCTAGAGAGGAAAGCAGTCAGCAAACTTTTGGGAACACCAACAGCGGCAGTTTAAAATATGTAGTAAGGTATCCACTGGTATCCACACCAGTTGCCTCATAATTAAATGTTACCGTAGTAGTAGGAATCTTTTCTTTTCTTTTTTGCTTCTTTTTTCTTTTCTT
>JBDHXH010000028.1:0-32345 GCA_039810605.1 Ignavibacteria bacterium | reverse complement strand
TAAATGAAGGCGATGAAGTAATCTATCCGAATCCCGGATTCCCAATATATGAATCAATGATAAAATTTGTAGGCGGAACAGCCGTGCCGCTTCGTCTCAAAGAAGAAATGAATTTTGCATTCGATGCTGACGACCTTAAAAAGTTGATCACACCGAAAACGAAAATGATTATAATCAATACACCACAAAATCCGACAGGAGGAATTCTCAACGAAAATGAAATAAGAAAGATTGCGGAAATATTGAAAGACAGAAAGGATATCTGGATACTTAGCGATGAAATTTACAGCCGTCTTATTTTCGAAGGCAACCATTTCAGCATTACACAGATTCCCGGGTTTAAAGAAAGGACAATCATTCTCGACGGCTTTTCAAAAACTTATGCGATGACAGGCTGGCGTGCGGGCTACGGCGTTATGAATACAGAACTTGCTCCGAGAATTGCCCAACTTATGACAAACAGCAATTCATGTACAAATACGATGGTACAGAAAGCATGTATCGAAGCTTATGAAGGACCACAGGACTCGGTTGATAAAATGAAAGAGGAATTTAAAGCAAGGAGAGATTTAATTGTTGAAGGACTCAATTCCATCAAGGGATTCTCATGTGTCCTTCCCCTCGGTGCTTTCTATGCGTTCCCAAATATCACAAAGACAGGTTACATTTCCAGGGAACTTAATGACCATCTCCTATACAATGGTGGAGTAGCCGCTCTTGCAGGTACATCTTTCGGAGAATTCGGTGAAGGATATCTTAGATTTTCTTATGCGAATTCACGTGAAAATATTAAAGAAGCTATTAAAAGAATCAAAGCCGTGATTTAGCAAATTGAAAGTTTAAAATTGGAAGACTAATCCTTTGATGTGAAGTTGACGTTAAAGTTTGAATAGAAGTTGCATGAAGTAGTTGATAAACTATTTTGAAGTAAAACAAAAAACCCGGCTGCGTGAATGCTGCCGGGTTTGTTTTTAAAGGTTCTGTTATAGTTTCTATTCGCCGTCTTTCTTTGGCTCTTTCTTGAAAGTTTCTTTTTGTTCTGAAGTTTCACTTCTCTTATACTCACGGCTGCCGTTATCGCTTGAGCTGTTGTCATAAGTTCTTGGCGGATTGTATGATCCGCTGTTATAGTTTGAACTCGTATTTCGAGATCTTTTTCTGGAACTCTTCTTTTTCTTTCCTCTGTTTTTTTTCTTTCCGGAAGATTTCTTCTTACCGGAGGATTTTCTCTTTGAATATTTTTTCTTAGATGACTTCTTCCCTGAAGAACGCTTTTTGGAACTTTTCCTTTTCTTAGAACTTTTTTTCTTTTTAGATCCTTTTTTCTTTGGTGATTTCTTTGAATTTTTGCTTTTACCGGTTAGTTCAGATTTACTCTCTGTCTTAGCATTCAGATCAGCAAATTCACTAATCGCACCGCCAAAAGTAAAAACAAATAAAAAAGACATTATTAATAATGCTCTTTTTGACATGCTTTTCTCCTTTTATATGATTATTGAATGCGAATAAATTAATTTTTTTAAACGAAAATTACAATTCTTTTTTTAACTTTTTTTCATTAAAGGCAATTCATATTTTACACTAACTTTTGTGATTAAGGCTAATAAAAATAAAACAGTTGTTGTCGCAATGAGCGGGGGAGTTGATTCTTCCGTCGCCGCGGCTTTGCTAAAGAAAGAAGGCTATAATCTGATTGGTATTACGATGAAAACCTGGGGTTATGATAGTATCCCGGAAAAGGATTCCGGCTGCTGTTCGCTTGAAACGATTTATAGTGCAAGGAATGTTGCCGAAAGTCTGGGCTTTCACCATTATACTTTAGACTTCACGGAGAAATTCAATGAAGTCGTCATAAACAATTTTATATCTGAATATTTAAAGGGTAATACTCCAAACCCATGCGTACTTTGCAATAAGTCAATCAAGTGGGGAGCGCTTCTCGAAAAAGCTGAATCAATTGGAGCAGATTATCTTGCAACAGGTCACTATGCAAAGTTGTATTACAACCCGAATACTAACAGGTATGTCGTGTCAAAAGCCGCCGACAAGACTAAAGATCAATCTTATGCGCTTTGGAGGGTTTCGCAGTATGCACTTGGTAAAACAATCTTTCCGCTTGGAGGTTACAGCAAACCTGAAATCAGGAAGATTGCAAAGGCAATGGGACTTAAGTCCGCTGATACTCCCGATTCACAAGAGATATGCTTTGTCCCCAATAATAATTACCGCGAACTGATAGAAATAAGGATGCCGGGAACCAATGAAAGTCTTTCCGGAGGAGACATAATTTTCAAAGACAAAAAAATAGGATCGCATAAAGGGTATCCGTACTACACGATTGGTCAAAGAAGGGGCCTCAATATTTCAACGGGAAAGAGATTGTATGTCTCTGAAATTGATTCAGAGCATAATATTGTCAAAGTGGATGAAGAAAAAAATTTATACGATGCAGGTTTCGTTGCAAAAGAAATTAATCTGATCGCGGTTGATAACATTAAAACTCCAATTGAAGCAATTGTTAAGATAAGATATAATGACATCGGGAATGATGCAGTTATCGAACCGTTTGAAGATGGACGTTTGCTCGTGAAATTCAAAAAACCGCAGAAGGCAATAACTCCCGGTCAGTCCGCAGTTTTCTATTCAGGTGACGATGTGCTCGGCGGAGGGATTATTGAAAAGATTATTAAATGAAATTTGATTTCCAATCGTAGAACTTCCATTAAGCAAATCCTTTGATGGATATTTACAAACTTCTTGAAACTAACGCCCGGAAAAATCTCAAAACAATTCTTTTCCCTGAAACAAATGACAGAGTCATTGCTGCCGTAAAAGAAATTTTACGAAGGAAGATTGCCAGGGTTGTGATGATTGATGAAAGTGACTTCTTATCTTCATGCTTGAGAAATGATTCTAATCTTTTGCTAATTGATTCTAAGTTCAGTCATGATTTTGTTGAGGACTATATATCGGTTAGATCAAATAAGAATAATTTTATTTCTCCCGAGAAAGCAATTGAAGAGTTAAAGAGTCCCATGACGTTTTCATGCATGCTTCTCAAAAAGAATTTTGCCGATGCGGTAATTGCCGGCAGTTCCTATCCGACTTCTGAAGTATTGCGTAACGCAATTTCGATAATAGGTCCGTCAAAAAATAACAAAACAGTTTCATCTTTTTTTCTGTTTACATTTCCGAAGGGTCATGCTCATGAGAAAAAAATGTTTGTATATGCGGACTGTGGAATAATTCCCGATCCGGATGCCGAAAGACTTTCGGATATTGCAATTCAAACAGCGAAGAATTTCAGAAAGCTTACCGGCATCAAACCTAAGGTCGCGTTCTTGTCATATTCAACAAAGGGAAGCGCAGCAGGTTTGTCAATTGAAAAAGTGAATGAAGCAATCAGAATTACAAAAAAGAGAAATCGGGAATTGTTATGCGACGGAGAACTTCAATTTGATGCGGCATTTGTTCCGGATGTTGCAAAGAGAAAGAATCCGAATGGAGTAATTAAAGGCGACGCTAATGTTTTTATCTTTCCGGATTTAAATTCAGGAAACATTGCATATAAAATCACAGAGAGAATCGGAGGTGCATCTGCAACGGGTCCGATAGTTCAGGGTCTTGCAAAACCTGTTATGGATTTGTCACGCGGCTGCAGCTCCGATGACATTGTCAATATGACACTTGTTGCATGCAATTTGATTTGAAGTTCCTCGATAAGGGTGTTGTAAAAATAATCTCAATTCAAACGGTACTTTTAGTTTTGAAAAAGAACTCTCTGTGAATGATTGCACTTAATATGAGAGAGTTACTTTTTATTCAACCGCTCCCTTGCCATTGTCGAGATTCTTCTTTCGCATCCTGATGTTCAGCATCTCAACCAGGAAGGAGAACAGCATTGCGAAATAAACATAACCTTTCGGAACTTCAATATGGAATCCTTCAACAAGCAGAAGCAGTCCAATCATCATTAAGAATGCAAGCGCAAGCATCTTTATCGTCGGGTGCTTGTGAATGAAATCACTTACACTTCCTGCGAACAGAATCATGATTATCATCGAGATCACTATCGCAATCACCATGATCGAAATATCTTTCACGAGACCTACGGCTGTTATGACAGAGTCCAGTGAAAATACCAAATCCAGCAATACGATCTGAAAAATAATATTCCAGAAAACACCCTTCGCCTTTGAATCCTTGCTTTCATCCTTTCCTTCAATCTTGTTGTGAATCTCAAGGGTACTTTTGACAATAAGAAATAATCCTCCCGACATTAATATCAGATCTCTTCCTGAAATTGAATGTCCAAAGATTTCGAAGAGCGGTTCCACAAGACCTGCTATCCACGAAATTCCAAGTATAAGTATAATGCGGAAGACAAGTGCGATGAGCAGCCCTGTGATTCTTCCCTTCTGCTGATCTTCTTTCGGAAGCCTTGCAGTTAATATTGAAATGAAGATTATGTTATCTATGCCGAGAACAATTTCAAGAAATGTAAGCGTCAGCAAACTTACATAAGTCTCGGGTTGGGTGAATATTTCCAAATTTTAGTTATTAATTATTTTATTCCGAAGGTCAAAATTCAGCTGTTCCGGCAATTCTATTTTGCCGTCTCTTTCTCCTTCTCATAATCACCTATTATCTTGGACTCTACTTCCTTCGGAACTTCTTCATAGTGAGAAAATTTTCTGTCATAATATCCGCGACCTGACGTAAGCGATCGAAGCTTAGTAGAATAATCATTCATCTCCGAAAGCGGCATCTGACACGTTATCTTCTGCAGTTTGCCGAAGACATCCATTCCCATTATCCTTCCTCTCCTCGATGATATGTCACCCGATACAGCGCCCATGAATTCTTCAGGGAACACAACTTCAACATCATATATCGGCTCAAGTATTACCGGATTCGCCTCTTTAAATCCTTTCTTAAACGCCTGCGCCGCTGCTATCTTGAATGAAATTTCATCGGAGTCAACATTGTGATACGAACCATCAAATAATGTTACCTTAACATCAATGACCTTACACCCTATCATGACTCCGCTATTCAATATCTCTATAAGTCCCTTTTCTACCGCGGGAACAAATCTTCCCGGAACAACTCCTCCGACTATCGCATCAACAAACTCAAATCCTTTGCCTCTTTCCTGCGGTTCTATCTTAAGATGAACGTGTCCAAACTGTCCCCTTCCTCCAGACTGTTTCTTGTGTTTGTATTCTGAATCTTTCACAGCCGAACGAATTGTCTCGCGGTATGGAATCTTCGGATTTGAAATGTCAACTTCGAAATTATACTTGCTCTTCATCCTGTTCAAAATCGTATTAAGATGAATTTCTCCCTGACCGCTGATTAAGGTCTGCGCTGTCTCCGGATTAAACTGGACAATGAACGTCGGATCTTCTTCATGAAGTGAATGAAGTGATGTCGCGATCTTATCGTCGTCGCCTTTGTTCTTCGCGTGAATCGCAAGCGTAATATTTGGCTTTGGAAAGTTTATTTCAGGGAGAACAACGGGATGATTCTTTGAACTCAATGTGTTATTAGTATGAGTATCCTTCAATTTTACAACACCGGCAATGTCACCGCATACGACTTCCGGCATTTCTTTTCTCTCTTTCCCGTTCATCGAGTAAAGCTGCGAAAGCCTTTCCGTTTTTCCGTTAGCCTCATTTATCAAATCCATCCCCGGAGAAACCTTACCCGAATACACTCTGAAGAACGAAAGCTCTCCCACATTTCTTTCCGACATTGTTTTGAAAATAAATATCGTCGGCTCTGCATCCGGCTTCGGAGCAACTTCGATTGGATCTTCGCTGTTGGGTCTTCTTCCTATTTCCGCGGGCTTATCCATCGGCGACTCGGTATAATTTGAAATAAAGTCAAGAACATCTCTTGTTCCGATATTTTTATCGGCGCTTATGCAGAACACCGGAAATAGTTTCCTCTCACGCATTCCTTTCTTCAATCCGAAATCAATTTCTTCGTCAGTAAGATTTTCTCCTTCTTCAAAGAACTTCTCCATTAGTTCTTCATCTTCTTCCGCAATTGCTTCCACAAATTTTTTGTGATAATCCATCGCCTTGTCCTTCAATGAATCCGGTATCTCCTCTTCAGTGTATTCTCCCTTCCCGTCTTGCTTGAATCTAAGCAGCTTCATACTTATTACGTCAATAACCGCATCGAAACCTGCCCCGGTTGTCACCGGAAACTGCACCACAGCAACTCTCGAACCAAAACTCTCTTTAATAGCTGCAACAGCTTTCTCGTAATTTGCATTTTCTGTATCAAGCTTGTTAACCAGAAAGATAACGTTATTCTCATGTTCATTTGTCATCATGAAGCACGCTTCCGTCCCAACCTCAACTCCCTTGAAAGCATCAACGAAAATCAGTGCCGTATCGGTAACTCTCATTGCTCCTTTCACTTCACCAACAAAATCCATGAATCCCGGCGTATCAATTATGTTAATCTTAATTTCAGTTCCGGCAGAGTCTTTCCATTTCGCATTCATGATAGAAGAATTAATGGAAAGCTTCTTCTCAATTTCGTCCTTATGATAATCGCTTACGGTATTTCCTTCGTCAACTTTTCCAAGCCTGTTTGTTGCTCCCGAAGCAAAGAGCACACCTTCGGCAAACGTCGTCTTTCCGCTTCCTCCGTGACCTGCAAGAGTAATATTTCTGATGTTTTCCGGTTTGATTGATGACATAAATTTTTTTGTCTCCTGTTTATGTTAAAATATTTTCGTTATGATTTATTTTATGTTTCTTTCTTTTCAGTAATGTTTACAGGAATTACGGGAATTCCTTTATTGAAATCAATTTGAATTGAATCATTGGGAATGCTGACACCGCCTTCTTTGAAGACTCTTAACGTCATTTCAAAAGCCTCGCTCCTTATCTCAAAATGATTTCTTATCGTAGATGTTGCATCTATCCAGTAATAAGCGGCAAGCATGATTGAATTTGAATTAAGATCGCTTATTACAACCATTGGAGGAGGATCACGAAGTATCTCCTTGATCTTAACGATTTCCGTCAGGATCAATTCTTTTGCTTTTTCGTAATCATCCTTGTAATCTATCCCGACTTTAAAATCAAATCTCCTCAAACCCTGCCTGTGATAATTAATCAGCGGATTCTTAATCAGCATTGAATTCGGAATAAATACATCATATCCTTCAAAAGTTCTCACAATCGTGCTTCTCAAGTCCAGAGTTATAACCCTTCCGCTTATATTTTCTATTTCAACCATATCACCAACCTTGAAAGGCTTATTGAAAGCGAGGATTACTCCCGACAAGAAATTTTCACCGATATCTTTAAATGCAAATCCTAATATGAGCGCAGAACCACCGGCTCCTGCAATCAATCCGCCTGTAAATCCCGACAAGCCGAGTATTTCCATTGCAAGCACGAGACCTATAAGAAAGATAATCGAGGCAGCTATTTTTGCGGCAAAGTTTGCAAACAAAATGTCCTCTACACGTTTGGTTACGCGCTTCCTCAAAAATCTTCCGAATTTCTTCGCAACAAAATAAAAAACAAAGATTATGGCTAAGGCAAATGCGAGTTTCGGAAGGACATGAATAAGTCCTTCTGAATACTTGTCGAGCAATTGAAGAAATTCATTTATCATTGATTGAAACCGGAATTGTCAAAATAGTATTCATAATCAAGAATTTAAAGTTACTTAAATGATTTATTGGGATTTTCTCTGTACACGACAAAACTTTTAGACTAAAAAAGGAAATCTGACCCAGAATTGTTATTTTTGGATAAGCGATTACTCAAAAATAAAATTTGGAGGATCAGATTATGAACCATATTAGTAAAATCCAAAAACTTTTACAACCATATTTTGAATGCGATAAAAGGAGATTAAAATTTATATCATCATTTGTAATAAGTTTAGTTCGAGCCCGGACAGTTGTTTTAAGTAATTTGTCGTTAATATTAAACCCAAAGGTTAAATCAAATTCAAATTACAGACATATTCAAAGATTTTTTGGAGATTTTGAGATTGATTATAGTCAAGTAGCGAAATTAGTTTTAAGCTCATTGCCTCAAGTAAAATTCATATTAACAATAGACAGAACAAACTGGCAATTTGGAAAAAAGGATATAAATATATTAATGTTAGCTTTGGTTTATAAAGATATGTCGATACCTCTTTGTTGGGAGCTGCTCAATAAAAGAGGTAATTCATCATTTGAAGAAAGGAAAATAATAGTATCGAAAAGATTAAAGATACTAGGCAAAGACAGAATAAAATGTTTAGTAGGAGATCGTGAATTTGGAAGCGGAAAATTTTTCAGATATCTTAAAAAGACGGGTATAGAGTTTCATATACGAATCAAGAAGACATCAGTAATGACAAAATACAAATCAAAACTATCAGATGTAACAACTATGCTTTCTCATTTGAAAATTTTTAAATATATGATCTTACCTGGCAAGAAAATAATATATAATGAAGAAGTGTATTTAAGTGGGATGAAGACACTTAAGAATGACTATGTGATAATTGCCAGCAGCAACAATCCTGAAGAAGCTCAACAGATTTATAAGCAGAGATGGACAATAGAAAATCTGTTTGGGAGTATGAAGACAAAAGGTTTCAATTTAGAAAGCACTCACATGAAAGATGATGATAAATTGAAAAAACTTATTGCGTTAATAACGATTGCATTGCTTTGGTGCTATTTGATCGGGCTTTGGATGGAAAGTTCAATAAAGATCACAATCAAGAATCATGGAAGAAAAGAGAAAAGTACTTTCAGAAAAGGGTTTGATCATTTTAATGTAATTCTAAATTCCTTTGAAAAGCTCATCTTTGAATGGGAATCCATCCTAAAAGTTTTGTCGTGTACTTAGTGGGATTTTGACATCTTTTGACAATACTTTAAAAACTTGAACTGTTTAGGACGAATGTAATTTAGTATGATTGGGTGAGATTAAGTGCCTAATAGTGAAAGCGACATTCATAAAGGTGAGGTTTGTTGGGTGCATAGTGGAGATCGAATATAGAATGTTACTTTATTAAGATCATCTTCCTTACAAGCTCTTGTTCACTTGAACTAACACTGTTTGAAAGTCTATAAAAGTAAATTCCGCTTTCGAACGGACTCATGTCAATTTCAACTTCATAACTTCCCGAAGAGACCCATTGATTAACCGGCGTTAAAATTTCCCTTCCAAGCAAATCATAAACAATAAGTTCAATGTGCGAATTTTTTGTAACTCCGAATGAAATTCGTGTTGATGGATTAAATGGATTGGGAAAATTTTGTGAAAGGAAAAATTTGTCGGGTACATTCGTGTTGAGCTGAACTATGCCGACAGACTTTGAAAATTTATAAACGTACTGACCACAGGCATATCCCAAAGTATCGCCAAACATCTGGAACCTGTTAATGTTATTCCCGATATTCGCAACAAACCATGAAGTTCCCCCGTTAGTGGTCCCGTACGTTGGCTGAATGTTACCCCCAATCCAGCCTGTGCTTGTGTTGATAAATCCTATACCCTGCTCGCTGGCATTTGGAAATGGAAGTTCCGTCCAGGATATTCCCCCATCCGTCGTTTTTAAAAAGTATTTTATGGGATTTCCAACTCTGGACAACGAAACAAAGCCATTCATATTATTTATGAATGAAATTTTCCAACCAACTTCAGAAATCCTGGTACCAATATATTTTTCATCCCAGGTTTCTCCACCATCCGTTGTACGTAATACGCTCGATACCATTTGAGTAATAACTTGACCTTTTCCGCCAACTAAAATGCCGGTATCTCCATTGAAGAAAAAGCAATCTGTCAGCGCAGATGCATATTGACTCATATCCTTAGAAAACCACGTGTTGCCTCCATTTGTGCTCTCTATGAAATGGGGTGGACCATCGAATCTTCCGCAGCCATAGATAAAATTACTATTCAAAGCATGGATGCCGCAGATCCCTCCTGGGACATCACCCGATATGTTTTGAACTATGTTCCAATTAAATCCCCCATCGGTTGTCTCAAACAAGACATGAGCCTGGTTCAATGATCCAATCCAGCCCCTCAAACTATCAATGAAAACTACAGACCTGAATGAACCGAGATAAATACTGTCTAACCTGGTCCAGGAATTTCCCCCATTCATTGTATTATAAACTACACCGTAGAAATCAATAAGCCAGCCGGTATTCCCGTTGATGAAGTGAATATTCTCGAATCTCCCCGAAGAATAGGGCGAGTTTGGAAGCGCGGACCAACTGTAATTCTGTGAATGGGCTGCTGATATCCATGATGTCATCAGAAAAAGGACAACTCCAATTTTTTTTATATGTGAATTCATTCGCTATTTATGGGAAGTTTATGGTTGTGAACCGGGACAATTTTCGAGAACACTACATGATGGATTTGCCGGGGGCTGTCCGCCATAATGATATTTATTTTTAAGAAAGTAAATTTCCATCATGCGATTATCAAGGTAATCAAGGGTTGACGAAATATAGCTGGTTACTTTACTTGCCAAAGGAAATTCAAAGAATTAACAGCGCTTGGTTAAAGTTGCCGGCAGCAGGCCGAGCAAATAGAATTGAAACGTTTTTCTTTGTTAGGTATTATTGCGATGAAGAATCCTTATATGCCTAATCAATTACCGATTACAACTTACGGAATGCAGATTTTGCGTAGCAAGACAAAGCCCGTGAAAGAAATTTCTCCCGCATTCATTAATCTCGTCGAAGACATGTTCTATTCAATGGACAGAGCTTCAGGAATAGGACTTGCCGCACCGCAGGTAAACCTGAACATTTCTCTTACGGTGATTGACATCAGAGGCATCGAAGAATACAAAAAAGTTAAACCTCTTGTACTGATTAATCCGGAGATTCTTGAATCACATGGTGAAATAGAAATGGAAGAAGGATGTTTGAGCATTCCGGATATCAGGGAAAATGTCACAAGACCAAAGGAAATTTTTCTGAAGTTCAATGACTTTGACATGAAAGAAGTCAAAATGGAACTTGACGGATTTATTGCCCGTGTAGCACAGCATGAGATTGATCATCTTAACGGAAAATTGTTCATTGATTATCTCTCCGAACAAAAGAAAAAGGAACTTAAAAAAAGTCTCAATCTCATTAAGAAAGGAAAAGTCAAAGCCGCTTATCCTCTGCAAATTCATACAGGGGAAGATATATTGAAAACAAGGCTCTGAAATTTACAGCTTCCTGAATACCTTCAAATAATATGAAAATTATTTTTATGGGAACACCTGCATTTGCCGTTCCCTCGCTCAATATATTAATTGAAAATAAATATGATGTAGTCTCGGTTGTAACAGTTCCGGACAGGAAAAAAGGGAGAGGTCTGCAGATTGAATTTTCAGACGTAAAAAAAGCTGCCATTGAAAACGGACTGAATTTGCTCCAACCCGAAAATCTCAAGGGCGAAGAATTCATTTCGGAAATCAAGAATCTCAAACCTGATCTTATGATTGTTGTTGCATTCAGAATTTTGCCATCGAAGATATTCACAATCCCCAGACTTGGCTCCTTCAATCTGCACGCATCTCTCCTGCCCAAATATCGCGGAGCTGCTCCAATCAATCATGCCATCATGAACAGCGAGAAAGAAACCGGTGTTACAACTTTCTTTCTGAAGGAAAAAGTTGATACGGGAAATATTATTCTTCAGGAAAAAATCATTATCGAAGATACCGACAATGCAGGAACTCTTCATGACAAACTTTCACAACTCGGAGCACAACTCGTTCTCAAAACTGTTAAGCTTATTGAAAATGGTAAGGTTGAATTGAAGTTGCAAAATGAAGAGGATGCTTCTAAAGCTCCGAAGATATATAAGGAAGATTGTCGAATAGACTGGAATAAAGATGCTGCAATATTGAATAACTTCATTCGGGCACTCTCACCTTATCCCGGCGCTTTTTCTAAATTGAACGGGAAAACTATTAAAATTTATTCTGCCTCTGTTACAAATCTTGACGCTGACGACAGTCCGGGAACAATGCATTTTGATACAGGAAAATTACTGGTCAGCGCTAAAGATAAGATGCTGGAACTGTTAGAAATCCATCCCGAGGGGAAAAGAAAAATGGCAGCCGCAGATTTCATAAACGGCCTTACCACACAGCAAAGGAACTCCGGTAAAATGGCGTTCGACAACTCATAGATCCTTTCCATGACCTTTGGAACTGAATAACTCATTTCAAAAATTCCGACTACAAAAACATCACGGAACGAATTAAAAATTGTATACGTTTTCATAGGTATCTGAACTAACGAACCGCTGATGAATCTTCATCCGGTTTATTTAACAAACTAAAATTCCTGAAAGGAAAAAAATGTTAAGCAAGAAAATTCTCACCCTGGCTTTTGCATGTCTCTTGATTGTTGCTGCATCCTCATCGTCTTTTGCTCAATCACGTCCCGGAGACAAAGCAGGACGCACTTCAGACATGCTTTACAAGAAATTAAACCTGTCCAATGACCAGTATACAAAAGTGTATCAGACATTCCTCAACTACTACTCCAAAGAAGGTTCGAGCATGACAACAGGCAAGAACCATAAAGAATCAGGATATGCAAGCAAGGAAGACTGGGATGCAGTAAAGAATTCATTATCTTCAGTATTGAATAAAGATCAGTATGCGGAATTTTCATCAATGAATGAACATGCAGTGATGAATCCCGTCATGAAGAAAAGACATAAAAAATCTGTAACCTCGACTGAAAAGAAAGAAGTAACAAGCACAACTTCCGATAAAACCGGAAAGGAAATGAAAAAATCTGAAGAGCCGAAGAAGACAACTACAACAACTACTGACAAGAATAATACAACTAAAAAAGTAGAGCCGAAGAAGGAAGAACATAAGCAAGACGAACACAAGAAAGAAGAGCATAAGAAGTAAAGCAAAAACATAGCCAACGGACAGACTATGAGATTCGATGATATTTCGTATCGCAAAGGATGATCGGACGCAGATACTACTTTAAAAGATAAAAAAGGCGGTTGCATAAGACGAGCAACCGCTTTTTATTTTATATTCCGGTCATTGATTCGCAATGTAACTTCGGTCGCAGATTACTTCCTCTTTCTCATGACTCAATTCTCATTTCCCCCGAATAATATTTACTAAACTTTCCGTCTTCAAGTTCGAGCATGATACCTCCGTCAGAATCTATATCTTTGACAACCGCTTCAATTTCATTTTCCTGATCGTCATACAATTTGAATCTGATTTTTTTTCCTGTCAACCCTGCGCAATCCTTCCATTTATTCATCAGTTCCGTCCTCCGCCTGACGAGTTCAATCCCGGTGTAATACTCCTTAATTATTTTAATCAAAAGATTCTCTAATTCTGTTTTAACTCCGCTTTCAAGAAACAAAGAACTTGCTTTGTGAATCAGGATCTCCGAAAAATTATTTCCGTTCACATTAATCCCTATTCCAATTATGAATTTCTTCTTCTCCTGATTGAGATGCTGAACGTCAGTCAGGATGCCTCCGATTTTCCTCTTGTTAAGCAGAACATCATTCGGCCACTTGAGGGAAAGGTGAAATTCGTCTTTGTCTTTGAAAATATCTGAAAGTACTTTATGGATCACAAATGAAGTGTAAAAATTTACAAGATGAATCTCGTCCGCAGGAAGCGAAAAATCTTTAATGATTGTAAAAGTCAGATCGTTGCCGGGTGATGATTCCCATTTACGGCTGAATCTTCCTAACCCGCCTGTTTGATTGGAGGACAGCACAACCATATCAGAAGGTATATTCTGAATCTTAGCATAACTATTTGTGGATTCAATCTCTTCAAAGTAAATGAGATCTCTAAGCAACTTCTCATTGATCAGTTCGGATTTTAAAAACTGAAGATCCAACTATAACCTCATTTGTTTTTGAAATGAATTGAAATGAAAATAGTTTTATCAAATGTAAAATCCAACTAATCCTGATTTCTCACAACATTAATTGTCGGGATTGGTGCTGTTGGCTTTTGCGGGTTTGCTTCTTGAATCGTCAGGGATTTCAGAATCCTCTTTTGGTGAATCAGGTTTTTCTTCTTCCACTTTTTCTTTTTCGGGCTGTTCCTCATTTGGACCCCCGTTGTATTCATAGGTTAACGCAGAATAGGAGTCAACTCTTCCATACCCGTAATACTGGTCCCATCCGGGTTTATCTTCTCTGGGATCACCAACAAGATCTTTTGAACTTAGCTTGATAATTTTCTTCAGGTCTTCGGCAGTTCTGCTGCTGTTTTGTGCAAGAAGCAAAGCAGCTATACCGCTCACAATTGCGGTAGATTGTGACGTGCCGCTCCAATAGACTTCATAATTTTCAATGTCTTCATAATCGAGTCCGTATATTTTATTTCCGGGAGCAACAACGGAGATATATTTTCCCCAGCAGCTTCCGCCTCCCCATGAAAATCTTTTGCAACGCTTGTCATCGGTATCAGTAGCTCCGATTGAAAACACTCCTTTAAAACTCGCGGGATAATAGTCTCTGTTATCGCCCTTGTTCATCATAGCAGCATTGACCATTACGCCGCTTTCAATTGCATATTCGACTGCAGTTCTTAACACTTGTGAATAGTCATCACCACCTTCACTCATATTAATTATTTTTGCTCCGTTATCAACGGCATATTTAATTGATTCAGCCCACCATCCATATTCTCCGCTATTGTCCGAATTGAGATTCTTACAGTTCATCAGACGACACTTCTGATCCACACCCGCAAAACCTATGTGATTATTGGTGCTTGCGCCAATTACGGTTGCGATATTTGTGCCGTGACCAAAACCATCGTCAGGTCTTCTGTCATTATACGCAAAGTCCCACCCTTTATAGTCATCAACGTAGCCGTTGCCGTCATCATCAATTCCATTGGCGGGAATCTCACCTTTATTAATCCATATTCTCTGTGATAGGTCGGGATGATCATCTCTAATTCCCGAATCCAGAATTGCAACAATCACATCTTCACTTCCTGTTTCAATATCCCAAGCCCCCAGAATTTTTATATCGGCTCCGACTTTTGCGAGACCTCCGCTTGAAGATGGATCAACGGAGCCTGAATTCTGAAGATACCATTGTCTGTAAAACATTTCATCATCCGGAATCTTGTCAGCCGCATTTTTCATTGTTTTTCCTTTCACTCCTGCGGAAGTCCCAATGTACACCGGTTCGCAGAATTCAACATTGCCGTCATTTCCCATGTCATCGCGGATTGATTCTATATCCGGATCATAATTATTTTCAAAGCTAAGTACATAAATCCTTCCCATTCCGAATTTATCGAAAAGATTTCTGTCCCCTCTGTTCAGCTTGAAGAGGTTATCAATTTTTTCGATTCTGTATTTCGAAATTTTTTCATCGAGAGTTTCCATCCCTGTAAGAAGTGAGATCCTTCCTGTGGCTTCGGACACTTTCAATTCCGTTTTTGTCTTCAGAAAGATTTTCTTTTTCGTGAACAAAGAAAATGCGTTGTTCGCGTTCGTGCCGCCCGGTAATGAAGCAAACAATGAAAGTATTATCGCGGCAATAATAGTAATGGCAAATTTCATGTGATCAATTAAGACAATTGTAACAATTTGTATTTTTCAAAAATTATACGCAAGTCCGAGACTCAATTTCAATCCGTCAACAAAGATACGGGAATTTAAGTTTTGCTCAAGCGGAAATTCTGTCCCGCCAATGTTAATGCTCGATACAGGATACTTGCTGCTTACGCTGTATTCCCCTTGCCGGAATCTTACCTCAAACACGCCCGACAAATGCGGATCAAAACTCAATTCCATTCCGCTTAATACTAGAAAACTGAATCCTGCTTTCTTTGAAATTGTCTGCGACTCAATTCCATGCACTTTCCTCTTTCTATCTCCGAAATAAGCACCTACTCCGCCTCCCAGATAAATTCTTAAGTCTTCACTGAAATCAGGTATGTTAAAATATCCGGTAAATTCTATCGGGGTAATAACGAGTTCCTCGGTAACTCTCGCTCTGACTCTGATTGTATCATTCTCAAAAGTCTGTGTAAGCTCATCATCAACAATTTTCAGATACTCTGCAGTCAGACCAAAAGAAAGATCTTCTCTGAAAAATCTCTTGCGTAAAGTCAGACTGTAACCATATCCACCGGACAATTCATCAGTCAGACTCCTCTCAAAAAGATCGGTTGAATATGGATACAACTGAACTGATGCTGATGAAACAAAATTCACTGACGGAATAATGCTGAATCCGGAACCGATTGATACTCCCGAGATTTCCTGTGATTCAGCATAAGGGTTGTTAAATAAAATTGTCAGGGAAAATATTAAAAATATTTTCTTCATAAAAAATGCTCCGTTACAATTTTATCATAACGGAGCATAATTATTATTTTTTGAGAAAGATTTAATCCAAATATTCTTGCACAACTCTCAATTTCACAAATCAACTCTGCGTCTGATTCGCACAGGATCTCACATTACAAATACTTGTCCCTGTTATCAACTATATCAGCCTCATTCTGCATCTTTGTAAGCCATTCCTGAATAATGGACTGCCTCTTTGCAGCAAGAAGCGATTTCATAATATCGGGAGCTTTTCTCACATAATCTTCCTGATTGAACTCCGTAATGGAGTTCAGCTTTACTATAAAATATCCTCTGGCGCTCTTTATCGGTTTGGAAATTTCACCCGGCTTCATCTTCATGACGCTTTCCATTAATCCAAAGTCAGCACCAATACCTTTCGCAGGCTTGCTTCCGGAAACACTGTCGGCAACCTCATAAGAATATTGCGGCGCAATCTCTTTCAATGAATTCAGATCGCCGCCCTTAATCTTTCCCTCAAGATCGTTAGCAATTCCAAGCAGTATATTGTATTTCTTCTCATTGATCAATTTCGGCTTAATCAGCGATACCTTTATGGAATCAAAAATCATATAACCCTTTTCCTTCTTCTCGAAAACTTCATAGATTGCATAACCGGTCTGAATCTTCACAGGCTCCGTTACAGAATTTAATTTACCGTCAAATGCAAACTGCAAAACATTTCTGTTGTTGCCGGCCATAGGTATCTGACCGTCTCTGAATATATCCGTTGAAGTCTGGACAGGATATTTCTGTTGCTTTGCAAGCGAATCGAAGTTCTGTCCATTCTTTATATCAGAATAAAACTCTTCTGCCTTCTTCTTTACAAGCTGCTTGCTCCTGCTGCTTGGAGTTACATTCTTTGATATTGCTGCAACTTTAAATTCTTTCTTTGCCTTTCCCGTAACCTTTATTATATGAAATCCGAAGCTTGTCTTAATAGGACCGATTACATCTCCTACATTTGCTCCAAATGAAGCCTCTTCAAATTCTTTTACCATTGCGCCTTTTGTAAACCAACCGAGGTCTCCCTTGTTCTGCTTCGCTGACGGATCATCAGACACCTGCTCCGCAAGCGTATTTATATCTTCCCCTGCTTTCACCTTTGCAAATATTTCTTCTGCTTTCTTCTTTGCAGCAACTGTGTCTGTTCCGAAGTTAACAAGTATGTGAGAAGCATTTACATAAAGATCATCGCCTTCTTTTTCATCAAGAAGTTTTACAATCTGATAGCCGCTGTTAGTAATCAATACATTTGATACATCACCGGGTTTTGCTCCGAAAAGGAATGAAGTTACTTTCGGGTCAAAGCTGCTTGTCTTTTGAAACTCTGTGTTAAAAGGAGTCGAAGAATATTCGGAAACAAGTTTGATCAATGATGAATCCTCTACTTTTGCGCTTGACATATCTTTTCTCAATGCTTCAAGTTCCTTCAGGACATAAGCAGAGTCTTCAGCAGTTGCCGCGTCCGGGAATGTAATATACTTTAGTTTGACGCTTTCCTCCTGCTTGAATTCATTCTTATTCTTGTCATAATATTCTCTCATCTCCGCATCTGTAACGGCAAACTTTGTCGTATCGGTTACAGTATTTAAATCAAGAAGCACATAATTGAAATTGGCAATAATATTGTCATCCTTATACTTCTGCAAAACGTCTCCTTCGGTAACAAGAGCACCCTCTGTCAGTATCGCCTGCAGTTTTTCTGAAAGCAAAGTCTCTCTAAGAAAATTTTCAACCTGTGACCAGAATTGTGTGGCTTCTTTCGTTTTCATTGTCAAAGCCTGTTGATAAAATCCGGCATTGAATACTCCCGTTGAATCCATGAAATTTCTTTTAATCGGTTCCGGAAGCGTTTCAGGACGGTTATAAATCCAGTCAAGAATTTCTTTATCGGAAACGGTTATGCCGTATTTTTCGATTGCCTGTTGTGTAATAGCCTGGCTTACAAGACTATTCCAAACCTGCTCGCGTATCTGATTCATCTGCGCATCATCAATGTCCTTGCCCTGATTCTGCTGTCTCATCTGCTCCACTTGCTGCTGGACAATTCTTTCAAATTCCTGATATGATATTTCCTTTGAATTTACCTTTGCAAATACTTCGCTCTGTCCGCTCAATCCCAGATAATTCATTCCCCATTCAAATACTATCGTCGCCAGAAATGCTACAATGAGAATCATTATGATCAGCGGCATCTTATCCCGCATCTTGTTCATAATTCCGGTCTGCTGAACTTTCTTGGGTACGGCTGTCTTAGTTGACATTAAAAAATTCTACTCCTCTTTATTTGTTGTTGTATTTTACTGAAAACTTGTAATGAATTTTTTGAATCTGAAAATTAATTTTTTTGACCTGCAAAAGCAATGAATTTCACTGTATTAGAATGATGTTCAATGATGTTGATTTCGAATCCAAACTCTACAATAACGAAATTCCAATCGAAATTGTAAACATATTTGAAAAATATGGGTTCATTTGGGGAGAAAAACGGTACCACTACGACACGATGCATTCTGAATTCAGACCGGAATTAACAAATTGAAATTCGTAATTCATTTTGTAATCTCATCAACAAATGTATAGGGGTCTTCATCGTGATTCAACATTTTTGAAATGTGCTCATCAAGAAGTGCAAGTCTGTCCCTGTTCCAGAAATTTATCCGGAGTTTTTGATTGACAAGTTCAAATATCTTCCTTCTTAAATGATCCTTTCTTTTCCTTTTCAGAAAGCCTGAATCTTCAAGATGTTTCTTGTGATTTGTTATTTTTTCGAACAACTTCTCAATGCCCTCATCTCTGCTTGCAATTGTTTTCATTACTTCAACAATCCATCCGTCTTCCGTGGCAGGCTTAAGATGAATTATATTCCTGATGGTTGCCACGACGCCATCTGCGCCTTCCCTGTCCGCTTTGTTGAGAACAAATATATCCGCAATCTCCATCAGCCCTGCCTTCATCGCCTGTACCGCATCTCCCGATTCGGGAACGAGGACCACTATAGTCGTATCTACAGTCTGTGCAATGTCAAGCTCTGACTGCCCAACGCCGACAGTCTCAATGATGATAAAATCCTTTCCTGAAGCATCGAGTACATCACAAGCCTGAATTATGTTTTTGCTCAAGCCTCCAAGACTTCCGCGCGTAGCCATTGAACGTATGAAAACATTTTCGAGCATTCCTGAATCCTGCATTCGTATTCTGTCTCCGAGAAGAGCTCCACCCGTAAAAGGACTCGTGGGATCAACTGCAATTACTCCGACTTTGAATCCTTTAGCTGCCAGGAGTTTTACCAGTGAGTTTGTTATTGTTGACTTGCCTGCTCCGGGAGGACCTGTAATGCCTATTCTGTATGCTTTGCCTGTGTGCTTATATAATTGCCGTAGCAGCTCAATACTCCCGACAGTCTCGTTCTCTGCCATCGAAAGAGCTCTTGCCACTGCACGTTTATCTGATGCCGTTACTTTTTTAATTAACTCGTTCAGTGCGATTGAAGAATAGAGTTTACAAAATATTATTTATAAAAAATTTCCAATCCTAATTTGTTCAGCTATAGTTTAAGTCTTTTCTGCCAGTTCCATGAAGTAAGCATCATGTTATTCAGATCTCTCTCGGATTTCCATCCGAGTATTTCATTTGCCTTTTTGGTATCGGAGTATATGCTTACTACATCTCCCTGTCTTCGGGGTCCGATTCTGTAGTTCAATTTTATTCCTGTCACGTTTTCAAAAGATTTTATCACTTCCATTACGGAATTTCCATGACCTGTTCCGAGATTAAACACTTCAACATTCGAATCCTGCTTCTTTTGCATAAGTCTGTTAAGAGCAATCACATGAGCTTTTGCAAGATCTGTAACATGGATGTAGTCTCTAATGTTTGTTCCATCCGGAGTATCGTAATCATTTCCGTTAACTGTGAGTGCATCTCTGATACCTGCGGCAGTCTGCGTTATATATGGCACCAGATTATTTGGTATCCCTATCGGCAGTTCTCCTATCAGAGCCGAATCATGCGCTCCGGTTGGATTGAAGTAACGAAGTATAATGGATCTGAAACCTGATGCGGCAGACAAGTCAAAAAGCATCTGCTCCCCTATCTGCTTTGTAAATCCGTAAGGAGATTCCGCTTTCTTAATCGGAGACTCTTCGGTAACCGGAAGCTTATCGGCTTCACCATAAACGGTGCATGAAGATGAATAAACGAAATTTGAAATCCGCCTCTTGCTCAATTCATTTAGAAGATTTGTCATGCCGTTAACATTATTATAATAATAAAGCATCGGCATCTTAACTGATTCACCAACTGCTTTGAATGCAGCAAAATGAATTACTGAATTAATGTCATTATACTTTTCAAAAAAAATATTCAGCGCAACTGCATCACACAAATCAATTTTTTCAAACAATGGCCTTTGCCCGGTAATTTTTTCAATCTGATAGACAACATCTTCTGTTGAATTGGATAAATTGTCAACGATAATTACTTCAAGTCCGGCTTGCTGAAGTTCAACTACAGTATGCGAACCAATATAACCAGTTCCTCCCGTTACAAGAACTTTCACTTGAGAATCTCCTTTCCATATTTCATATACCTGTATCCGATATCTCTTCTGAAATATTTATTTTCAAAAATTATTTTGTCAACTACCCTATAAGCCGCTCGCGAGGCTTCCTCCAATGAAGTTTCAGACAAACCAACAACCGACATGACTCTGCCCCCGTCCGTTATCACACTTACTCTTTCATCTCTCTTCGTTCCTGAATGAAATACGAGTACGTTTTCAACTGTTTCATCCAGACCGGATATTTTTTTTCCTGTCTCATAATTTTCGGGATAACCATCTGACGCGAGAACAACGCAGCAGGATTTTAAATTATTAATCTTCAAATCATAGTCATTGATTGTGCCGTTCGCCGATGCAATGAGCAACTTCAGAAAATCCGATTCAATCAAAGGAAGAACTGCCTGCGTTTCGGGATCACCGAACCGGCAGTTGAATTCAATCACATAGGGATCATTGCCGACGATCATCAGCCCGCAGTAAAGACAGCCTTTAAATTCCCTTCCGGCATCATTCATTGCTTTTAATACAGGACTGATAATGCGTGAAGAAATTTTTTCCGTCATTTCATTGGTCATATACTTTGCAATGGGTGCAATTGCTCCCATTCCGCCTGTATTCTTTCCGGTATCTCCCTCCCCGACCCGTTTGTGGTCCTGTGAAAAAGGCAGGACGACAAAGTTGTCTCCGTCAGTTATTGCAAATACAGAAATTTCTTCTCCTTCAAGATATTCTTCAATGATAAACTCATTCCCTGCATCTCCAAAAATTCTGCTTTCAATGAAATCATCAATCACATTCATAGCATGTTCTTTGCTTTCGGCGATCACAACGCCTTTTCCCGAAGCGAGCCCATCGGCTTTAATTACAACGGGATAACTGCAAGTCGAGATGTATTGAACTGCTTCTTCTTTTCGGGATCGGCTGAAGGATTTATGATGCGCAGTCGGAATGTTATTCTTTAGCATGAGTTCTTTTGCAAAGACTTTGCTTGATTCAATTTCGGCAGCTTCCTTCGACGGTCCGAATATTAATAGTTTATTTTTCTGAAATTCATTTACAATGCCTGAAGACAGCGGAAGTTCGGGACCGACAATTGTGAAATCAATTTTTTTTAATATTGCGAACCGGAGAATTGAATCAATGTCATTAACCTTGATTGCAACTGGTTCCGCAAATTTGTCAATTCCGGCATTTCCCGGGATACAGAAGATTTTTCCAGTTGAATCAGAGAAAGAAGGTGATGTGGCAATCTTGAAAGCTATTGCATTCTCTCTTGCGCCGCCGCCAACGATAAGTATTTTCACAACAGGGAATTATGATTGGAACCAATGTCCTGTAAAGGTTTATTCTATGTCAACAAGCAGATTCAGTTCCTTAGCCAGTTCGTAAGTCTGCGCCTTTCTTTCATACTGATCTACAACGTCCTCGTTTGCAACGGGAAGGGAGTTGGCTATATACATTTTGTAATATTCATGAAATACATTCATCAATTCCTCGGGGTCTTCGTCCACAAATCGTACCGCATTATATTTTTCCAGCATCTTTTTCGTTACTCCTTCAGGAATGCATGCAATAATATTTTTCCTGCTTCCAATGTATTCACCGACTTTGCCGGGCATTGCTGCATCGTCATTTTCTCCTCTGCTGATAATCAGAAACAAAACATCGGAAGCCAGCAAGTTTACTACGCATTGCAAATGATCAATATATCCCGTAAGGCAGATTGCGTCTCCAAGATTATAATTCTTTATCAGAGCCAGGTTGTCTTTTGAGACAATTCCGATGAAGCAGAATTCAACTTCATTCTTAAGCTCCGGATACTTTGTGAAAAATTTATGAATCGCCTCCAGATAAAACCTGGGATTTCTTGTATAGAAACTTCCGGAGTATGTAAATCTCATTTTCCTTTTTTCAGGGACGCCGGCTTTTGCAGCTTTTGAAAAGTCTTCTTCATCAAATCCATGGGGAATGATTTTCACATCGTTGTAATCAATGTTGCCGTATCTTGAAATGATAAGCTCCTTTACTCTCCTGTTTGTGGTAATAATTTTATTTGCATCTTTAAGAATACTCTTTTCAAGACGCATATTTGAAACCTTGTGGAAAGGAGTCGGGTAAAAGTTGAGCACGGGACTATCAACCCACGCGTCGCGATAATCTATTACCAGCGGAACTTTGTATTTCTTCTTTACTTCCTGTCCGACTAAAAAATCAGTGTAAGGAGGAGCAGTTGCAAAAATCACATTGAAACCTCCATACTTCTTCCAGATTTCATCCGCTTTCTTTAAAGCTTTTTTCTTCCATGATTTTTTATTGTCGGGAATGAAGAAGAACTGACCGGCACGGCTGCGCAGTTTACGCATTCTCTCATTAGGTGTCTTAATATTTATCTTTGATACATCCGTAATTGCTTCACCGGTTCTCTCGATCTTAATTCCGTTTTCGATTGCTTCTTTCAGAAGACTTTCATCAACAGCAAAATATTTCTTCGGGCTGTCAGTAAGGACAACTGCTTCCCATCCGAATTCTTTCAGATACTTTGCAAACTTCAATGTGCGCTGGACCCCTCCCATTCCCATAGGAGGAAAATAGTATGCGATAATTAGAACCTTATTCAAATCTTAAATGTGTAATCCTGTTTTTTTGAAGTATTAAAATGCAGAAGTTCTATATTGTTATAAAATTTTTTGTGGACTTATTCATAATCTCACAGCCTCCCTCTTTGACAACAACGTCGTCTTCAATTCTCACACCGCCAAGTCCTTCAACATAAATTCCCGGTTCAATGGTTATAATGTTATTTACTTCGAGTATATAGTCGGTCCTTTCATTGACCGCAGGCTTCTCGTGAATGCCGTAACCCAGACCGTGTCCGAGACCATGTCCGAAATTATTTCCGAAACCTTTTTCCTTTATGAAGTCTCTTGCAACGGAGTCAAGTTCTTTGACGGTTATGCCGGCTCTGACACGGTCAAGCGCCCTCTGCTGCGCCTCTTTGACAATATCATAAATCTTCCTGCATTCATCAGGCACTTCTCCTATTGCAATGGTTCTTGTCATGTCGGATTTCATTCCGTCAACAACGCATCCGAAATCAAGCTTCAGCAATTCTCCTTTTGAGATCTTTCTGTCGGTAGGTCTTGCATGAGGGAATGCACTTCTTTCACCGGAAGCTACAATCGCGTCAAACGAATCTCCATCAGCTCCATAAGCCTTTTGGAGAAATGAAATATGAGCAGATACTTCCCTCTCCGTCATTCCGGGCTTTATTATCTTCAGCAATTCTGAAAATGTTCTGTCCGTAATTTCAACAGCTTTTCTTGTTGCTTCAATTTCCTTTTCATTCTTGCAAACAACTATTTTTTCTATGAGACTGTCAACGGGCACAAAATTTACATCGGAAAAATCTCTTTTCAGAACAAGCGTATCATTATATGTGACAAAGTTAGATTCAAATCCGATTGAATTAAGATTATTCTCTTTGATCATGTCACTCAAAAATGACATCGAGTTTTGCGTAAAGATGCTTACTTCAAACGCGCTATTGACTTCTTTGGCAGATTGCGATTTGTATCGAAAGTCAGTGACGAAATAATTCTTGCTTGCCGTAAGCAGAATTACGGCGGCGCTGCCGGAAAAGTCCGAGATATATCTTATGTTCGGAAGATTTTTTACAAGAAAGGAATCAATACCAAGTTCCTCAAATCTGCTCTTGATTTTCCCTATGCGATCCATTGATTGTTCTTAACACAGATTTACATTAACAAACCTAAAAATACTCAACGCGGCAAGTAATTTCAATGAAGTTTGAGAAGACCGATAGAATTAATAGAATTAAATCGAATTAAATGGATTCAATGTTTATTCCTTCTAAAATGTTTCGACCGGTTTTGATTGAATCTTGTATCCGATTCAATAATAACAGATGAAATTTATTCTGAAATCGAAAATTAACTCTTTACAAATGTTTCAATACTTCAAACTACTCATCTTTCGTATAATTCGTATTATTCCGTATTATTCGTATTATTCATAACGACCACTCTTACAAATGTGTTTTCAAATCAGCGGAGTTCTTAAAAGCTTACTACGGCTTTAAGATCAATGCCGGGACCGCTTAGTGTTTCACTGTCCATTTTTTCCGTGTCGTCTGTCGGCCATGTATTTGGATTGAGTGTCTTGTCAAGTTCAAGCAAATCCTGCTTGAAAATCTGCGCATAATAGAAAGGTCTGATTGATATTCCGATGTTATTTGTGATATTCAAATTAAACATTCCGGTTGGCGTAAATGCAAGTCCCGTTGTAAAGGCATCAGGAGTAATATCGGTATATTCAGGTTCAGCCTGTCCCGAATTATACGTGCGTGATTTTACTTTAAAGGAGCCTATGTCGGTAAACATAGCTATTCCATATTCAAATTTTTTCCCTGCACCGAACAAATATCCCAAACCAAAGTTTATAATCGTTGATGTAATTTTCAGATCCCGATGGCCTGTTACCCCGCTGACAACACCCTCTGCAGAAAGTTTGCCTGAATTCCGGAACGTAGCTCCGCCTTCAATCAAAAGCGTATTGTCATTATTGATCAGACCGATTCCTAAAGCAAATGCGGGTCCGGATACCGTACCGACGTGATCCATTTTTTTCGTGAGATAGCTTCTTGTTGCGTTGTATCTGTCAATGACATAGTTGAGGTCGCTTGCAGATGGGAAAAGAAAGTTGTAGCCGCCCGCTACATAAAAGTATCTGTCAGATTTTTGAGAGAAGCATTGAGCGGAGGTAATAATAAGAATTGAAGTAACTAATATTATTTTCTTCATTGGACAAATGGATTAATTAATACTGATTGTTCAATCTATTTGAATTTTTGTTTATGAAAATATATTACGTACACATATTTAATAGTTTGTGTAACTAACTCCACCTTCTGGGGACAGTTCCGGACAGCAGTGAATTTTATATTAGGCTGAAGTTGTTTATAAATTTGACTAAATTAAACAAATTTTTTGAGAAATGAAATTAGAAGACCTAACTGCTGAACAACAGGAGAAGCTTTCCGAATTCGGATTGAATACCTGGTATGTTCTGGAACTCCTTGGCGACTATGAAAAGAATCCTGACTCTGTCAGCGATAACTGGAAGACTTTGTTTAAATCTCTTAACCTTTCAACAAACGGCAGTGAAAAGACAATAGCAAAAGAGATTCACCAAAAGGCAAACGGTCAATCCCAGGTGCAGACTCAAATTCAGATGCCGCTTCCCGGTCCTGAAGAAGAAGCAAACATAATAAGAGGTGTTGGTGCGAAGATTATTGAGAATATGAACAACAGTCTTTCGATACCGACTGCAACAACATTCAGGACGATCCCAGTGAAAGTTCTCGAAGAAAACAGAATTATCATTAATGATTATCTCAAAAAGAAGAATGCAGGCAAAGTTTCATATACGCATATCATAGGATGGGCGATTATAAAAGGACTCGAGTTCGTACCCGTAATGAACAACGCATACACAATCATCAACGGTGATCCCAACATTATCAGGAAGCAAAATGTAAACCTCGGACTTGCAATTGATCTTGAAAAGAAAGATGGTTCTCGCTCTCTGATCGTTCCTAATATAAAGAAAGCAAATGAACTGACATTCAAACAATACTTCGATGCTTATGACGACATAATAAGAAGAGCGCGCAGCAATAAAATTGAGATATCCGATTTTCAGGGGACGACAATTTCGCTGACAAATCCGGGCACGCTCGGTACTTCTGCGTCAATGCCACGGCTCATGGTGGGACAAGGAGCAATCATTGCCACAGGAGCCATAGAATTTCCCGCAGAATATCAAGCTGTAACAAATGATGTCATAACTGATCAGGGTCTTAGCAAAGTAATGACCATCACAAGCACTTATGATCACAGAATTATTCAGGGAGCAGAGTCAGGTCTATTTCTAAAGAAGCTTAGCGAATTGCTTCAGGGTCAGGAAAATTTTTATGAAGATTTATTTCAGGATCTTGAAATTCCTATGTCTCCTGTAAAATGGTATCCTGTTAAACAACCAGAAGGTTCCGGAAGGATAGAGCACATTGAAGAAATTGAAAGGCAGGCAAAAGCTATTCAGCTTATAAATATGTATCGCGTGCGCGGACATCTACTTGCGCATCTCGATCCTCTCTATCTTAAAGTACAATATCACCCCGAGCTCGATCCGGCAAACTACGGGTTTACAGTATGGGATTATGACAGAGAATTTATAACCGACGGAATGGCAGATCTCCGGACTGCTACTCTTAGAAGAATTCTTGACATACTTCGTCAAACCTATTGCGATAAGATTGGTGTCGAGTACAAACACATACAGGACCCGGTTCAGAAAGAGTGGCTTCAGGAAAGAATGGAAACAAACAGGAATACTCCAAACTTTTCCATTGATGAAAAGAAACACATACTATTTAAACTATCCGAAGCTGAAAACTTTGAGAAATTTATTGACAAGAAATATATAGGTCACAAGAGATTTTCGCTTGAGGGTTCGGAAACGATTATCCCAACGCTTGATTATTTGCTGCAATGTGCTGCACATGATGATGTAAATGAAGTAGTGCTTGGAATGGCGCACAGGGGAAGACTCAATGTGCTTGCAAACATAATTGGCAAATCTATGTCTGCAATATTTTCGGAGTTTGAAGGTCATATAGATCCGACTACTGCGCAGGGTTCAGGCGATGTAAAATATCATCTCGGTGCATCGGGCGTTTATCATACTATTGACGGAAATGAAATCAAAGTTTCAGTTGCTTCTAATCCTTCCCACCTTGAATTTGTAAATCCCGTAGTTGAAGGAATTGTAAGAGCAAAGCAGAGACGCAACAAAGATTTTGCAAGAGATAAGACAATTCCGGTACTGATTCATGGCGATGCTGCAATTGCAGGCGAAGGAATTGTTGCAGAGACTTTGAATCTGTCGCAACTGCATGGTTACAGGACAGGCGGAACAATTCACATTATCATAAATAATCAAATCGGATTTACAACTACTCCAATTGATGCAAGGTCAAGTGTCTATGCTTCTGATGTTGCCAAGATGATTCAGGCTCCGATATTTCATGTCAACGGTGATGACCCTGAAGCTGCATTGCTTGTTACAGGACTTGCTTATGAATACAGAATGAAATTTAAGAGAGACGTTGTAATAGATGTTTTCAGTTACAGAAGACTTGGACACAATGAAGCCGATGAACCTGCATTTACGCAGCCGCTGATGTATAAGACAATAAGGAGTCATCCGTCTGTTCTGAAAATTTATGAGAAAAGACTTCTTGATAGCAAAGTTGTAACGCAGGAAGAAGTTGACTCGATGGAAAAGCGAATATTCGACAAGATGAATGAGAGTCATGAGCTGGTTCACAAATTCAAGACGGATATTCCTCTTGCTGTTACGAAGGAAGAGATTGATGAAGTTGAATCACATCCGGATACTTATGTTCCGGTCGAAAGACTTGACGAAATTGTCAAAGCAATTACGGAGCTTCCCATGACATTCAATCTTCATCCGAAACTTAGGAAGTTTATTGAATCACGGAGAGAATTTTTGACAAAGGACGTTGAAGTTGACTGGGCATTTGGCGAGGCTCTTGCGTTCGGCAGTCTTCTTCAGGAAGGAATACCCGTTAGATTAAGCGGTCAGGATAGTTCGCGCGGAACATTCTCGCAACGACATATTTTATTGACTGATTCAGAAACCGGTAACGAGATAATTCCACTCAACAATGTTGCGCCGGAAAAGGCTCTCATTGAGCCGTTGGACAGTCTTCTTTCCGAAGCAGCAGTACTTGGATTTGAATACGGATTTTCAACTGCGGACCCGATTACTCTGGTATTGTGGGAAGCGCAATTCGGAGATTTTGCAAATGCCGCACAGGTAATAATTGACAATTTTATTTCGAGTTCTGATACAAAATGGGGATTGCCGAATAATCTTGTTTTGCTTTTGCCACATGCGCAGGAGGGTCAGGGACCCGAGCATTCGAGCGCAAGGCTGGAAAGATTCCTGACATTATGTGCGGAAGATAATATGATCGTGTGCAATCCCACAACTTCTTCACAGTACTTTCATCTTTTGAGAAGACAGACTAAGCAAAAGCATAAGAGACCTCTGGTAGTCATGACACCAAAGAGTTTGTTAAGACTTCCCGAGGCAAAATCAAGAAAAGATGAATTTACTTCAGGAGGATTTTATGAAATCATTGATGATAATGTAATTGATAAGTCTTCAATAGAGAGAGTAATCATTACGAGCGGGAAAGTTTATTATGATTTACTGAAACACAAGACTGAAAATAAAATTATCAACACTTCAATTGTAAGACTTGAGCAGTATTACCCGTTCAGGAAAGACGAGATAAGGGATTTGCTTGCACAGTATAAGAATGCAAAAGAAGTTGTCTGGGTTCAGGAAGAGCCGCAAAATATGGGTGCATGGGGATTCCTTTCATTGAGGCTGCAATCTGTTTTATCTAAGCATCAAAATTTGTATTTAGTAAGCAGGGGTGAAAGTGCAAGCCCTGCTGCGGGTTCGCTGAAAGTTCACAATCAAACGCAGGAAGAAATCTTGAGAAGAGCATTTGGGAGGTTGGGTGAACATGTAAATGTGTAAATCGGTGAATGAGGCAAGCCTGGAACTTCTTCTTCTATAAGTTCATAATCATCTGCTTCGGGCAGAGTTTCAGCCGTGGCTTCAGGACGGAAGTCCTGACCCCACAACTAAAAACAAGCTGCATAGAGCTTGTTTACGGAACGATGATAAGAGTCAGTGAGAAATGGAAGAAAATAAAAATGACCGAATATGAATTGACAATATTGAGAAACCTGCTTCAATTCCATAAAACTGCATACCACTAGACAATTGTTTCCATAAAATCAATTTGATAGTTTCCCGCTTGACTTCATTTTAAATTAATTAGAAAATTAGTGCGGGGACTATAGCCTGTGGTTTGGAGCGCCATTCAACACATCTTAATAATGAAATAGTATACACCTAACTGGCTGATTGATAAAAATGTATAAGTCCAATGTCAACAATCTATTTCACCAACAAAAATCTCTTTGTCTCTGAGTATTGGTCAGCTCTCAAAGTACAAAAATAAACTCCACTCGCATAGTTTTTTCCATCAAAAGTTACTGAATATGAACCTGGAGATAAAATTTCGTTGACAATTGTTTCCATTTCCTTTCCCAGAACATTATAAATCTCTAGCGTAACTTTTGAGATTGACTTACGATTTGATGAAATATCGAATTTGATAGTCGTAGTTGGATTAAATGGATTAGGAAAATTCTGATACAATTTTATACTTGATACAACCGCTGTATTAATTGGATCAATTCCAACAGGGTCATCGGGTGGTATGAACCCAAATTGATTTGTTCTATAGCGATCATGTCCCCACATGGGCAACGGGAAATTTTCTCTTGAATATATAACTCCAGGAAGAGTCCAAATATATAAAGCACAGCCATCTGATCCATTAAAATAACTGTTGGTTGTAGCTACCAGTTCAGCTTGTCCGTCATTATTCAAATCACAAAAACTCGGAGCGGTACCCGGTATCCCTAACGGTCTTAGAGGCGACCAGGAGAGTTCAGAGCCGGAAATATCCCACGCCTTAACGTATCCTCGCAGACCTTTCCCCCCTAATGTATCTTGAGTTGCAGTCGAGACGAAGCAAGGATTGTTTGTTAGTTTTCCGATGTTATGATTACGCAATTGATATGATTCAATAAGAAGGGGATAACCTGGCAAAAAACTTCCGTCGCTGCTAAAGCCATGCGTATACCGGATATCTCCACCCAAAAAAAATGGCTCTGAATTGTTTAGTTTACCCATCGTCAGACTTTCAATTGCCAAATAAGAAATAAAACAACTCCTTTCTTCGATTTGTCCCGACTGGTCATAGACCGTAAACCTTGATTTATAATTATTAGGCATTAAATCACTTGAATAACTTGAAAGGATTGAAAAGTGCATTTGATTATTGTTCTTATAAATAATAGGATAGTTCCAGATATCATAAGAATATCCAGAATCTGAAATTATAGGAGAATGAAAATACTGCGTTCCGTCGGGCTCTAAGATAAGTATAAAACTTGAATCCGGTGGAAGTGGAGTTCTTGTGTTTACACAAGGTATGAGGATTTCTGAAATGTTATCACTATTCAAATCGCCAATTGAAAACATGTTAATGTGTGAATGATTTCCAAGATTAACCGTTATTGGCCATCCGTTTCTAATTGAACCATTGTGATTTACGATTGTAATCACATTACTTCTTGCCAATACAATTTCAAGTTTCCCATCATTATCAAAATCATATAATGCGATTTTATCACCAAGATCATTTGTCGGAATTGGTAAGTACATTGGAAATCCGGAAAGAGAATTTCCCAGGTAGTCAAATACATAGAGTGAATCAGATTTGGCAACAATGTCGATCGTCCCATTATTATCTACATCTCCGGCCGCAATCCAGATATAACTTGAGAAGCAGCTAACATTTTTTGGGAAATTTTTGAATAAACCTCCATTAGAATCAACCACTAACACTTTTCCAATGGAAGAAATAACATTCACACCAATCAATATTTCATTTTCTCCGTCACTATTAAAATCTGCAACAATTGGGCCATTATTGTACGTATAATCAAGGCTGTCAAGGACTATTGGGAAATTTGGTAATATAACGGGTATGGATTGGGGGAATGAATAATAATTTAATGCTAAAATAAAGATTTTAACAAAAATTAGTTTTTTCAAGGTGATTGTATTTTATAGAAATTTTTCCCAACTGCATAAATATTTTTATGAACTAGCCTAAAGCGATTCACATTTAAGAAATTGGTATCAGTTAACCACTTAACACCGGCATTTTCTGTTCTATAACTTTCTCCTGACACATATCCATCTTTAAGAAATCTCATTCCACCAATCCAACCAGTATTTTCGTTAATAAAGAAAACACTTAAAGCTTCATATCCAGGCAGAATAGGAAACTCGTTTTCTTCCCAACTTACACCTCCATTTGTAGTTTTGAGATAAACTACCTTACTAAGGTTCTTGTCGAAGCACTGAATGGATACATAACCGACCCTAGAATTCAAGAAATATATTTTCCAACAAATTTCACCTCCTTTTTTCCCTACATATTTTTCGTGCCAATTCTCACCACCGTTTGATGTATGTAAGATTAAAGAATTTGCTTGTAAATAATTATCTGAATTTTTTCCTCCTACAATGAATCCATTTTCTTTATCTGAAAAGAAACTGTATTGGTTCGCCGGAAAATGGAATTTTCAATATCTGATTTAGGTAGATCATGAAGCTAAATTTCTGATTTTAATT
>JBDHXH010000027.1:0-35219 GCA_039810605.1 Ignavibacteria bacterium | reverse complement strand
CCGATTTTCATATCTGAATTTATTTGTAAATATAATTCTTAATTGATTCAAGTAAAATTCATATTAGGTTAATTTGAGCGGAGGCATCACAGGCGGGTTTGTTTTCAAAAAAATATTTTAGCTCCGATTTTGATATACTTTCTAAGTTATTACTCGATTTCAAAATTAATTCGGACAGCAGCGGAATCATGAGCTGCTCTTAATTGAAATATACTTTTTACTTACTTTGAAAAGAATTAATTTTGTGCCAGCAATTGAAAATTAAGTTTGAAAAATAAATCATCCAGCGTTGAAGTAATAATCCCGGTTATTACTGTTTTATCCGATGCGTTTGCAATTTTTTTGTCATTTTTTGTTTCCTACAAAATCAGATTCAGCTTTGAACCTTTCATAAGGATTTTTCCCATCAGTAAAGGGATTCCGGAGCTTAACGGATACCTCGAATTTGCCATAATTCTGATACCGGTATGGATACTCGTGTTTCAGTCCCGCAAAATGTATAGGTTAAAGAGATCGGTGTTTGTCATGGATGAGTTCTTTGTGATTGTCAAATGCGTATCAATCGGAATTCTCTTTGCGACAGCAATTGTCTTTCTGCTCAAGGGCGATTTTCCATATTCAAGACTTGTCTTTGCATTAATATGGTTATTTTCGATCTTGTTCATTACAGGAGGAAGGTATATAGCGCTTAAGATAGAAAAGAACCTTTACAATAGAAACATTGGTGTGAATTCTGTTGCAATTCTTGGTGTAAATGAGATTGCAAGAAGAATTTATGATAAATTTACAAGAGATAAATTTGCGGGATTCAATGTAATCGGATATTTCAGTTTTGATGACGCGGGTGAAAACTTTTTGAATGACAGAACTTTCCTCGGTAACTACGAACTGATACCGCAAAAGCTTAAAGAACACAACATTGAGAAAATTCTCATTTCGCTTCCTTCGCACAAACATGAAATACTATACAACCTTTTCAAGATTTGCGAAGGCATTAACGTAGAGTTCATGTTTGCTCCTGACTTTGTTGATGTGATGACGAGCAGGCTTCGAATTGAAGAAGTTGACGGCATTCCTTTCATGAAATTGAAATCAATGCCCATGAACGTATGGAACAGATTTACGAAAAGATCATTTGACATAGTCGTTTCTTTGTTTTTCCTCATTTTTTTTTCCCCGTTCATGTTAGTAATAGCATTCTTTGTAAAGATTACTTCAAAGGGTCCGTTGTTTTATACACAGGAGAGGGTAGGACTTGATGGTCAGAAATTCTTCATGCTTAAATTCCGATCCATGAAGGTTGAT
Source organism: Ignavibacteria bacterium (assembly GCA_039810605.1). GTDB lineage: Bacteria > Bacteroidota > Ignavibacteria > Tepidaquicellales > Tepidaquicellaceae > JAGPCH01. The sequence goes on along the minus strand of JBDHXH010000027.1, from coordinate 33,914 downwards.
GCTGAAAGGACAGGTCCGCAGAATGCGATGCGCAATGATGAGAGATATACACCTATTGGAAAAACATTGAGAAAATATAGTCTTGACGAATTACCGCAGTTCATAAATGTATTGAGCGGACAAATGAGCATTGTCGGTCCCAGACCGGAAAGAGAATTTTTTATAAATACGATGAAGGAATCCATTCACAGATATTTGGAAAGGCACAGAGTCAAATGCGGCATCACCGGTCTTGCTCAAGTCAATGGCGCTCGTGGCACTGATTCGTCAATGCAGGAAAGAATTGACTACGACATTTATTACATTGAAAACTGGTCAATCGTTCTTGATATTAAGATAATTTTCAAGACAATAAAAGAAGTTTTATTTTCCAAAGACGCTTTCTGAATTATGATAATCGCCATAATCTATTTCATTCATGTAATCTTCGCAGTTTATGCCTTCTGCAGATCATACCAGAATGACGGCTGGCTGCAGGCTTTCCTGAATCTCGGATTTATAATCACTCTGTTCGCTGTGTCACTTACTGTCTGTGAAATGTTTGTGGGAATTTTTGTTGCGGACTCCGGATATACAATGCAGATGACGACAAATAAAGTACTTCTCTTTTTTCTGAAAATTTCCGGATTCTATGCGCAGTCCGGAACAATCATTACTCTTACTCCGAAGGACAGCATTACTCTTGTGCTTGTTACTTTGCTGGAATTTTTTTTCTACAGGTTCTATTTTCAAAAATCAAGAATTACCAGGTCGGCATAATTCCCATTCAGAATTTAAACCGTTGATAAATTGTCAGGCAAAATTAAGTTTCTAATATTCTCCATTGTCAGCTTCCTCGCTGTTTCATTTGTTACTCTTAAGGATATTAATGAAGTTTCGGGTTCGCGCGATATAGTTCTGCAATTCATGACTTATAACGGCTATGGAAATAATCTGTATATTGACAATGTCCTGACAGGTAAACAAAAATCCTACGACATCACTGTTACCTCCATTCTTAACATTCCATATGACACCGTTTACTCGACGTTAACTTCCGGGACGGATACGATCTCGCCGCAGGTAACAGTAGCAAACATTGGATCAAATTCCGCATCGGGCGGAATACTTGTAATGCTTCAGATAGAACCCGGCGGCTATCTTGATACGCAGGTTGTATCTGCTCTGAATACAGGACAGACAGAATCGGTCGAATTTTCACCTTTCGTCTATTCAATTGGAACGGGTTACTATCTTAAAGCTTACACTCTCTATGCGCAGGATTCTAATCTTGTCAATGATACGTTGCTTCAATATTCAATTTCACTCCCGGGCTATACACGAAATGTTTTGTATGAAGAATTCACTTCCGATTCAAGTCCTGCATGCGGCAATAATAATATTTATTTGAATGATTTTGTAAACACTAAGATTCAGACCGTCACGGCAATTAAGTATCACATCGGACTTCTGGGAAGAGACACATTTTATTTGCAGAATCCCGTTCAGTCCGATGCCAGAAGAAGATATTATTACGTCAACGCAGTTCCCTCAACTATAGCCGACGGAAAAATTCCTGTTTCAATTCCTTACGGCGACAGTTCAAATCTGTATAGTCCGTATCTCGAAAGACTTTCCAAGGGTACACCCGTTTCCATCAGTGTAACCGATACGCGAATTTCCGGAGACTCAATCAGTGCCTCAATAGACATAAACATTTTGTCAGCACTTCAACAGGGAAATTACAGGTTGAGAATTAATGCTGTCGAAAGACTTGTAATAGACAGTCTCGAAGGATACTTCGGCGAATACTATCACTATGATGTTTTCCGTGAAGCATTTCCCGATACAAACGGATTTGTTCTTCAAACTCAACCCGGAAGTTATCAGTACCGGTTTACATATTACAGGAAACCTGAATGGGTTGATTCCATGATTTACACTGCTGCATTTATTCAGAATGATAATACACGGGAAGTTCTCAACTGCGCAAAGGGAAGAAACATTGTCGCAGCAGTCAATGCCAATCATCCGCCGATTACAGGTAAGGGAGTTGATATGCTGAATGTTAATTATGATTACATTCCATTGATAGTTTCATCAGACAGCATACAGTCTCCTTTGAATGTTGAACTCTTCGAAGGATTTTTTCCGCCAATCGGCTGGAAGGTTTTCAATCTTGACGGGGCTATTACTTTTCAGAAATTCTTCGGCGCAAATGGTCCTGCAATCACCGGAACAAATGCAGTGCTGATGAATTTTTTTGACTACAATAATATCGGTCAGAGAGACTCGATGTATTCAAAAGCATATTTCAATCTGTATTCATCTGACACCGTGAGATTCGATTATGCTTATGCGCAGTATAACTCTTCTAACATTGACAGCCTCATAGTAAAAGTTTCTACCGATGGAGGCGCAACTTTCCCGACCGAAATTTTCCGGAGAGGCGGACTTCCCCTTGCAACAGCTCCGCAGACTACAGCGTTTTTCATCCCTACCGGCAGCTCCCAATGGCGTTCCATGAAGTTTCCGTTGAACAATATTGTTAGCATCGGTAGTCCTTCCGAAAATATTCCTTCAAAATTTTTGTTAATGCAAAATTATCCGAATCCATTCAATCCCAAAACTATCATCCGGTACGACCTAAGCATTGCCTCTCATGTTACAATCAAAATTTATGATATCACCGGGAGAGAAGCAGCTACAATTGTTAATGCTGAAATGAAAGCGGGAAGTTATGAATCGGAATTTGATGGCAGTAATTTTGCAAGCGGTGTCTATTTCTATGTTTTTACCTCTGATGGTTTTGTTGATTCGAAACGTATGGTTTTGATAAAGTAGGAATCTCGTTGCTTCGGAACAGTCCGGTATTAATCCCTTACATGATTTAATTTATTTTTCTAAAAAAATATTTTCGAGGAATTAAACCCTTACCCTTAGCCATTACTCTAATGGTTAATTCAAATCCTCCACTGCTAAAACTTAAAAATCAATATGAAAAATACATTGCTTATCGCCATCATCTTAAATGTCTGCGCTTCTGCCTTCTCACAAAGCAGCGCTCCCGTTTATCTGACTTTCACCACACACAATGAAGACGGCGAACCGTATAATCTCTTTAATTACTATATCGCCAGGAGAAACTTTATCAAACAACTCGCTGATTCTGTTGCAGATAAAAAAATAAGATGGAACTTTCAGTCGGATTGGAGATTTTTGCAAGCCGTAAAAAATTTCGACACCGGCAGTGTAATTCTAAATACCAACGGGAAAAATATCATTCGATGGCTTGTTGAAGACAGAGGGATCGTTTGTGATCCGCATTCACACGAAGCAAACGGATACAACTACGCAGATGTCGCCTATCTTCATGAGCAGCTTGGAATCAATCCGACAAAAACTGTCGGAGGATTTATCTATAACCAAATTATCGGCGGCAATAACTGGGAAAATCTCGAAAATGGAATTTACGGAAGAGTCTATACTTCCTATTTCTGGAAACCGGATATACTGTGGGGAGGCGGTACCCCTGGTCACGTCAATGACCCGCAGAACTATGGCGTGTGGAAACCGCAAAGCATGGCAAACTTCTACGTCCACGATTCCACGAAACATCTTACTCTTGTTGGCAACGGCTGCAATAATAAAATTTTTGATACCACTCTCGTAACAACAGCAGTCGGGCGCATTCGCAATTTAGTTGATGCGATCCGGTACCATGCGTTTCCCGATACGGGAATTTACACGGCAACAGTTCATACACAAATAGCACAACTTAACATTGCGCAAATACTTAAGATAATGCAGTTTATTGACTCGATGGAGACATTTGTCGCAGATGGAAAGGTCATTTGGAAAAATATCGGAGAAATCTATGGAATTTGGAATAGCACTTACTCAAAAAAACCATTTTGGATCGGCTGCTCGCAGCTTCCCGATACATACAGCTATTTGAATATCAAAGTAATACCGGAAGGATTTTTTCAAAGCCCTTTTACCATATTAAATATTGAGGATACACTACGGGTAATGTTGCGGAATAGTTTTTCTCCCTATTCAATAGTAGACTCATCAGCCGCAATTATTGATTCGGTTTTGTTCACGGGAAATTTTGTTTTTTTCAGAGCAGGTACAGGATCATATTATGCAGAACTCAAACACCGGAACGCACTGAAGACATGGAGTAAGGTTGGAGGAATTAGTTTCACACAGGGCAGTGTAATGAATTATGATTTTACTTCATCGGCGGCGCAAGCATTCGGTAACAATCAAACATTGAAAGGAAGCCAATACTGTATATATAGTGGAGATGTTAATGGAGACGACATCATTGACATCAGCGATATAGTCTCAATATTCAGCGATGCTGCAGCTTTCACATCGGGCTATGTCAATACTGATTTGACAGGCGACAATCAGACGGATGTAAGCGATATGCAGATTGCATTCAATAATTCCGCTGACTTCGTAACTACGAAATCTCCGTAAAGACATTTCTACGGCAAGCTTAATGACAAAATTTGATTATCAGCGCTGCTTTGATAATTCTGCGAACTTCCTTTTCAGCCAGCTCTTCCCTGCGATTGCATTGCTCGAAATTTTAATATTGATATCATCTTCCATACTTTTATCCTTGTTAAAACTATATTTCATAAGCATCCGGAGAATCTGAACAAAGCGGGTGAATTCCTGTTTGTAATTTTCTCCGACCATTTTATTCTTTGACAGGAAATGCTTAAATGAATCTACTGCGTATTCGAGTGAATCAAAGTCACCTGTTTCATAGTAAATCTTCATCTGCAGCATCTTAAGGTGAAATTTGAAATTGGAGAACTCCGTATTTGTCTTGCTTATATTTTCAAGAGCGGCTGGATAATTCTTTCTTGCAAAGTTGAGCTGCGCAAGGCTGTAGAGCTCTGCATCTTCTCTGTGCTCCGGATTCAGTTTCACGGAATATTCCTCTATGAATTTCTCAATCCATTCATATTCACCTGCGGATATACCTGTATTCACAACTGCGCTGTAGGCGCCCATCGGCAAATATCCCGGACATGCCAGAAACAAATTTTTTTCAAACATAACCTTATAAACATCAAAACATTCCTTGAAAAATTCATCTTTGCCGGAATCAATTTTCTGAACACAACAATTAGTAAGGCAGACATACAGTCCGTATTTCTCGAGCGGAGCAAAAAGATTGTCTTTCTCCGTCAGAAGTTTTTTAAAGGCAAAATAGTGTTCATCACTCATGTGGTCTTTCATCGCATTATACATCGCATAATAAATTCTGAATATCACCATATCGTTTTCAGACTCCTTCTCCTTCGATTCCGATACATCCGGCAGATCCAGTTTGTCTATCAGCTTCATGCCAAAGAGATTCTTGTGCTCAATATTGTACTGCTTCTGGAATTCAAAAAAGTTCATAATCTTAAAAATACGTATCAGATAAAAGTAGCTTAAATATTCAAATGCTTTTGACATCGAATTATTTTTGAAAAGCTTAAGATCGTCCGAAAACTGACTGCTGAAAGACTTCAGTTCTTCCAGAAGATACTTCTTGTAAAATCTGTCCTCTCCCGGAAAAAGATTCGAACCGAGTATCTCCTCTGCTGCCTTGATTTTCTTATCGAATACGGCGGATAAGTTTCTGTCCGTCATTTCACGAAGGCACTTCTCATAAAAATCAAACTTGTCCTTTTCAAAGCTGATATATGACAGGAACTTCTCTTCAAGTATAAGCAAATCTGAAAGGAGATTTCGAATTGAAGCATCATTGAATTTCATCTTATTGCTCCCGGATGAGAAAATCTTTTCAAACAACATTTCTTTGGTCAGCCTTTTATCGTCATAGTTCCCGTGATATTGTCGAAGAGTTTCAAACAGCGCAATTACTTTTTTGTTTTTGTTGTGGAAAGGAGAATGGAGAAATTCAGCGAAATGTTTCATCTCTTCGGATGAAAATGTCTTGAGGACATCTATTGCTTTTGAATTAAGCATTGCTGCCTTTGTAAATTGGGATTAGCTTCCTCTGTATGTTGTATATCCGTAGGGGCTGATAAGGAGCGGGATGTGATAATGACTCCCTCCGCTTATCCGGAAAATAATCTCGACGTATGGGTAAAAATTGTCCAAACCTTTCTTGTCAAAATATTTTCCCGTTTCAAACTTCATTTTGTAAATATCATCTTCAAGTTCAATGCTGTCCGGAAGAAGATCGCTTATTCTTCCGTTTGAATTAGTAACGCCGGAAGCAATCTCTTTCCATCCTGCTTCTGACTTTTGATACAGTACGGCTTCGACTCCATCTGCAGGAATTCCCGATGAGGTATCGAGAATATGAGTTGTAATTCTGCTCATATCAATTTCTGTAATCTGTTTTTTGTAATTTTTATCTGCTCGTTCAGAGCATTCATAATTTCAGTTTCTCTGTCGTTGGATATCCTGGCTCTCAAGAGCGAAAGCATTTCATCCGCGGATTTTCCCGTTGCAAAAACAATAAATATGAAATCAAATTTTTTTTCATACTCTTCATTGAGTTTCATCATCTCTTTTATTACCTCGTCCGAAGCGCCCTTGACCCCTGCCTGTTCATTTTCAGCGGAAGAAAATTTGCTTTTCAGTGTTTCGATATCGCCAATCTTTGAATGATGTGAGAATGCCTCAAGCCAGTGAACTCTTTCAAGCGACCTCATGATGTCTTCGGATTTTTTGAACATTTCTTCTTCGGAGTCGAAAGGAAGCGCTGCAACCATTTCATCTGTCCATGCTTTGCAGCCGCAGCATCCAAAAAGCCCGGCGGCAGCTTCCTCTTTTTTCAGAGAATTTATTTTCAATGCTCATTAAATTATTTTACAAATCCGAATAACCTTAACCTGCTCACTCCACCGTCGGGGAAAATATTTAGTCTGACATGCGTCACAGGTCCGACATCCTTCAACTCTTTCTCAAAAACATTTTCCTTGTGTCCTTCAAGCTTTGTGCGTGGAAGAATTTCTTTCCATGGAAGGGAGGAATCTGAAACAGCATCATTGCTAAGATTGCTTCTCAACACTCCTTCTATGGAACAACTTTCGGGAAAATTTCCCTTGAAGAAATTTGTATCTACAATAATTTTTCTTATTTCTCCTTTTGCTGCTAATCTTAGCGCTGCCCAGTCATGACCCGGAATTCTCTTCCTCCTTGTTTCCCAGCCATCACCCATATTTGAACTTCGACCCGGTGAAATCAGATTATCCATCGAACCGAAGAACATATCATTTGCAGCAATTACTTTTCCGCCATTCATCAAAGCGGCAAGATCAATCAACTTATTCCTTGCCAGCACTTTCTTAACAATGCCATAGACTCGAAACCTCGCAATTCCTCCGTCAGGAAATATATTTAATCTGACATGTGTCCATATTTTTGAATTTGAAATCGAAAACAAGTTTTGACAACCCGGACTTATTGCCGAATTAGGAAGTAAGTTAGTCCATTTGATTTTGTCAAAATTTTTTAACGGTTGTTTTCCCGCTGCATTGTATGAATCAACTGAAGAATACGGTGGATGATTTCCAAGGAAATAATTTGTGTCAATGTCTATTCCTTTGATTATTCCCGGCGCACCAAGTTCGATTATACACCAGTCATTCCCTGCAGTCCGCTTCCTTCGCGACTCCCATCCATCCATCCATTTTCCATTTTCGGTAAACTTTCCCGGTATGAAAATTCCTCTTCCTTCTTTGAGCATATTTTCTTTCGCCGCAAAAAATTCATCGCTTGCCGAAAGAGCTTTCCCTCCGTTTTTTTCAGAAGCAAGATCAACAAGTCCGGTGAATGAATTGAAATGTGTTGATTCCATTAACGACTAAATCTGATTTGTAAAATTATGATGTTTCCGGAAATCGCGTGCACTTGCTTTATGACTGAACAAAACTTTGCCTTCCGGTTGAGTGAATATTCCATTGTCATAAATTTTCTTTCCGCGAAGATACGTTGCTCTAACTGTTCCTTGAAGTTCTCTGCCGTGATACGGCGTTATCAGGTTTTTGCAAAATAATTTTCTTTCATCAACCGTAAATTTATTCTCCTCGTCAAAAATTAAAAAGTCAGCTTCACATCCTTCTGCTATACTTCCTTTTTTTTCCGCCAGTCCGATGAATCGTGCGGGTGCAGAACTCATCTTGTCAGAAATGTCCTGCAATGAAATCCCTCTTCTGCGGGCTCCCGTCCACACAGCCTGAAAAGCTGTCTGAAGTCCGGAAATTCCTCCCCATGCTTTTATAAAACTTCCTTCACTTGCATACTTCATATCTTCGGGGCAAGGAGAATGATCGCTTACAATGAAATCTATGACTCCTTCTTTTACGGCTTCCCATAGCATTTCTCTGTTCTCGGCGCTTCTGATCGGAGGAGTACATTTGAATTTCGTTTCTCCGTCTTCAATTTCTTCGGCCGAAAAAAATAAATAATGCGGACATGTCTCCGCAGTGATCTTCAATCCGCTGTCCTTTGCTTTTCGGATTATATCAATTGATTGGGACGAAGAAACATGTACTACATGAATATGATATTCAAATTCTTTGCTAAGTTTCACGAGAACCTTAATCGCATCGGTCTCCCATTTATCAGGACGCGTTGTCAAGAAAGAATTGAAAGAAGACTCATTCTCATTTCTGAATTCAATTTGAGATTCCAATTCGGCGTGAACAAGCAGAGGTACTTTCTTGTCAAATCGTGAAAGTTTTTTTAATGCTGACCGCAGATCCTGTTCACTGACATGAGGAAACTCAACAACTCCTGAATCTATCATGAATGCCTTGAATCCAAAAACACCCGCATTTGCCAATGCTTCAAGTTCTCCTTCGTTTCCGGGAATTATTCCTCCGTAAAATCCGCAATCAACATGGAGTTTTCCTTCAGCAGCTTTTACCTTTTCCTGAAGAGCATTGTAATTAACGGTTGCAGGGATGCTGTTCAACGGCATATCAATAATCGTAGTTATTCCTCCGGCAGCAGCAGCCATGGTTGCTGTCTTGAAACCCTCCCATTCTTCACGTCCGGGTTCGTTGATATGCACATGTGTATCAACCAATGCGGGCATGATCACAAGTTCGCCATAATCCGTTACATCAAATTCAGTTTCGGAATTGTATTGTCTGATTGACTCAACCTTACCGTTATCAAAGACAATCAATGCTGATTTCATTTCACGTCCCAGAACAACTTTCCTGCTTCTGATCCCTTTTAACATGAAGCAAAATAGTAAATTAAATATTAATAATTAAGAATTAAGAGTTAATGATTTAATGTTTTATATCAATGCTGTCCAAATGAATTTTGAAATCGAGTAATAACTTAGACAGTATATCAAAATCGGAAGCTAAAATATTTTTTTGAAAACAAACCCGCCTGTGAATTTACCATCTTGTGAAAATATTTTGCTCAAAGTTACTTCTCAAAACTTGTAACTTGAAAATTGAAGCTATTCCTTTATATTGACAAAAAAATTTTTAAATCATGTCTGCAATATTATTTCAAAACAGTTACGGGAAATCAGCTGTAAGAATCCTCAAAGTAAGCCGCAGCGGTGCGGTGCATAAAATCAATGAATACACTGTTGCCATAAAGCTTGAAGGCGATTTCGAAACCGCGCATACAACCGGTGATAATTCGAAGATTCTTCCGACCGACACAATGAAAAACACCGTGTATGCATTTGCAAAGAGCAACAATACGGATTCTCCCGAAGACTTTGCTTCAGGACTCGGTGAATATTTTCTGAAAAATAATGAACAGGTAACAAGGGTAACAATCGAAATTACAGAGAAGATGTGGAAAAGAATTCACTCCGTGACACGCGAGCCGCATCCCCACTCTTTCATCAGCGGAGGAAACGAAAAACGTTTTGCAAGAGTGAAAGTAACTTCGGAAGAGATGTTTATCGAATCCGGAATTCGGGATTTGGTTGTTCTTAAAACAACACGATCCGCATTTGAGAATTTCATTAAGGACAAATACACAACACTAAAAGAAACAAATGACAGGATTTTCTCGACGAGCATAACCGCAGACTGGGTCTATGAGAATAAGTTGAAAGATTTTAATAGTGTGTTTACTTCGGTAAGAGATAAAGTTATTGAAACCTTTGCAGATCATAACAGTCTTTCCGTTCAGCAAACACTTTTCGAAACCGGCAAAAATGTGATAGATCATATCCCGGAAATAAATCAGATTTCACTTTCGATGCCCAACAAACATTATTTGCTCTTTAATCTTGAACAATTTGGAATGGAAAATAAGAATGAAATATTTATTCCGACAGATGAACCGTATGGACTTATCGAAGCTATAGTGAAAAGAAACAATGACTGATCTTTGCGATATATGTTTTCCCGGTTCCTGATTCTGAATTGGTTTAAAGCAGGGGTTGCTTGAGAAGTGTATCTAATTTTGTCTTTTGAGATTTGAGGTTGTCCATTCTTTCAATTATGGCGCTTCTTTCATCGGTAGAAATTAAGTTATCCGAAGCGTCGGCTTCCAATCTGCTGTAAAGAGGCAATGACATTTCTTTATTGTCTTCATCCTTTATCTGAACCTTACCTTCGGGGACACAATCAATATTCAAAACTTCGCCTTCCCTGAATTTTTTTAAATGACTGTCAACAGCTATTGTCATTCCGCTGTTGATATCTTTGCCGACATATAAGCCCGGCTTAACAGATCTTTCAACTTTGAGTGTGATCAATATTGCATCACGCGTTCCGGAAGAGCTGATATTATTCAGTTGCTTATTCTGATCACGTATCTCCCTTTCAAGATCGTTGAATTTCACAATGGACGAAATCTTTTTATTGAGAAGGTTAATGTTTGATTCAAGGAGCGCCGATTCTTTTGAAATGCTTTCCTTCGGGAAAGACGAAATGATAAGCTTTGCATTCTGAAGTTCATTCAGTGCTTCTCCGTATTTATAAACAGAATTAAGTTTCCTGGCGTTTGCCAGCTTCTGCTTGTAATCATTATATGCAACATTGTAAATATTATTGAAAGTAGTCTTTGCATCTGCGGAATCAATGACGTTTGCGATTCTGTTAAAGTGTTTCAGTGCCAGCCTCCAGTCATCCTTATAATATGTACTTGCTATCTTATAGGAATATGCATTCATCCTTCCAATCACTTGTTGCTTCTTTTTACCGTTGGAGTACGTTCTCAAAAAACTCTCATACTTGCTGATCATCTTTTCCATTGAAGCAAGATCCCCCGCATTGTCAGACTTAACGAGCTCTGCAAAGTCTCTGTCTTCTTTAAGTATAAAAGTATAGTATCCAAGGTATCCGAGAGCCGAAAGTATTGCAAGTATCAGAATGATAATCAGAATGTTTTGGTAAATTCTTCTCCGTTTCTGATCGGGAATTTTTTCTTTTGCAATCTCGAGCCTTGTATTAACGAAGTTAGTCTCGATTTCATCGGTATAGCTAAGCACATTTTTATAATATATCTCTGCGGCTTTATAATCTTTTTTTCCGAACGCATCATCTGCGCTGGTCATTAGATTAATTTTATTATTTATTAGCGCCACGGCTTTATTATAAAGGTTCTTCAACTCGGCATTTCTTCTGTCAATCTTCAAACATTGTTTTGCTTCATAAATGGCTTCAGCATATTGGTTCCTGTTAATGAGGTATTCTATATTAATTATTGATTCACGGAGTGATGAATAGTCTTCACCGCTGTGATCCTTCTCGCCACATCCATACACGGCGCAGCCCTTATTTTCCATCCAGCAATCTCTATGATACGGCGAATTGCACGAAGGGCAATAAAAAGTTTCAATTTCGCTCTTTATTGAAGTCTGACAAAATGTGCAGGTATTTTTTGACGTTTTATAATTTACTGCGTCCATACTTGTTAAAAATAAACCGAGGAAATTTTTATTAAAAGGGAGACTCCAAGAATTATCAGAAAAATTCCCGTTGAGAAATTCAGCTTGTTAAGCGTTCCGGGTTTAATTCTCTGACTGTATTTTACAATGAACTTTGACATTATATAGAACCAGGCTGATGTTCCCGCAAGCACACCGACTCCCAGCAAAATACCTGTGAAGAAGTTGGCATCTATTAAACCAAAGCTCTTCAAATATCCTACTGCTGCAAACCACGAGGCAGGAAGTGTAACAGACGAAAGACACATCACGACTCCAACAAGAAAACTACCGACAAGATCAGAATGCTTTTCCTCGAGCAAAGTCTTTCTGTGCGTAATCTTTTCAATTCCGATTTCTGTTTTTCTGAAGACTTGCTCGAAGGTATCGTATTTCTTCTTAAATTTCTCCGACTGAACCTTCTCCTCCTCAATTGCCATCAGTCCGTTCTTTGTTCTCATTATCTTAATTCCGTAAACGATGACCGCTATACAACCTGCAACACCCACAAGTATTCTCAATGTATTTTCATTTGCAATGAAAAATTCACTTGCTGACGCAGGCAGAATTGATACAATCGCGGAAACTCCTCCGTAGGCAATCAGAATATAAATCATGTCCATGAATCCCGCACCGACTCCTATAGATACAGCGTTTGCCAACTGATTCTTCAGTCCTCTTTCGATAATCGCAAAATATGTAGGTCCCAGTGGAGGCATTGAAAATAAAAAACCAATTGCAAATCCAATGAAGAAGCCGGTTATCAAATTTTTTTTCAAATAAATTAGCCAATCAGATATCAATGCTCAATGATAAATTTGTAAATGCGGAAATGTTCAAATCGCATCCGCCCAAAACAGTTCAAGTTTTAAAAGTTGCCAAAGCCTTTGCTGACATTGCGCCTTTGCGTGAAAATATTTTTTGATAGAACCTCCACTACAAACGGGAGGTGTTATAAGAATCAAAATTTCTCTTTACGATTTTACGTTGAAACTCGTTGAAACTACTCGTTACGATTTATGTTTGTTTTTCCAAATTAATTTCAAATATTTGCTCATCAATAATCCCCTTGGATTTACTTTGCTGATAATTACAGACTTGAAGGAAAACAAGTACCATTTATCTAATAAACCCGGCTGCGAGTGGTGGTACTTTGACGGCATTGACGATGACGGAGACTATTCTTTTTTTGTCACGTTTTATGTCGGTAATCCCTTTTCTCCCGAATACAACACTATTATTGATTCGGCATTATCCGGCGGTTCTCAAAAGCACCCGGACCCGAGAGATTTTTGCTGCGTTTCAATCAGACTGTTTCTGAATGGAAGAGAGTTATACGTTGCAATGTATGAATATAAAAAAAATAAATTCAGCATTATATCAGACGGAGCAACGGAAAAAATATTTATTGATAAGAGCAGTTTTTATTTCGATAATTCTCTGAATAAGTACTTCCTGAACATTCATCTGCTTCCTGCTGATTTAGACAAGAAGTTCAAAGCTGAATTCACATTCTCTCCGAAGTTAAATTCAGGAAAATCAATTGATGTCGAATCCACGAGCGAGGAGACCTTCCATCTTTTCCCATCAGCATCAGGTTGTGATTTTTCGGGAAAATTCAAATTTTATAAGAACTTCAAGCGAACCAAGACTGATATTACGGGACTGGGTTACCATCATCACTTCTGGTCAATGGTACCCGTTTCGGAAAATATTAAAGATTGGCATTTCGCAAGGGTCATATCCGGGGAATATTCGGTAATATTTCTCAATGTCAGTTATGGGAAATCGGGCAAAGCTGATTTCAGGAAGATTATGATCTACAAAAATTCTGAACTGATTTATGATACGAATGATTTTGAATTGAAAATCAAACGATCGGCAAACTATCTCCTGATGCTGTATCCAAGCAGCATTCGCATTACATTTGCAGACGTTGAGATTGATATTTCCCGAAGCACAATTTTAGACAGCGGACCTGCACACGTAAATTACATCTCAAAAAGCAGCCTGATAATAGATAAGAAGAAAGTCTTAAACAGAGCCTTAGGTCTGTCAGAATTTATTAAACTTCCAAGAACGAAATCGGGGGTTTTTAGATCTGTAATGAACAAAAAACTTTACAGGGAAGAAGAATAATTCTTTCGGCAAATTTCTTAAAACAAATAGAGGCGGATCTGAATATCATTTAAAATCCCAATGCAACGCCGTATCCTCTTCTGTCTGAATGCGCAGTCATAGAACCATCTTCCGTAAACATTATCGCATCAACTCTTCCGAAATCAGGGATATCCTTGATTGTATATCCCATTGCTTTCATATTTCTTCTAACTTCTTCGCTTCCGAAATTCTTTTCAAATTGAACTTCATCCGGATACCACTGGTGATGAAAACGAGGGGAATCAATTGCTTCCTGAAGACTCATGTCATAATCAACAACATTAACAATTGTCTGAAGAACTGTCGTAATAATCCTTCCGCCGCCGGGAGATCCCAACACGAGAAACGGCTTGCTGTCTTTAAACACAAATGTCGGCGTCATCGAACTTAGCATTCTCTTTCCGGGTTCAATTGCATTTGCATCACTTCCTACTAAACCGTAGATATTCGGAACGCCGGGCTTTGAGACAAAGTCATCCATTTCATTGTTCAGAAAAAATCCTGCTCCGTCCACCACTGCCTTGTTACCGAACATATCATTCAGAGTTGTTGTAATTGATACAAGATTTCCTTCATCATCTGCAGTACTGAAATGAGTTGTCTGATCGCTTTCCCTATAATAAGCGTCTCCGTGATCAACTCCGCTGCTTGACGATGCCTTCCCTTCGGTGAAATCGCTCATCCTTCTTTCGGCATAAACTTTTGAAGTAAGTATAGGAACAGGTACACTGACAAAGTCCGCATCACCCATGAATTCTGCCCTGTCGGCATAAACTCTCCTCATAGCTTCAGTCATCAACTGAATGTTTCCGGCGCTCCCGTATCCGTATTTCTTCAGATCATAATTTTCCAGAATGTTCAGCAGGTAAATCAAACTTATCCCTCCGCTGCTTGGAGGTCCCATTGAAATAATATCATAGCCGCGATAAGTTCCGCTTAACACATCTCTCTCCTTAGGTTCATATCCTATGAGATCTTCGTATGTAATTATCCCGTTTGAATTAACCATCGCCGACACAATCTTATCGGCAGTTTCACCTTTGTAAAATCCATCTGCTCCGTACTTGCTTATCAGTTTCAATGTATTCGCAAGATCTTTTTGAATCAGAAGATCGCCGGCATTAAACTTTCCTCCGAAAACTTTTGCCGTGCCATTGAAATTTGAAAAATCTTTTTGATACTGATTCAGTGCATCAGCAAGACCCTGATTTATGTAAAACCCCGTATCGGCAAGGTCAATTGCGCACTTTAGTATCTCGCCCCTTTGCATGGTTCCATATTTCTCCAGGGCATATAGGAGACCAGCAACAGAGCCGGGAACACCGGCTGCAAGATTCCCTGTCGTACTTAATCCCGAAATGACGTTTCCTTTCGAATCAAGATACATATCTCTTCTCGCAGATAACGGTGCTTTTTCTCTGAAGTCAATCGAAGTATTTTTCCCGGATTTTGTATGAATGAGCATGAAGCCGCCGCCGCCGATATTTCCCGCTTGTGGATACACAACAGCTAATGCGAATCCCATACAAACCGCTGCATCAATTGCGTTTCCTCCTCTTCTTAATATCTCAACACCCGCTTCAGATGCTAAATGTTGCGATGAACTGACTGCACCATTAGAATAAATCGAATATTGCGCTTCGCAAAATTGAGTGCATAAGAGAAACGAAAATGTTATTAATAATTTTTTCATGTGTTCCAATCTCTGTTATATCTGAAGTCTATGTTGACTGTCCGGTTGGCTAACTTTGCAATGAGGGGAGGAATCCTTTTGAACTGACTCCTTATTATCATCGAATTTATTTTCTTCATGAAATCTTCTTTGAACCCTTCTGCAATCAATTTCTCGTCAGACATTCTCTCGTCAATTTTTTTAAAAAGATAATCATCAATCTGTTCATACGAGAAGCCCAGATCGTCTTCATCGGTCTGCCCTTTCCATAAATCAGCCGAAGGTTTCTTGTCAATAATTTTTTTGGGCACGCCAAGATGTGCTGCAAGACTTCTTATCTGTGTCTTGTACAAATCCCCGACGGGATTAATACCGCATGCCGCATCACCGAACACCGTCGAGTATCCAAGCAGAATCTCGGTCTTATTTCCTGTTCCAACTACAAGTGCATTTTGCTTTGCAGATTCATCATAAAGCAAAATCATTCTTATCCTTGCCAGAATATTTCCGTTTCGTACTCTCGAACTTTTCGAATCATCAATCGCGGTTTGAAATGATTTGGCGATGTTTGTAATGTCAATTAATTTATGATTCACCTGAAGCAACTTGACAACCTCAAGCGAATCACTTACACTGTCCTCGCTGCTGGTTTCATAAGGCATAATAAGGCAAGTGACATTTTGATTTCCCAGCGAC
Organism: Ignavibacteria bacterium; assembly: GCA_039810605.1. Taxonomy (GTDB): domain Bacteria; phylum Bacteroidota; class Ignavibacteria; order Tepidaquicellales; family Tepidaquicellaceae; genus JAGPCH01. The sequence continues at coordinate 17,502 of JBDHXH010000027.1, read as the reverse complement.
CTGGCCGCGAGAAAGGTTGTGACGGCTGAATCTATTCCTCCTGATAATCCGATTACAGCCTTCTTAATGCCAATGCGATGCATTTCATTCTTCAGAAATTCAGTAAGGATTTTCTCTACGTACCGGTTATTAAGATTCATTGACATATTTTATAACAAAAAAAAAGCCGGCAGATATATAGCCGGCTCTTTGAAAAAGTTAAACAAGATTTATTTGGAAACCTGATAAACAATCTTTCTTATTGTGTCAAACTGAAGGTAAGGAAACAGTTCCTGAATTTTATCAATTGCTTCGCCTGCACTCATTTCCCGTCTCATTTCCTTATACATCTGTCTTATTTTGTAATCTCTTATCGCTTTTTCGTCAAGGAGTTTATATTTTTTCAGAGTATTGTATACATTATCATCTATAAGCTCGCTTAAAGGGTTGTCACTTTTCGACTTAACTGCTGGTTTCAATTTTTGAATCTCCTTTTATGTTAAATTTAAGATAGTATTCTGCATGGTTTTCAACCCATCCGGCTGACAATTACCTGCTTAAATCATTTATACAAAAATACGATATTTGCAGTAGTAAAGTCAAGGATTGGAGTTTTTTAAGTAACCAAAAAATGCGATTTTTAGTAGTTTGTTAATGTTTTTTGTGTTATATTGCTTCACTAACCGAATATAACTTATAAAATCAAACTTTAAGTTCCGGCAGCTAATCATGCGACACAGGTTTTCCTTATTGATACAATTTCTTGTTCTCCTTCTTTTTGTAAATAATGTATTTTCACAAAAGTCGGATTATGTGACTCTCTCCGGATATCAGGACAGGGAATCGTATTCAGCCGGCGATACTGTTAAACTTGCATTGAGCATTGATATTAAACAAGGCTACCATATTAATTCTTATAAAGTTAATGACCCTACGCTTATCAAGACCGAGGTTTCCACAGAATCCGGAGATTTTAAGCTGATAAATGCTTATTTCCCCGCAGATAAGAAGCTGAAATTTGAATTCAGCGAAAATGAAATAGATGTCTATGAAGGTAATATCACTGTTGGGCTAAAGCTCATAACATCTGCAAGCCTTTTGCCGGGAAAGTTTGAAATACCGGTTTCAATTAAGTATCAAGCATGTGATGACAAAGTCTGCTATCCTCCGAAGGATGTCTCATTAACGATTCCCGTTACCTTAAGTCAGTCAGTCGGCAAGCTAATTAATCCGGAACATTTCAAAGGCATAGATTTTAATTCTCCCGTTAGTAAGGAAACAGCAGATTCAAAAACTTCTCTCAAAGAAAATGAAAGAACAGTCTCGCCTACAAGTTCTGAAGATGAAGTCTCAAACATTATAGAAGAAAAAGGATGGCTCGCTGCAGTTCTTGTCATCTTCTTAGGAGGACTGGCATTGAATCTGACACCATGCGTCTATCCTCTTATTCCAATTACAATAAGCTTTTTTGGAGCGCAGTCAAGCGGAAGCAAATTGCAAAGCATTCTAATGGGAATATTTTATGCTCTCGGAATGTCTGTCACGTATTCTGCGCTTGGTGTATTTGCCGCATTGACGGGAAGCCTTCTTGGAACTGCTCTGCAGAATCCATTAGTTATTATAGTCATTGCGTTGATAATGTTTGCTCTGGGAACAAGCATGTTCGGATTGTTTGAAATACGCGTCCCTCAAAGTCTGGCGCTTGCAGGCAATAAAAACAGATCGGGTTATTTCGGGTCTGTATTGATGGGGCTTACCGTTGGTTTTATTGCTGCTCCGTGCATCGGACCATTTGTTCTAAGCCTGCTTGTGTTTGTAGGAAAACTTGGAAATCCGGTAACCGGCTTTCTTCTCTTCTTTGTCTTATCAATGGGACTCGGACTTCCGTATGTTTTTCTATCGGCTTCTTCAAGTTCACTAAGCAAACTGCCCAGATCCGGCGAATGGATGGAAGGCGTAAAGATAGTTTTCGGACTGATACTCTTCGGAATGGCGCTGAAGACTCTTTCACCTCTGATTTCCAATGAAATATTTAAAGTAATTTTCCCTTTATACATAATCGCAGCGGGAGCATATCTGATTTTGATTGACAGGAAAGGTCATACTTCAGTTATATATTCGAAAATTAAATATTTCATTGCAATCTTTGCAATTGTAATGGGAACATGGATGTTAAAGCCCGCAGAATCCGCAGGCGAAGTTCAATGGAAAGTGATGACATCCCTTGAATCAATTGAGAAAAGCATGGCATCTGAAAACAAACCTGTTATGATAGATTTTTATGCTGACTGGTGCGCACAATGTAAGGAGCTTGATGAATATACTTACACAAATCCGGACGTCATTGAACTTTCAAAATCTTTCAACACAATTAAGGTTGATCTTACAAAAGAAAATGAAGACATTACGAGAAGATTTAATATCAAAGGGCTTCCCGTTGTTGCTTTCATGAATTCCAAAGGCGAAGAATTTGCAGATCAGAGAGTAACCGGATTTCTCAAGCCCGAAGAATTTCAGAAGAAAATGATTTCTGTTCAAAAAAACTTATCCTCAAAATGAGATTACTATTTGTATCAATCACTTTGCTGTGCTTTTGCGTTTCAAATCTCTATTCTCAATCTTATTCTCAATCTGATGCAAATAAGATTCAGGATCTAAAATCCAAGATTGTTGATCAGAAGTCTTCTGAAAACACTCCGGAGATTAACGGGTCATTTGAAGCTCAATCGGGAAAGTCTCCCGCATTGGCCGCACTGTTTTCGCTTGTTCTTCCAGGGGCTGGACATTTTTATCTGAACAGAATGGATGTCGGGAAATATTTCCTCGGAATAGATGCAGCGTCATGGATTGGATTAGCTTCACTCGAAGTCTATGGCAACAATGTCAGAGACGATTCTCGTAAATTTTCGGTTGAACATGCGCAGGTAAATGATATTGATAATAAACCGGATACTTATTTCGGAAATATCGGGAGCTATGCAAATGTATATGAATACAATAATGCCATGCTTGTCAAGGGAGATTATACTTCGTTATATGATGCAAACAAGTTTTACTGGAACTGGGACAGCTTTAACAACCAGCAGATTTTTGAGACCCAAAGAAGAAACAGTGAAAGAATCTATGATTCAAAGGTAATCTTTGGAAGCCTTCTTGTTGCAAACAGAATTGTCAGTGCAATAAGTGCATATCTGATTGCAAGCAGCAAGCCTACAAAGAAAACATCTTTACACCTTGAACCGGAATTGCTTTATAAAAATAATTATTCGGTTGACGGCATCAAAATTAACTTGAGCAAGAATTTTTAGAAGAGACTGCCGGTGCATAACTACAAGTTAATAATCGAATATGACGGCAAGAACTTCAAAGGGTGGCAAAGGCAAAATAGCACGAGCAATACCATCCAGGGAATTCTCGAAAAAGCAATTGAGAAAATATCCGGAACAAAAGTAAAACTGATCGGTGCCGGAAGAACAGATTCCGGAGTGAGCGCATACAACCAGGCTGCGAATTTTAAAATTGAAGACCCGATTGACAAAGGAAAATTTATGCGTTCCCTTAATGCTGTGCTCCCTGACGAGATTACAGTAAAGAAAATGTCAGAAGTTCCATTGAATTTTCATTCAAGATATTCTGCAAAGAAAAGAGAATACCGCTACAGGATTACAATCGGAAAGAAGTCAATGAGCGGCAAAGACTATTTCAGAATAAATTCAATTCCCGATTTTGAAAAGATAAGAAGTTTCATGGATTTTGTATTGAAGTTAAAATATTTCAAAGCGTTATGCCGGAATAAAGATGACAAGAACTGCTTTCTTTGTAATGTGATGAAGTTCACTTGTAAGTACTACAAAACTAAAAGAGAAATAATTTTTACAATAGCGGCAAACCGGTTCCTCCATTCGATGGTAAGAGCAATCTTAGGTCTTGCACTTGAAATCGGCAGAGGAAAAATTATTTTGAAAACTGTCAAAGAAAAAATTAAGAAGGGAGAAAAATTTCTGATTCCTTACCTACCTGCTAATGCATTATTTCTAAACAAAATTTATTACTGATATGATTAACCCCAAGGTAATTCTCGTCTTAACAATCCTGCTGGCAGCAAGCGGCCGCTCTCTTGCGCAGGACCTGAAATCTTTTTCAAAACTGGATCTCACAAACAAAATTTCTCCGCAAACTTTTTCAATTGATTCAAATAGTCCCAACAAAGGAGATCAAAAAAAGCCTGGAGAAAAGTCTCCCTATCTTGCAGCCGCAATGTCAGGCCTGATACCTGGAGCCGGAGAACTTTATGCAAAGAGTTATCTGAAAGCAGGAATATTTTTTGCCGTGGAGGCAACACTCTGGATCCTGTATGCGAGTTATCAGAAAAAGGGCGATGATCAAACGGAAAGCTTTCAGAATTTTGCAGACCACAACTGGGACGTTTATAAGTACGGAAGATGGCTGAAAGAACAAAGTTTTCCCGGCGCGGACGGAATTGACCTGTCTGCCGACAAGGAAACTCTGCGAAGACAAATTAATGTCTGTGAAGCACAAAATTTCTCGCATCAACTTCCCCCTTACGGCGAACAGCAATACTATGAACTCATCGGAAAATATCAGAACTTTGTATCCGGCTGGGCTGATGCAGACCTGGCTGTAGTGAACAGAAACAATTATGGCTCATACAAAACAACGATGTACACCAATTATTCTTATGACAGGCAAGCGGCTAATGATTATTATGATAAAGGCAGTACAACTCTTATCGGTGTTGTTGTAAATCATTTGCTAAGCGCCGCGGACGCAGCATGGAGTGTCTCAATGTTCAATAAGAATATTAAAGTAAAGACCGGCTTCCATCTCGAAGATCATTATTCATATTACGGAGAAAAGAAACTGATCCCGGTGGGTGATTTCAGATTTGAATTCTAATAGCAGGTTTGATTCATATTAACGCATCAGCCAAGGCATGTTGAATGTAATTATGGACGAAATCACTTTTCAATTATTGTGACGGAAAGGATTTTCTGATTCACACATCAATCTCAACTTCATTTACCATTTCTTCGGTAAGAATCACATCCTTGCCTTTCACAATGCTTTCGCAAATTGCATCAATGATAAGATCTTTCCCCGGAAGAAGTTTGTTCATCTTCTTCGGATCTATATTTCCCCAGTGACCCTCTTTCTTTGCAATGACATTTATCGGAATCTGCCTCTGAATGAAATATGAATACGCATACTTTCTCGCAAGATCAAGTTGTTTGTCGTCAAGTTCCTTTATCAAATGTATGTTGTTCAGTAAATAAAAATATTCCTCTTTTGATTTCGCATCAATGGTGAAACCCTTGTTCGTGAAGTGTGCCTCACCTCCGGATATTACAGGTTTTCCAAGCAGCGGCAATTCTGCACCCATCGTTCCAAATAATGTTATTCCGACATCAATCAGATTGTACAATCCGAGTGAATTCAATTCAGAGTCAGACCAGAGGATCTTCACATGATCCGGAATGTTTTTAAAATTATCTCTGATGTAATCATCGTTTGTATATAAACTGCCGGAAGGTCCTTCGCCAGGATGAACACGAACAAGCCAGTTGACATTCTTGATTTTGAAAATCGCATCCATTGATTCCTTCAGCCATTGATTGGCACTTTCGAAGATCATGGTGCTTAGACTAAATGTAAGGTCCCAGCTTACATGACAGAAAAGACAAACTATTTTATTGCTGTTGCTAATTCCAAGCTTTTTCTTCAATGCATCCGGCGTCTCCGGCAAACTTACATTCAGGAAATCGCGTTTATTACCCTTGTTAAATCTGTGAAAGATATACTCATCAAGAGTTTTCTTTTCCTTGTCGGACAGCGGCGTCTCAACTCTTTTGTTCCATTCATCCGAAGTTATACCTCTGAATTCAAGTTTGTTCGGCTTCTTTGGCACTGTGAAATAATGAAGAAAGTCTTTGAAACCGCTCGACCAAATTATGGACTTAATTCCTTTCAAATAAGCAAGCAGAATCGGAGGCGAGTAGTCAACATATACTCCGTGAGAACCATATATGCTCACAGGATTGAACTTCTCAATCACTTCGTTTGCAGTATAAGTATTTACCATTGCTGCATAAAAGTATTTTCTTAGTAAAATTTCATCTTCCTTCTTAAAATCTTTTTCCTCAATAACGTAGCCTTTCATATATCTTATCACAGAACTCCATGCAAGAGATCCGGTTTCTATATCAATATATTTATGCTTAAAGATTTCATCAATTGAAAGACTTTCCGAGAGTTTCCTGAACTCATTTTTTTTATCTTCATCTATATATTCTCCTGCAAAGGAATATTCGACACCATAATCTTTGGCGCTATTCCTCATGGACTTTATACATTTTTCGCATCTCAACTGCCAGTCCTCAATCCTCTCATTCTTCTCAAGACCGCGCTGTATGCAGGCAAGCGGGGTTCCGTCACATATTATGAAATGTGTCCTGTAACCTCGCAGATTGAGAGCTGCAGATATGATTGCATTCTTCTTCATGATGTCGCTGAAGCCCCCCATCTCCCATGCAATTATCACCGGCGAGTTCTCCTTCACTTTCGTATGCTTTTGTAAAAATTTGTACAGTCTATACTTGAGCGTTTTGCGACTCGCTAAATATCCTTTGGCTCTTTTTAATGTCGTCATCAATTCTTAAAAATTTATCTTAACAATAATATTTATTTTACCGACTAATTTAAATTTAAAATCTTAGTCATGTCCTTTACTTCTCATTTCGATCTTCATTCCAGTGAACGATGGACATATTGCGGACATGATAAGAAGTCTTATTGCAATTTAAATTGCAAAGTAATTTAAATATTATGATTTCAATGAAAGCAATGATACTTGCAGCCGGGTTCGGGACGCGACTTAAACCACTTACAGATGAAATTCCCAAAGCGCTTGTTCCATACAAGGGTATTGCGATGATTGAACATCAGATAAAATGGCTGAAGGACAGCGGGTTCGATGAAATTGTAGTTAACACCTTTCATCACAAGGACAAAATGATCAGCTATTTTGCACAAAAGGAATTCGGTATCCCGGTTTCACTCATTCTTGAAGAAGTGATTCTTGGAACAGGCGGCGGCATACTTAATGCGGAGAGTCTATTGGCGGGCGAAAAGTTTTTTATGGTTGTCAATGCGGACATTGATTTTAAAATTAATCTTCGAAATATTATTTCAAAACATGAATCTTCAGATCCCTTGGCTACTCTTGCGGTTCAGAAAAGAAAATCCGGGCGATATCTGGAATTTGATGGTGATATGAATCTCATCGGACGGCAGAATGATAATTCAAAGACAGAAAGGCTCTTTGCATTCAATGGCATTCATATCATTTCCCAAAGAATCTTCGGATTGGGATATGAGAAGAAGTTCTCGGATATCATTGACATATATTTGAGTACGATTCAAACCGGAAGGGAATTCGTGAAGGGATTCGATACAGGCGACACAACTTTTAAAGATCTGGGAAAAATTGAAAATCTAACATGAATATGACTTCTTCAAACAACTGACTCGATTCGTTTTACGGAAGGAATCTCTTTCATTAAAGCTCTCTCTATCCCGGCTCTCAATGTGACCATGCTCAAAGGACAACCCTTGCATGCGCCAAGCAGTCTTACTTCTACAATTCCATCATCTGTAATTCTTACGGCTTCTACATCTCCATTGTCAATCTGAAGAAACGGTCGTACTCTTTCCAAGACAGCTTCGACATTTTCAATCGTCAATTCAAGTGTACCTTCATGCATGATAACCTGCCCCTACTCCACTTTCTTCATGCTTTCTTCAAGGGTCCTCGCATAATCCAATTTCCATGTCCCGTCTTCCTTAACGCTGAAAAATTCTGAAGTTGTACCGTTCTTTGTCTTTACAGTAACCGTTGCGTTGTCTCCTTCCTTTTTTTCATCAACGACTTCGAAATCCATAGCTGCAATTCCAATTGAACCCGCGTTTGAAACACTCTTCTCAAAATATTCCTTGCCGCTTAAATTCCGGTTCCTGGCAATGTTGTCATACATCAACTGCGAATTTTTCGAAAGGTAATTCCACGCCTTGCCCGGATTTTGCTCCTTAAGAGCCGCCACAAAATCCTTAAGCGAATTCGCAGGGGAATCCGATCCTCCTCCTTGTCCGCATGAAAAATAAACTCCAGTAAGCAGAACAAATAATATGATTGTGTATTTTTTCAAACTCTTGCTTCGATTAAATGTTTGATCCAATTGATTTTTCCGTTACAAGTAATTTGATAGCCGGGCTTTCGAAAAATCTGCTTCATCCAACTTCTCAAACTTCAATTATCACATCCTTTCCATAAGCTGATTTAGTATTCATCAAATTAATTTCCCGGATTACTTCATCACTTATGTCGGAAAAAATCTTTGATTCAGGCAGTTCCGGATCGCTTATTACTATTGGTTCTCCGTCATCTCCGGCTTTTCGAATTTTTGTATTAATAGGAATTTCTCCAAGCAGTCTGACATTAAATTCTTTGCTCATTTTCTCTCCTCCGCCTGTTCCGAATATGAAATCTCTGCTTCCATCGGGATTAAGATAGTAGCTCATGTTTTCAATGACTCCAAGAGAAGGTACATTAACTCTCTCAAACATTTTTACTCCCTTTCTTGCATCGGCAAGTGAAATCTCCTGCGGTGTTGTTACAACGACGGCACCGGTCAAAGGAATACTCTGACTTAGCGTAAGCTGAATGTCACCGGTTCCCGGCGGAAGATCGAAGAACAGAACATCCAGTTCATCCCAAACGACATCGCTCATAAATTGTTTCAGAGCGCTCGATGCCATTGGTCCTCTCCATATTACAGCATTGGATTCTTCCATCAGAAATCCTATTGACATGATCTTAATTCCGGATTTTTCTACCGGCAGCAATTTATTCTTCCCATCCACTTTTGTAACGGAAGGTTTTGTCTTTATTCCGAGCATCGTCGGTATGGAAGGTCCATATATGTCTGCATCTATCAGACCGGTTTTCAATCCTTTCAATGCAAATGATGCCGCGAGATTGACCGCAATTGTGGATTTGCCTACTCCGCCTTTTCCCGACGCAACGGCAATTGTGTTCTTAACTCCCGGCATGACGGAATCCTTTTTCGCGTTCTTATGCTCCGTAAGCGCAGGAATGAATTCAATTTTTTCAACTTCAATTTCCGGGATGTCATTCTTGAATTTCCTGCGAATCATTTGATCCGTTTGGTCAAGTGAGGTTTTGTCTGCCATTGAATTGCCTAGAACCAAACTAAGCTTGTTCCCGTTAAGGGAAATTTTCCGGACAAAGCCGAGTCTCGTAAAGTCAACATTTGTTACAGGTTCCTTTATTTCTGAAAGTACCTGTTTTATCTTATCTTCATTCATAATTACAAAATTACAAATTATAAGACTGCTGGTAAATGTAAAAAATGAATTGGTGTAATGAGGTGTAATTTTTCACAGGCGGGTTTGTTTTCAAAAAAATATTTTAGCTTCCGATTTTGATATACCATCAAAATATGAAACGAAAAGCGTTTTGTCATTCCTAAGAAAAATTAAATTGACTAAATTGATAATGATAATATTAAACTATTGGAACTAAGCAAAAAGGCAAAGGTCTCACTATTTATACTCGTTGTTGCATCTTTTTTCTGGCTTGGCGGAATTAATGTAAGATTTTTCATCGGCAATCAACTCCTCAACTATGATGAATTTAATTTCCGGACAAGTATCCCACCTGATGAAGAGAATCAGATTTTCAAAATGATCTCCGACGCTTCAATTATGATAATGTGCGCTTACATAATTGTGCTTGCAAGCGCTATTGTCTTTATGAAAAGTTGTAAGGTTAACCTGCGTGAAAATCCATGGCTTCTGATGTGTGCAATATTATTTTTTGTTTTTGTTCCGGTTGAGCTTTATACTTCATTCATAGATCTCAAATTCATTTTGCTGTTCAATAAGCGTCCGGCAAATCATGACAGACTGCTGGAATTGTTCGGTGAGCGAATCGGTTTTCTTCGCGGTGTGCCTTGGATAGCAGTCATGTGTTATTATTCCATAATATGGCTTTCGGTATTCAAGCCAATGAAGAAAACTTCTGATCAGTTGATTGAAACAGAAAAGAAACTCGAGGACGCTCATGGTTATAAATATATATTTCACGAAGAAGATGATCTTGTTATCTAAATGCAGACAGTCCGGAATTTGGCAGCCGATTTAACATAAATATATTTCTGTCATCAGATTAAATTAAAAAAATTTTCTTGTCAAGAGTAATAAAGAAGGTTTCAAAATCATTACCGGATGAAAAGAAGGAATCTCTCATCGGCGAACTGATCGAAGTGATGGAAAAGTTGGGACTGAATGTAAGAGTCGAAAGGGGAACATTCAAAGGCGGCTTCTGTCTGCTTCGGGAACGGAAATTATTTTTGCTCAACAAGAATCTGGAGCAAGATAAAAAAATAAATCTTCTTTTAAAAAATATCGCAAAAATAGGAACCGAAGGAATTTTCCTTAAACCTAACATCCGGGATCTGATTGAAAAAGAAATACCGGAGAAAAAACTCATATAACATGTCTTACCGATGAAAGTAATTGTGCTTGGCACCGGAACTTCGCAAGGGGTCCCTGTAATCGGATGTTCCTGCGAAACATGCAAATCAAGCAATTCGAAAGACAAGCGGCTTAGAACATCCGCGTTCATTTTAGTTGACGGACTTCATCTTCTTATTGACACTTCGATTGATTTCAGGCAACAGATGCTGAAGCATAAAATCAGCAACATTGATTCGGTTCTTTACACACATCATCACGTTGATCACATTAACGGAATGGATGATTTACGGCAGATAACGCAGAAGCATAAGAAGACGATTGACCTTTATGGAAACAAGATTACCATGGAAGAACTGAAAACAACTTTCAGATATGTATTTGACAAGGAACTCATAGAGCATCATGCCGTCCCGCTTGTAAAGTTCCATCAGATCGAAAACAAACCATTTAAATTGAGCGGTGTCGTGATTACGCCCATAGAATGCCTTCACGGAAGATTGAAAATATTCGGATACCGCATAAAGGACTTTGCATACATAACCGATAGCAGCGCTATATCGGAAGTCGAAATGAAAAAGCTCGAGGGTCTAAAGGTGCTTGTGATAAATGCGCTTCGCATCAGACCTCATCCCACACACTTCAATATACAGCAGGCGGTAGAAGTCGCCAAAATACTGAAACCTAAAAGAACTTTTTTCACTCACCTGACTCACGACATATTACACGACAAAATAAATTCAACACTCCCAAAAGGCATCGAACTTGCTTATGACGGAATTGAATTCAATCTCTGAAGACTTATGAAAAGCACACTTATCAATGCAGCAATGGAAGCGGGAAAAATACTGAAAGAAAATTTCGGGGGAAGATTTGAAATCTCAAGCAAGGACGTTGTGTCAAATCTCGTTACTGCAATTGACAAGCTATCCGAAGAAAAAATAATTTCGGTCATTCAAAATGATTTTCCTGAACACAGCATCCTGACGGAAGAGTCCGGAGCATTCACACAAGATTCGGAATTCAAATGGATAATTGATCCTATTGACGGAACGGTGAATTATGCACATTCAATTCCTCTCACATGTGTTTCAATCGCTGTTGAAAAAAATGCTGAAGTTATTCTTGGAGTCGTTTACAATCCGATATCGGAAGAGTTTTTCTTTGCGGAAAAAAATTGCGGTGCGTTTCTGAATAATCAAAGGATACTTGTTTCAAAAACAGTGGATATAAACAAAGGGCTCGTTGTGACAGGATTTCCATACGACTCAAACAAATTCAAGCCCAACCCCGTAATCGTATTTGAAAAATTCATACGCAGAAGTATTCCCGTGAGGCGACTTGGTTCTGCTGCGCTTGATCTCTGCTGGACAGCATGCGGAAGATTTGAAGGATTCTGGGAATATAACCTGAACGCATGGGACGTCGCAGCAGGATGTCTTATCCTGACTGAAGCAGGAGGAATGCTCTCTGACTTCAAGGGAAATAATTATTCCATCTACGGAAAAGAAATTCTTGCAACGAACAAGTTAGTGCACAATCAAATGCTGGAAATTATTTCCGGAGAATGAGCTAAACTCTGACCATCCTTGCGGAGTATGTACCGTCCTCGTTTTGAACAGGCTCACCATCTGATGTCCAGCCATGATTCACCAGTTCCGATGTAAGGTTTTTCAATTCTTCTGGCGAATTTGCCGTTACCACCACATTTGGAGTGCTTTTTGATACTTCTTTCATAATTTTAATTTTTAATTTGTTTTACTGAATATGCTTTATGAATTAATTTCATTGTTTCGTTTTCGGGTAAATGAAATAATTCCGTTGTTAAAATCCCAATTTTATTTTTATCGTTGTTCCGATTCCTTCACTACTTTCGATCAATAAGGTCCCGTTCAAAAGTTTCGTTCTTTCCTCGAGCCCCCTCAAGCCAAACCCGGCTTTGCTCTTTTCGGAACTCACTCTGTTCAGATCGAAACCGTTTCCATTGTCGCTGATGAGAATTGAGATTTCATTTTCGTTTTTGATTACATTAAGAATAGCATCAGTCGCGTGGGAGTGCTTAATTATGTTGTTGATGCATTCCTGTATGATCCTGTATAGATTTATTTCAACATCTCTGTGAAGAAGTTTGTCCACTGTGTCTATGTTTACGGTGAAGTTAATCTCGGTTGATCTCGATGCTCTGTCAACAATTGATTTGATTGCTTTTGACAGTCCGAGCCTTTCAAGCTGATACGGATGCAGTGTGTAAGATATCTCGCGGATATCCTTCAAAGTATCTGAAAGTATTTCTTCCATTTCGGAAAGATTACTTTTAAGAAATTCTTTGTCGTCAATTTTTTTCGTTCCCAGCAGAAGTTTATTTTTCGTTATGAGCAAATCGTGACCGATGCTATCATGCAATTCCGCAGCGATCTTTTTCCGGTCATTCTCCTGGAGCTCAATCAACCTCTTTGTAAATTCTTCCTGCGCCTTCTTCTCTTTCTTTATTTTGTTCAACTTGCTTTTGTAAATTGCATTCCCTGCTCCGGCTGCAGCCAAAGCTCCCGCAAGTTTGAACCACCCTGTTTTCCAAAATGGCGGACTGATGGATATCCCCACCGATGTTCCTTCTTCATTCCATACCTGATCATTGTTGGAACCTTTGACCCGGAATTGGTAATTTCCCGGATCGAGATTTGTATAAGTTATGAATCTTCTGCTGCCTGAATAAACCCAGTCTTTGTCAAAGCCCTCGAGCTTATACGCATATAGATTTTTTTCGGGGATGTTGTAATCCAATACAGATAACTCAAATGAAATCACACTGTCGCGGTAAGTAAGTTCGATATGATCTTCAATTGCAATTGGTCTTTTCAAACATGAATTTTTTCCCCATTGATTTATTGATCTGTTGAATATTTTGAAGTCCGAAATTATAACAGGCGGAATGAACTGATTGTCATTTATTTCTTTTGGGTTAAAAATATTGAATCCGTTTATTCCTCCAAATACCAATCTTCCGTCTGATAGTTTTAAGCAGGCACTTTGATTGAACTCATTGCTCTGAAATCCATCCTTCTCATCATAATTCCTGAACACATCATTTTTTGTATCAAGTTTTGATATCCCATAATTCGTGCTTATCCAGAGGTTGCTGTCATTGTCTTCAAGTATTCCGTTGATAGAATTGTTCGGCAATCCGTCATGAATGCCGTATCTTTTGAAACGGTTTTCTTTCCTGATAAATTTGTTCAGTCCTCCATCCAATGTACCAATCCATAAGTTGTTCGAACTATCTTCATAAACGGAAAGTATGTTGTTGCTGCTTAAACTTGAATTATCTCCCGATGCATTTTTGTAATGACTGAACTTATTCCTTTCAAAATCATATTTGTCGAGTCCTGAATTATCCGTACCTATCCATACTATACCTTCGGTGTCAATGCAGATGGTTCTGATCCTGTTTGAGCTTATGGAATTTTCATTCTGAATATAAGGACAATGATGAAATGAATTCTTTTCGATGTCATAGATATCCATTCCTCCTCCGCCTGTGCCTATCCAAAGTCTTCCCTGGCTGTCAGCGGTCATGCAGAATATCGTATCATGACAAAGAGAATTTGCATCACCCGGATCATGCCTGTATCGGATAAATCTGTTTCGAGTCCTGTCAAATCTATTCAGCCCCCCGCTTGATGTGCCTATCCAAAGTTCATCGTTGCAATCACGCACTATTGCAGTTATCATGTCATCGCTGATACTATGAGGATCGTTAGGATCAAATTTATAATGCACAAACCTGTTCGACCTTTTCTCGACTCTGTTCAATCCATTGTCCCAGGTTCCAATCCATAAGCTTCGGTCTGCATCTTCATGGAAGCAGTATATCTTATCGCTGCTGACGCAATTATCCGAGTCATTCTGAAAGTTGAAATGGCTGATCTTCTTGAAGTGATTAATTACTTTGTTCACACCTCCGCCGTAAGTTCCCACCCAGATTATTCCCGATCTGTCTTCATAGATTCTTGTGATTGAATTGTTGCTGATGCAGCTCTTGTTTCCTTTCCTGCTTTTGTAATGAAAGAAATTTTTGGTTTCACCGTCAAAAAGATTTAAACCTCCTTCCCTCGTCGCTATCCATTTATTTTCTTTGGAGTCAACATAAATGGATGCCACCAGATCGTTGCTCAAAGTATTTTCATTTTCAGGATCATTAACATAATGCTCAATTGATTTTTTGTCTGAACAAATCCGGAATATTCCACGGTTTGTCGCAATCATCACGGATCTGTCGGTATCTTCGATTATCGAATTAATTCGCTTCGCATAAGGATCGTCGTTATCAGGAAGATCAGTACGGAAAAATTTTTCTTTCTTGCGGTCAAATAACAACACTCCTGATCCCCAGGTGCCAACCCGGAGATTTCCCATACTGTCTTCATGTATAGCATTGACTCTGTTCAAACCCTGATCTTCAGCTTTCTTCTCTTTTGATTTGTAGCAATGAAAATTTTTTTTGGTGCTGTCATATTTGTACAAGCCACCGCCGTAAGTTCCTATCCATAGATTCCCATTCCTGTCTTCGCATATCGCTCTTATCTCAAAATTTGCCGGACAGAATTTGTAACCTGACTTGTTGTGAAAATTTACGAAGTCATTCCTCTCGCGATTGTATCTGCACAATCCGCTTTTTGTGCCAATCCAGAGATTCCTGTTTGAGTCTTCCAGCATGCACTTGATTAAATTATTCGGCAATGATTTTTCATCATTGGGATCATTCTTAAATACAGTAATCCTGAAGCCGTCATACATATTCAATCCGTCATGTGTCCCAAACCACATCAATCCGATATAGTCCTGGATTATACATTCCACTGCGCTCTGCGAAAGTCCATCCTCGATAGAAATATTCCCGAATTTTAAATCACGCTGCTGAAACAATATGTAAATATCTGAAATTTATGAAAGAAGATTTAATTGCCAAGAATTATACAGAATTGATTGACGAAGGAAATTATGAATTGAGAATTATGAAATAAAGACTATTCCTGAATAGTTACTGTCTCGTAATTCTCAATCTCTGATTTGAATACCCAATTCTTTTAACTGCAGTTCGCTTACATTACTCGGCGAGTCGTCCATAAGGGAGGAAGCTTTGAGAGTTTTGGGAAATGCAATAGTATCGGTAATGGATTTCAGTCCGCACAGTATGGCAATCACCCGGTCAAAGCCAACAGCAGCTCCTCCGTGCGGCGGCGCTCCGTATCTGAATGCTTCAAGTATGAATCCGAATTTCATCTTCGCCTCTTCATCTGAAAGTCCGATAATGTCAAATACTTTTTTCTGAATATCAGGTCTGTGAATACGAATACTCCCGCTTGTGATCTCGTGACCGTTAAGCACAAGATCATAGCAATATGCTCTTATACTCTCCACTTCCTCTTTATCCCGGCTGTCAAGAAATTTCATATACTCTTCTTTTGGCATCGTAAATACGTGATGCTCTGCAACAAATCTTTTCTCCTCATCATCATATTGAAACAACGGGAAGTCTGTCACCCATAAAAATTCATACCTGCTTTCATCCACCAGCTTGAAATCTTCCGCGAGTCTGACTCTCAATGCACCGAGTGACGTAATGACTTTTTTCTTTGCGCCGCTCAAAATAAAAATTACATCACCGACTCCCGCATCAAACTTCTTCCTGACTGCAGACAAAATATCTTCATTCAGAAATTTTGTCATGGGTGACTGAACGCTTCCATCGGAATTATATTTCAAATACCCCAATCCTCCGAAACCCAATGCCTTAACCGATTCTGTCAGTGAATCAATAACCTTTCTGGAAACTTCTTGAGCAGTAAGCTTTATCCCTGAAACAATTCCTCCGTTGCTAATTGCTTCACTGAATACTTTGAACTCGCTGCCTCTCACTTCTTCAGTAATATCCTGAATTTTCATTTCATCTTTAATGCGAAGATCGGGCTTATCAACTCCATACGCATTCATCACTTCATCATAAGTCATTCTTCTGAACGGAACTTTGAGATCAATACCCTTTACATCTCTCCAGATTTCCTGAAACATTCCTTCAAGTATGCTGAATACATCATCCTGCGTAACAAAACTCATCTCAAGGTCTATCTGCGTGAACTCCGGCTGACGGTCAGCGCGAAGATCTTCATCACGAAAACATTTGCAGATCTGCACGTATCTGTCCAGACCGCTCACCATTAATATCTGTTTGTAAATCTGCGGTGATTGCGGCAACGCATAAAATTTACCCTTGTGCACCCTCGAAGGAACAAGATAATCCCTCGCACCTTCCGGAGTAGATTTCATTAGTATTGGTGTCTCAATTTCAACAAAATTATTCTGCTCAAAATATCTGTGAATAATCTGGGAAACCTTGCTTCTCATAAGGAGATTATCCGAAATACTCTTCCTTCTTAAATCAAGATAACGGTATTTCAACCTCAATTCATCGGCAGCTTTGACTTCCTCTTCTACTACAAAGGGAGGAACATCGGATGCGTTGAGAATTTCAAGATCGTCCGCGTCAATCTCAATATCACCGGTCAGAATATTCTTGTTGACATTCTCTCTTCTAACAACTTTTCCTGAAACCGAAATCACAAATTCATTTCCCAGCTTTACAGCTTTATCATGCAGTTCTTTTTTCTCCGGCGCAAATTTAATTTGAGTAACTCCATATCTGTCACGCAGGTCAACGAATACAAGTCCTCCAAGATCTCTCTTCTTTGCCACCCACCCGTTCAGTGTAGCAACAGTGCCTTCATTTTCCGATCTAAGTTCTCCGCAAGTATGTGTTCTCTTTTTAAATGTCATTTCGTTTTTGTTTTGAATTTGGAAACGTGAAACGTGAAACGTCAATCGTGAATTGTCAATCGTGAATCGTCAATCGTGAATCGTCAATCGTGAATCGTCAATCGTGAATCGTCAATCGTG
>JBDHXH010000026.1:0-35617 GCA_039810605.1 Ignavibacteria bacterium | reverse complement strand
ATGGAACGGAAAGTTACCTAACTAATATTAATATGTCTTACATTACAAATGTAATCACAACACTAAAAAGTTTCTATGCTGAAATGTTTCGAATGACGTGGTCAAAGATATTGCCGTCCAAAACATTTTTGAAGCACCCCAACAGCTGCAAAAATAATCTCAATTCAAATGATACATTTAGTTTTGAAAAAGAACCCGCATGTGAAAAATTGCCGTTAAAAAATTCAGAGCAATGGCGATAAGCAAGAATTGCCTGTAACGAAGCTACTTGAGGATAATAGCAGCGCCGGTTGTTGCAATTCTTGCCGCCATTGCGAATGAATTTCAGGCAATTTTTCACCAGCGGGCGATTTTTCTTTGGGGGCTGTCCCAAAAGCAAGGATTTAATCGTAGCACAGGCTATTAGCCTGTAGAAATCCTCAAAAAACACAATGACAATTTTGAAAATCCGATTCGGCGAGACTTTTTGGACAGCCCCAAGAGCGTAACAACGCTGTCCATATATCTTTGCAAAAAGGCTGCCTTTGTCAACTCAATTTCCACTGTATTAAAAAATTAAATTACATATTTTTTATAAATAAATTATTCGATGATCGAGTTTGATGATTTTGTAGAAATCGTAAAGAGGCTTCGTCGCGAATGTCCGTGGGACAAGATTCAAACACATCTTTCATTGAGGAGATGCCTTCTCGAAGAAACTTATGAAGTACTCGAAGCGATTGATTCAGGCAACACCGATGAGTTAAAGAAGGAATTGGGAGATTTACTTCTCCAGGTTGTATTTCATTCAAACATTGCGGAGGAAGATAGTGAATTTAGTCTGCAGGATGTGATCACATTTGAAACAAAAAAATTAATCCAAAGGCATCCGCATGTATTCGGAGATGTCAAAGTCAAGGACAGCGATGAGGTGAAAAGGAATTGGGAGATGCTGAAAAGGAAGGAAGGAAGGAAATCAATCATTGAAGGAATTCCCGAAGATTTACCCGCGCTTCTCAAAGCATTCAGAACACAGGAGAAAGCCGCAAAGGTTGGTTTTGACTGGAAAGACGGCAAGCCTATATTTGAAAAGATAATCGAAGAAGTAAATGAACTAAGAGAAAATGTCGAATCGGGAAAAGGCAAAAAAGAAATTGAAGATGAGATGGGTGATGTTTTGTTTTCAATAGTAAACTATTCAAGGTTTCTCGGGATTGATCCCGAAGATGCGCTGCGCGGGACGATTCGTAAATTCAGAGAGCGATTTCAGAAGATTGAAAAACATGCGGAAGAAATCAATAAGCCAATTGAACAGATGACACTGGAAGAGATGGATGAAGTCTGGGAAAATTCAAAAAGCATGAAATAATATTAAGGAGTCTTAAACTGATAAAAGAAAGGTCAGTCGGAGTAATTTTGTTTCACAGATTTCCGCGTTCACTGAAGTTTCTTATTCTTAAGCACCGAAGAGGTCATTGGTCCTTTGCCAAAGGTCACAAGGACAAAGGTGAAACTGATTATCAAACAGCCAAACGCGAACTTTTCGAGGAGACCGGTATTGACAATGCAGGTTTTTTATCTAAGAAAATTCTGTTGAAAGAAAGTTACAATTATGAAAGAAAGAAGAAAAGAGTAATGAAGAGCGTAGCATATTTTGTTGCTGAATCCGAACACAGTGGCGTAATGATTGACGGAAATGAGATCATAAATTTCAAATGGTGTACTCTTGCAGCAGGGAAAAAATTAATCACATACAAACAATCCAGGAAGCTTTTAACCAAGGCGAACAAAATAATTTTCAACAGCAAAAAAAAGCAACATGATGAGAATCAATGAATTATTCAGAGTTGTAATTTTTATTTTTGGCATAAACTACTTTTTCACGGATGTCGCTGCCGCAAGAGACAAGGTTGCAGAACTGGGAGCGTCAATTGATTCAGTAATAAATACCGTCAACTGCAGAGTATCGGTGCAGGTTGCAAGTGCAGATAAATATGATCTTCTTTACGAGCATAATCCGCAGGAGAAAATGATTCCGGCATCCATCACAAAACTGATTACATCTGCGGCTGCAATAAATCTGCTCGGAGTGAATTATGATTTTAAAACAGTTGTCTATACTGACGATAGTAACATTAGCGACGGAATCATTGACGGAAATATTTATCTTAAGGGTTACGGCGACCCCGATCTGAATTCTTCGGACATAATGAGTCTTGCGAAAACAATTATTTCCAAGAACATTAAAGAAATTACGGGCAATGTTGTATACGATGAATCCTATCTCGACGGCGAGCATTACAGCCTCGCAAATTATTACAAAGGAGACACGCATCAGAACTACTGGCCATACATCAGCGCAATTAATCTGAATAAAAATCCGGGTAGCATTGATCCCGCAAACGCTGCGGCAACTATGCTGTCGGATGAATTGGTATCACAGGGTACCAAAGTTGACGGAATCGTAATTTCAGGAGTTACTCCTTCGGCACCGAAACAACTTGCTGAAGTTTCACATTCTCTGTATAATGTCATTACATACATGAACAAAGAAAGCGATAATCATTCAGCCATAACTCTGTTTAAGGTAATTGGTGCAAAATATGATTCTCCTCCGGGATCCATTGATAAAGGCGAAGCTGCAATCACAAAATTTCTTACTTCGATGGGTAATCCCCGCAACATTTTTGAAATACTGGAAGGATCAGGTCTTTCAAGATTTAATTCCGTGAATTCGGATTTATACATACGGCTTTTGAAATTCATGTACGACGATATCGAGACATTTGATTATTTCTATCATTCTCTTTCAATTGCCGGAAAAGACGGAACACTGCGAAACAGAATGATAGGGACAGAGGCAGAAAACAATGTTCACGCAAAGACCGGCACGCTAAATTCTGTCAGCTCGCTTTCCGGTTATGCGGTCACACGTGATAATGAGCTGCTGATGTTTTATATTGACATGAACGGATTCGGTGGTGGAGCTAGTGAAGAAAGACATAAACAGGATCAGATATGTGAACTGCTTTGTCAATTTACGAGAAAATAATTTAATCTTATGGGTTTAAAGACATTTGAAAAACCGAATGATGGAGTAACAACTACCGAACTGCGTAAACTTATTTTATACAATTCTTCTCATTACTGGGATGATGTTGTGAAGCAATTGGTAAAGGCAACCGGATACGACAGTCTTCATTGCGAGCAGATTGCAATGATTGTACACACAAAGGGAAGAGCAGTTGTAAAGTCAGGAGATCTTGATGAGCTCTCTGAAATTAATTACATACTCAAGGAAATTAATCTTGTTACTTCGATAGAGTAACAGCGCTTCGTTTACACCCCATACAATGTTTGCAAAAAATCATGTTCGGAAATGTTTCCTGATTTTTTCATTAATTGTTTTCAGGATATTTAATTTATCGGAAGCAGTTCCGCAGCAGAAATATGGTTTTGATTTTGCAAGGGAGTGGATATGGGAAGATCTTATCAGCAGAGCCGCAAATGAAGACCCCGGTTTGATTTCTTCGGTTAATATCTTAAGAAATGAAATTTCGATCATAGACGGTAGGATATTATTCAGATTGATTTCTGACCTGGATTCTCTGAATGAGGTATCAGGCTTACGCAATTACTTCCCGGATGAGAAATCCGGATCAAAAATCGGGAATCTTGTCGGCTTGAAAAATGATACAGATAGTTTTGGTAAGCTGATAAGGATTGCCATTGCGGCTGCGGGCTTGCGAAGACATTGCGACGGACCTCAATTTAATTTTGTTTCAAAATTTTATTTACCTCAACCTGAAAAATTCGATGCTCATAATATTGATATCACGTTTGATTATGAGGGCGCGGAAAAAATCATAGAATATTTTGACAATACCGGAATCAACGAAACGCATATACTTGCTTCTGAACCTTATGCAATAATTACATCCAGGGAATTGGATCTCGGGATTTCCAAAAAATCTTTGGCGGAAGTGATTGACTCCGCATCTTCCCATGATAAACTGAACTCGCTGTACAAATGGATTAATCCAAAGTCATATATGAGCTTCGGCGGAGTATATAGTTACAGCGGAAATTTCAGAAATGTAATTAATACTCTGAAGGAAAATGAAAGCAACATTGCTCTTGACATAAAGAACCGGCTTTCAAATTACCTTCCCGAAAGTTCATACGTCAAAGCAAAGGTATCATATCTGTTTTATGATTCCGGACCGTCATGGAATTACAGGAACAATTTCACAGGCATTAACATGCAATTTTTCTGTGATAATTATGAACATCTGATAAAGACACTGAAGCATGAGATATACATTA
This sequence comes from Ignavibacteria bacterium, assembly GCA_039810605.1. Lineage (GTDB taxonomy): Bacteria > Bacteroidota > Ignavibacteria > Tepidaquicellales > Tepidaquicellaceae > JAGPCH01. Next base: position 31,312 of record JBDHXH010000026.1, on the reverse strand, counting down.
ATGTGCTTTCGGGAATTCAGATTCCGTTGGAAATTTTCATTACGAAAGAAAATGACAGAGTACTTGCAGAAATAATCTCAAGGAGCGTAATAAACGGAGTTGCAAATTATGTCAGTGCAATCGGAAGCGAGACAAGACCCTGGCATCTGCTTGAAAAGGATTTCAAGCTGTTCAACAGAACATTCAGAGAAATATATTTTTCCAAGAATAGTTATCTGATTGACAGTTTGATCAGCACAGGCTTCGCCGCGGAAGCTCCATTTTATACAATGGCAACACAGATGGCATACATAATTGAGTCCACACACGGCAAGAAGGCATTGATTGAATCACTACGGAGCGGTCCGGTTGCTTTTTTCAATGAATACATCGAATCATATATGGACTACCCGGAAAAGATAAGACCCGTCTTCAGATTCACAAGTCAGGTTGAAAAAAAAATCAAAGCACTGAACGGTGAGATCAATCAGAATGAATTTAAGCAGGCACTGCGATTGTATAGCTTAAACAAGGATTCGGCTGAATTCAGAAAGCTTGTAAACAAATTTACGTCAGATGCAAAACCCGGCAACGTGGATGCCTTCAATTTGTTATGCGGCTTTCTTTATCTCAAAGCGGGTGAATACTCACGGGCAAAGAATTATTTCATGAACGGTATAAGAAGCGGAGACTCACTGCTGGGCTACGCGGGTGATTTATTCTGCGACAAAGGAGCTTACAACTATGCTAAGGATTTTTATGAAATGTATGTAGAGCATTTTCCGGCGAGCTCAAATGCTTATGCAGCCAGAGGAAAATATTTTTTTCAAATCGGGGAATTAGAAAACTCCAAAAAAGATTTTGAAAAGGGAATGCTTCTAAATCCCTCCTGCAAGATCTGCGTAGAGTATATAAAGAGGATGCAATAGAATCAAATAAAACAACAGGGATTAAATCTTAATGAAATTCAAACTTTATTCAAATTACAAACCCACCGGTGATCAGCCAAAGGCAATTAAAGAACTTACGGAGGGAATAATCCGTGGAGACAAGCATCAGACATTCCTTGGAGTGACCGGATCCGGAAAAACTTTCTCTGTGTCGAATGTTATTGAAAACATAGGAAAACCCGTATTGGTAATGTCTCATAACAAGACTCTTGCTGCCCAGCTTTACGGCGAGTTTAAGAGATTTTTTCCGGACAACAGAGTTGAATTTTTTATTTCTTACTATGACTATTATCAGCCGGAGGCGTATGTTCCGACTACGGACACTTACATTCAGAAAGACCTTTCCATTAACGAAGAAATAGATCGTTTACGGCTGCGCACGACGGCATCAATACTTGAAGGAAGAAAGGACGTAATAGTCGTTTCTTCGGTAAGCTGCATATACGGCATCGGCGCTCCGGAAGAATATGCGGAGCAAATGCTCGTCATAAGAGTCGGAGACAAAATCTCGCGGAAAAAACTTTTGTCAAAATTGACAGACATTCACTATGTCAGAAACGATGTTGAATTTAAAAGAGGTACATTCAGAGTAAGAGGAGATTCTGTTGACGTTATCCCTGCTTATGAAGACGATACCGGAATCAGAATAAGTTTATTTGATGATACTGTTGAATCCCTCACTTACATTAGGCGAACCGACGGAAAGCCTGTCGGAAGCGACATCAGCATCTCGCTTTATCCTGCAAAATATTTTGTGACAAGCGAAGAGAAGACATCAAGAGCAATTGAAAGTATTCGTGAAGAGCTCGAGGAGAGAATAGAATATTTCAAGTCACAGGGGAAATTAATCGAAGCGCAAAGAATAGAACAGAGAACTAACTTTGATATTGAAATGATACAGGAAGTTGGCTATTGCAACGGAATTGAAAACTATTCCAGACACATTGACGGCAGAGCTCCGGGTTCAAGACCTTCATGTTTATTTGATTACTTCCCTAAAGACTTTTTGCTGGTAGTGGACGAATCTCATGTAACCGTTCCTCAAATCAACGGGATGTATAACGGTGACAGAATGAGGAAAAAGACCCTGGTCGAATACGGATTCCGTCTGCCGTCGGCGCTCGACAACAGACCGATGACGTTTGAAGAATGGGAAGGAATGGTGAAGCAGGCGATTTATGTAAGTGCGACTCCCGGGAAATACGAGTTGACTAAAAGCGAGGGCGTGATTGTCGAGCAGATAATCCGACCAACCGGCTTGCTTGATCCCGAAATTCAGGTAAGACCCGTAAAGAATCAGATTGATGATCTGATTAATGAAATCAGAACGCGCAGCAGCAAGAAAGAAAGAGTTCTCGTAACAACACTGACAAAGAGAATGAGCGAAGACCTTACTGATTATTTGCTCGGCATCGGAATAAGGGTGAAATACATGCACAGTGAAGTTGATGCGCTTGAGAGAGTTGAAATTTTGCGAAGTCTTCGTCTTGGAAATTTTGATGTGCTTGTTGGAGTGAATCTTCTTCGTGAAGGTCTTGACTTGCCTGAAGTTTCACTTGTTGCAATTCTCGATGCGGATAAGGAAGGTTTCCTGCGTTCGGAAAAATCTCTTTTGCAGACGGCAGGAAGAACGGCGAGAAACGTAAACGGACTTGTCATTATGTATGCAGACAAAGTTACGGACTCAATGGATAAGGTGATAAAAGAGACAGAACGCAGAAGGGAAATTCAGGCTGAATACAACAAGGAAAACAATATAGAGCCGAAGACAGTTTACAAAACTCTTGAAGAGATTATGTCCGCAACGATTGTTGCAGACTCGAAGCCGAAGTCTGAATACGGCAAAGAAAATAATGAGAGGAAATCTACACTCGGTATCTTATTTGATCCGGTAAAGAGTAAGATTAATAAAGAGCAAAGAAAGGAACTCATTGAACAGTTGAGGCAGGAGATGATTAATGCTGCAAAAGATTTAGAGTTTGAAAGAGCAGCCGAGCTTCGTGATGAGATTCAAAAACTTGATAGCTAAGAATTCACTTTAGCAAATGCAATGTCATTTTAACAAACTAAGTTTTTCGAGGAGCCACATTTTAGAGTAAAGTTTTTTTGAATTTTCAACCTGCATGGTTAGTTCTGATGTTGTTATCTTTGAACCTCCCGTTTTTATCTTAATCATATTTTTCAAAATCCTCAAGAATTCGCCAAAGCTTTCACGGTAATGAACTGCAGATTTATTGTTTAAGAGGAAATGAGAAAATGTATCTATCAGAGACAGCGCCGATTCAAAAGAGTGTAGTTCATAGTAAATTTTTAGAGTCAATAGCCTAACGTCGAACTTGAATACGAAGTAGTTGTATTCTACCTGTGTTATTTCAGCCAGCGCCTTTTCAAAATCTCCTTTTTCAAAAGATAAATATGCATAAGCAAGATGTCCTGTATTCTCCCTGTATTCAGGTGAGAGTTCATTCAAATGTTCCGATATGAATCTTTCTACCCATTCAAAGCGCTTGAGTTTATTGGCGGTATAAAACATGTTTCTGAACAGATTCAACTGAAAGCATTCATTGTCAGAGTGAATATAAATTCCTGCACCAAGCATCTCATCATAAATATCCATCAAGTGTTCGAAAAATTCCTGATTTCCATTTGATATTTTTGTGAGGCAGAAGCTTTCGAGTACAATATACAGATTAAATTTTTCTTCTCTCCTGAAGAGATGAAGGTTCTTATGAACAAGATTCTTAAGTTCAACAAAGGTCTCGGGTTTCAGATCCTCTTTTCCCGACAGGAACATGAGATAATAAATGCGAAGCACATCTGAATATTCACGTTCATTTTCCGAAAGTGATTCCAGGAATTTGCCCGAGTCAAAATTCTGCAGAAACTCTTTCACCGGGTTAAATTTAAAATTGACATTGAGCACCTCATGTTGAGTCTCTAGTTCATGTGCTATATTAAAAATACTTGCGATGAAAAAATTTATTAAGTGCTTGCCCTGCATAAGCACGTTGTTTGCGCTTTCGGACTGTTTGCCGGTTGAAATCAGATTATTTACTTCCAGCGTTTCAAGTTCAAAAAGATCTTTGAAGTAAGAGATATCAATCAGGTTATTGTCGGCAACAAGTTTCCTGGCATCTTTGATGTGCCGGTTAAAGAGAGAATTGAGATTCCGTTTTTCGAGTTCTGCAAGAAGAAATTTCTTTTCATTAAGAGCATCCCTGTTGAAATTCAATAGAGCCAGGAACTCCTCTGCCAGTCTAAGCAGGTCGGAGAGAAGGATTCTCATTACAGTGTCATTATATTTTTTCCCCGGATATAAAATCTTAAAAATATTTTCCTTTGACAACAAGCTGCTGTCAAACTCCGGATAATATCTCCTGATGTATTCGGCAGCTTTTATTACATTCTTATTGGTATTGTGGAAAGGTGAGCGGACATAACTCCGGAATTCTTTCATTTCATGAGGAGTGAATGTACGGGCGATTTCCAGGAATTTGCTGTTGAGCATTGTAAATTCGAAATCGGTTTATTTCAAAATATAATTTTTATTTTCATAAATCATCTGAAATAAAAATTTATAACAATCGTAACACGGAAATGCTTAGATTAATGCCGGAAATCTTAACTATTTATTAATTCCGGTTTGAAAATTTTCTTAACATTCCGCAAAAAATTTCTTTTGAAACATGAATCAACGGTTGTATTTTGATTCTGTCATGTCCAGGACAATCAGAAAATACATAGACTGTAGAAGCTTTCCTAATGATATAGGATGCACTCTGGCTATTTCCGGAAGCAAAAAGGAAGTTTTCAAAGTTGCCCTAAGGCATGCCGTTGAAGAGCATGGACATAAAGACACACCTGAACTAAGAAGACAAATCAGAAACATGCTGCTTCCTGAAAAAAATTTAAAAATAAAAAAACATAAGAAAGGAGAATTACAATGATCCTGGTAAGAGATGTATTCCGTATGAAATTCGGAAAAGCCAAGGAAGTAAAAGAACAAATGAAAACCGGAAAGACAATTGCCGATAAACTTGGACTTAAACTCGGCAAGATGATGACTGACCTTACAGGTCCTTCATATACACTTGTCATGGAATCTGAATTTGAAAATCTTTCTGCATTTGAAAATGAACTGAAGAAAGCATTCGGAAACAAAGAGTGGGAGCAATGGTATAAAGGCGCAATTCCGCTTTTTGATTCTGCAAGCAGGGAAATTTACAACATCGTAGATTTGTAAATCAAAAATAAAATATGGGGGGAAAGTAATAATGCAACAAACAGAAACAAAGGTCAACAGGAATGTTGACCAAAGCAAACTCGAGAACTTTCTTGGAAAAGTAGTTGGAGACTTCGGCGCAACCATGAGCAGCATTCTGGCTTACATAGGTGACAGACTCGGATTGTACAAAGCGCTTTCCGAAAAGGGACCGATGAACTCACAAGAGCTTGCAAGCAATACAGGTACAAAAGAGCGCTATGTTCGCGAATGGCTTATAAATCAGGCAGCAAGCGGATATATACAATATGACTCAAAGCAAAAAAAATATTACATTGAGCCCGAGCAGGCGCTTGCATTGACTGAAGAGTCGAGTCCGTTCTTTGTTGGCGGTGGATTCCAGCTCATAAATTCTTTAGTGAAAGCCGAACCTCGGATTTCAGAATCCTTCATTAATGGAAATGGAATGCTTTGGGGTGAACATGACCACGGTCTGTTCGAAGGAACCGAAAGATTCTTCAGGCCAAATTATAATGGTAATCTGGTTCAGAACTGGATACCGGAATTAAACGGAGTCATAAAGGATCTCGAAAAGGGTTGCAATGTCGCTGACATTGGTTGCGGACACGGAGCTTCGACGATCATAATGGCAAAGGCATTTCCAAATTCCATGTTCTACGGATTTGATAATCATGAGCCTTCGATCAAGAGAGCAAATGAAATCGCAGGTGAAGAGAACCTAAGTGATCGCGTGAAATTTGAAGTTTACAGTTCTTCACAATTCCCCGATTATAATTTCAGCTTCATAACATTCTTTGACTGCCTCCATGACATGGGTGATCCAGCCGCGGCAATCCGCAGGTGCAAAGAAACTCTCACAAAGGACGGAACGGTAATGATAGTTGAACCAATGGCAGGAAGAACTGTAGAAGAAAACTTCAACCCGGTTGGAAGAGTTTACTCTGCTGCTTCCGTGCTATGCTGCACTCCAAATGCCATAGCGTCGGGAGGACCTGCCCTCGGAACTGTTGCCACTGACGACAAGTTGTGTGAAGTTGTTTATTCAGGCGGGCTTTCAAAATTCAGAAGAGCTGCGGAAAATCACTTCAGTCGCGTGTTTGAAGCAAAGCTTTGATGTGCTCACTACCTCAAAGTCACTGAAAGAGATTTGTGACTTTGAGGTTATTATTTTATTGCTTAGATGCTGTTTGAAAATCAGAATCTTGTAGGGAGAGGTCTTTAACACTGTAAACACATAAAAAACATTTGTGTCAAACATCAACCTGAACCGGCTTAAGTATAATCGGTTCCTCAATTAATTCCGCATTTGTTCCATCAAGCGGTACAACTAATGATTTTATTTTATCTCTTTCGTTATCGTGCCTGTCACGCCATCTCCTTGGCACACGCTCAATCTTTATCGGATAAATAGTCAGGGTGCCGTCTTCTGCAATGTGAAGCCGCAGAAAATTTTTGTAATCCTGAATCTTCAAAGCGGAGAATGCTTCATCATTGTGTCTTCCAAAAAAAAACTGGGAGATAAAAAGATAAATTCCCATTATCATTGAGCCCGCAAACCATCCGCCGAAGAATATTGCAACTCCCGTAAATACAAAATCGAAAAATGGATATTCCTTAAACAAAAAATGTATCAGCAGCACAGCTCCCCATCCGACCAGGAAGATGCATAAGAAATGCGCGAGGCAGTGAAGAATTCCTCCCATCCATTTGTATATTCTTGAATGTGTATCGGTGAAGAGAACAAATGCTCCTATCAATAAAAAAAACCAGAGAGCAACAATCGGGTTGTTATGAATTGCTTCTCCGGAAAATATAAACGCATGCTTCACATCGTGAGGCACCTTGTAATTTATTGATGCCCACACAAGCCATGCAGTCCAAAGATACAAGATTCCTGTAATTACACCGAACTGCGGATTCTTAAAAAAGAAAAGCAAATCCATAAGGCAAAGCCGCTTTGATTTTTCCGTATCAGGAAAACTCTCCTTAAGTTTAAATCTTCTCTTTGATTGCTGTCCGATGCCGTAATCTTCGGATAAAACCGAAACATCCGCATCATGAGTCGGATGAAGGAAAGCTCCACCTCCGCCCGCTGTTATCTTCTGAACTCTGGCATTTACATCTTTAGGATTAATTTCTTCGTGTCTGCGATAGTGATGAAGATCTCCCGAAAGATAAACTTTTACTTGTACGTTTCTCTTTGCGAGAATTTCATTCTGCAAATAAATTAAATCGCTCTCATCATAAAACTCTCCGTATTTTTTGTACTTGGCGGCGTAAATCCAGTTTGGCATTGAAATACAAAGTATCACCTTGTCGCCGGGATTCATTTGTTTGGAAACATCACGGAAGTATTCTATCTGCGGAGTATCAATGTCCGATTGAAGCTGACCATCGGAACCCAACAGCCACCAGTTCCCCGGCAGCTTCAAAGCGAAGTAACTCCTTTTCTGTCTTGTCAATCTTCCTCCAAAATCCCTATAGAGATCGGAACAAAACAGACGGGTGAATGCCGTCAGTCCGTCATACCAATCGTGATTGCCGGGAATTGCGAAGACATGCTGAACATCTTTTTCTGAATCATCGCCTATCGCAGTTTTGTAAGGAGTAACAAGTCGCTGATCGTAATATTTTCTGCTCGGTACCGGATAGACTTCATCACCTCCAAAAATCAGAATGTCGCCGCGTCTTGTCCTGTAATGGTCTTTTCCAAAGGCGAGATCAAGTTCCGGTGCAGATTCGTGATAGGCAACTGCATAAGTGGAGTTCCATCCGTCGCCTGTATCAGAAACATAGTCGAGCCAGATTTCTTTTCGGGGCCGGCTCAAATCTCTTGTTACATCATCACCGCTTAATTTATAGAAATAATTGTAATCATACGGATCCGTTGTACTTGAAGCCAGAGCCTGAATAATTCTCTTGTCGGTTTGTTCCCCTATCACTGTCGAAAGAACGACGCTGATTCCGTTCCTTGCAAGCTGCGGAATGCTGAACCACTCAACCATTCTTAGCCGCTTGATGTCTTTGAGCTTCAAGACTGTATCAAATTAATTTATGAAAACTTTATGAAAAACTTCAACTTACTTTATCGCCATAATTCTCTTCATAATATTTCAGATATTCTCCGCTCATGACTTTTTTCCACCATTTTTCATTTTCAACATACCAGTTGATAGTCAATTCAATTCCTTTTTCAAAATCATAATTTGGCTTCCATCCAAGCTCTGTCATTATCTTTGTTGAATCTATTGCATACCTCCTGTCATGTCCCGGACGATCCTTTACATATTTAATCAAAGAAAGCGGCTTGCCAAGTTTTTTCAGAATAAGTTTTACAATATCAATGTTATACCACTCGTTATTGCCGCCGATGTTATAAACTTCTCCGCTTCTTCCATTCTTCAGCACTTCAGCAATCGCGGAACAATGATCATCAACATAGAGCCAGTCACGCACATTTTTTCCGTCGCCGTATACCGGGAGTTCTTCTTCATTCATTGCCTTTGCTATCATAAGCGGAATAAGTTTTTCCGGAAACTGATACGGACCGTAATTGTTCGAGCATCTTGTAATGAGAACAGGCAACTTAAATGTATGATAAAATGAGTTACACAAAAGGTCTGCAGCAGCTTTGCTCGCAGAATACGGACTGTTGGTTGTAACAGGAGTCTGCTCCGTAAATTTGAGTTCCGGTTTATCTTCGGGAAGAGAGCCGTAAACTTCATCCGTCGAAACCTGCAGATATTTTTCGAGTCCGGCATCTTTTGCAGCTTCAAGCAGTACAAGAGTTCCCGCAACATTGGTATTTATAAATTCCTTTGCGCCGAGTATGCTTCTGTCAACATGAGATTCCGCAGCGAAATTTACAATGGTATCAACATCATTTTCCTTCACGGCAGTTTCTACTTCGTGTTTATTGCAGATATCTCCCTTGATGAATTTATATCTGTCGTTAAATTCGACATCAACAAGGTTTTCAAGATTACCTGCATAAGTCAGTTTATCGAAATTTATTACATTATAATTCGTGTTATCGAGAAGAAATTTTACGAAATTACTTCCGATAAATCCGGCGCCGCCGGTTACAAATATGTTTTTCATGAAATTTGTTAGTTTGAATTTAATTACAAGACTCTCACTTCACGGTTATGAGCTGCAGATTGTTCAATTCGATTCCGTATTTGTAATTTGATTGTAATTTGATATGCAATCATTTGGTAAACAATCCGACGTTAAGTCCGAAATTGATATTGAATCCGTTTGCCTTTATTCCTTCGGGAGCATTCGGGACAAGAACTCCGTCATCAACTTTCCATTCCGTATTAGTTGAGAATTCATATCCCGCGTTTAGCTTTGCATAAAGAAAATCAGTTACAAAAAAACCAACTCCTGCTTGAGGCTGACCGGAATAAAATCTCACACTTAGCTTATGAGAAATATTTTGAGTTGAGCCTGAACCGTTAAGCTCATTCCAAATGGTATTCCAATTTCCGTTTGTAGGTGTATCCTGATAAAGTTCAATTGAAAGTTTGCCTGTTGTAAGCAATGCTCCTAATGTCATCTCAACTCTTCTTCCGAATCTAAAAACATAATCAAAAGAGATTCCTCCCGTTCCGTAGCTGTAATAGACTGTTCTGGTGACATCATTCTGCGTTATCTGTCTCTTCGAAGTAAAGCCCGTGCCCATACCTCCGAGCCTTAGCCATTGCACCGACTTAAAGGGAAGATCTATAAATCCGCCGCCGCCAATAATCAAGAACCCGTCCTTCGGAAATTCCGGGATGCCGATTTTCCTCATTTCTGCATTTAAGTCGTCAACATTATTCCAATGCCATCCAACTGTAGGACCTCCTGCGATCGAAAACCTCGGGAAGAATTGTGAATAGCACTCCCCCGAGATCAAAAAAAATAAAGTTATTACAGCCGCAATTCTAAATTTCAAATTATCTGATTGTTAAATTGGGAAAGCAATTTGAATATTGGCAAGCTAATCAAATTTAGCTTTTTTTGAAACTATAAAAGTAAGAGTAACAGGCTCCTCAAGGTACTGATGTCAAAATATTTTTGAAGCACCCCGGCACATCGCTTTGGACGGATGTGTTAACCGGATGCAACTTTTACAAAAAATTTCCCTGTAAATAATTTTTAAATAAAGTATCTTCAAATGTGGATAATCCGGAGTGTATCTTTTGCAAAATTATCAAAGGAGAATTGCCTTCTTACAGGATTTATGAAGACGAAAAATTTCTCGCAATCCTGGATATCTTTCCCAATACAAAGGGAATGTCATTGTTGATCACTAAAGAGCATTACGATTCTTACGCGGCGGATATGAATGATAATTTATTTTCTGATTTTTTTCTCACTGCCAAAAAAATCTGCAAGTTAATCGATAACAAGCTGGGAGTAAGCAGGACTGCAATTGTGATGGAGGGAATGGGAATTAATCATGCGCATTTAAAACTTTATCCGCTTCACGGCATTGGAAAAGAATTCATTCCAATGATTCCGGATGAAAAGATTTTTTTTGAAAATTACCCCGGCTATGTCACAACGCTCCTTGGCGATAAAGCGAGTGACGATGAGCTGAAGCAAATCCAGAGTCTATTTTTATAAATTTCGCAAAAAATTATTTCGGCTGACTGCAGTAAACAATCGTCCCGCAGTTTAGCAATTTTTTAAATTAACCCAAACATATTTGAAGTATAACTTTACCGAAATCGAAAAGAAATGGCAGGAGTACTGGCACAAGAATCAGACCTTTGCAACACAGGATGAGAAAGAAACGTCCAAGCCAAAATATTATGTCCTCGATATGTTTCCATATCCAAGCGGTGACGGACTGCATGTCGGACATCCGGAAGGATACACTGCGACTGATATCATTGCAAGATATAAGCGAATGAAAGGATTCAATGTAATGCATCCGATGGGATGGGATGCTTTCGGACTTCAGACCGAACAATATGCGATTAAGACAGGAATTCATCCGAAGATACGTACTGCGGAATGCATATCGAGATTCAGAGGACAATTGAAGGCGCTTGGATTTTCTTATGACTGGAACCGGGAGATTAATACTTCCGATGAAAAATATTTTAAGTGGACTCAATGGATATTTCTGAAAATTTATAATTCATACTTTGACGAAGATGAAGGCAAAGCAAAACCTATTTCAGAGTTGAAGATCCCTGACGGACTTTCTGAAAAGGAGAAATATGAATTTGTGAATTCGCAGAGACTTGCGTATCTCGCCGAAGTACCTGTTAATTGGAGTCCTGAACTTGCAACTGTGCTTTCAAATGAGGAGGTTCCCGAACAGATTGAGAAAGGATACAGTGTAGTCAGAAAAAATCTGAAGCAATGGAATCTTCGTATCACAAAATACGGGGACAGGCTCTTGAAAGATCTTGACAAGCTGAACTGGCCGGAGAACGTTAAAGAACTTCAGCGAAACTGGATAGGAAGAAGTGAAGGTGCTACAATTAAGTTTAAAATTAAGAGCCCTAAACTTGTTGAGGAAAGAGAGATAGAAGTATTCACTACCCGCCCTGATACAATTTTCGGAGCAACCTACATAATCCTTGCACCTGAACATCCGCTTGTAAATGAAATTACAACGAATGAGAAGGAAAAAGACGTTAGTAATTATGTGACTAAAACTGAAAGAAAGTCAGATATGGAGAGAACTGAATTATCGAAAGAAAAGACAGGCGAATTTACCGGAGCGTCTGCAATCAATCCTCTGAACGGAAAGGAAATTCCAGTAATGATATCCGATTATGTTTTGATGCACTATGGCACCGGAGCAATTATGGGGGTTCCCGGTCATGACAGGAGGGACAGTGAATTCGCAAGGAAATATAAACTGCCGATCATTCCCGTAGTTGTTCCTAAAGAATATAATAAGGAGCAGCAAAAAGCATTTGAAGAAAAGACAACTGCCGGTGAAGAATGTTTTTCCGAAAGCGGAATTTCTATCAATTCGGATTTTTTGAACGGACTTAGTTCCGAAAAAGCCATTGCCGAAGTTGTTTACTGTATTGAGAAAAAGGGTATAGGGAAAAAATCTATAAGTTATAAATTAAGAGATTGGGTTTTCTCGAGACAGCGTTTTTGGGGCGAGCCTTTTCCTCTGATTCATTTGGAAGACGGAACTATATCAGACATTGATGAAAAGGAACTTCCTTTGACATTGCCTGAAGTTAAGTCATATAAGCCAAGCGGAACAGGAGAATCGCCGCTTGCAACGATTAAGAACTGGGTCAATACAACAGATAGTAAGTCAGGCAATAAAGCACGGAGAGAAACTCATACAATGCCACAGTGGGCAGGATCGTGCTGGTACTACCTTAGATATCTTGATCCATTCAATGAGAATGAATTCGTTTCAAAAGAAAAAGAAAAATCCTGGATGCCTGTTGATTTGTATATCGGGGGTTCCGAGCACTCTGTGCTTCATCTGATTTATGCAAGATTCTGGTACAAGATATTGTTTGATCTCGGATACGTCAGCTATGAAGAACCCTTTGAAAAACTTTTTAATCAGGGTATGATTCTTGGAGAAGACGGAGTAAAGATGAGTAAGTCACGAGGCAACGTGATAAATCCGGATGATGTAATAAAAAGTTTCGGAGCTGATTCGATGCGCTTGTTTGAAATGTTCATGGGTCCGCTTGAAGCAACAAAGCCCTGGAGTACAAAGGGAATTGAAGGATTAAACAGATTTCTGAATCGTGTATGGAGGCTGATAATTGACGAGCAATCCGGAGATATTAAAGATACAATTATTGATGAAAAACCCGAAGAGCATCTTAATAAACTTCTTCATAAAACTATTAAGAAGGTGACTGAAGATATCGAGGACGGTGACATGAAATTCAACACCGCAATATCATATCTGATGATATTCATCAATGAATTATACAAGACTCCCGGGATCAGCAAGATGCTGATTGAAAAATTTGTTTTGCTTCTTTCACCATTTGCTCCTCACATATCGGAGGAACTTTGGCAAAGGCTGGGACATGATGCCAGTATTCAGCTTGAACAATGGCCTGAATTTGATAAAGCACTTGTCAAGGAAGACTCTGCAACCGTTATTTTCCAGGTTAACGGAAAGATTCGCGCGAAGATGGAATTTGAATTTGATACTGAAACGAAAATTCTTGAAGATGAAGCTCTTGCCAATGAGAATGTACAGAAATTTATTTCGGGTAAGCAGGTAATCAAAATAATTTCTGTGAGAAACAAGATGGTAAACATTGTCGTGAAATAATTTTTTGAATGCGATAAAAAAAGATATTGACATAAAATAAAATTTATTGCAATATTGCATTAAGTTAAAAAGACAACAATATTGCAGTTAGCCGGTTTAATATCTAAGCTTCAGCAAATTGGTTTCAAGGAATACGAATCAAAAGTATTCCTGGTAATGCTTAAAGGCTCCGCGTTGAGCGCTTCAGAAATTGCCGAAAAGGCAGAGATAAGAAGAACTGCTGTTTATGAAATCCTCAAGTCTTTTACTGCACGCGGATTTTGTAACGAGATTGAAACCAATACGATACTGAAGTTTGAGATCATTGACCCAAGAGTGATTGCCGACAAAATTGAACGTGAACTAAAGAGATCAAACGATGACAAGCTTTCAAATCTTAGAAACACATTTAGCGAATTTCAGGCATTACATAAATCGGAAGAATCACAGGAGAAGTCTAATGTTAATATTGAACTGATTCGTGGTTTCAATAAGCACAGACAGGAAAAATTTATTGAGCTGATTAACGGAGCTGTAAGTGAAATCCTGTTCATGATAAGACTTGAAGGTTATGTTTCGGAGGAACTTGATTCAGGCGCATCAGATTTTATAAAAAAAGGGGGCGTGATTAAATCAATCTATGAAGCAAGTCTTGATTTTAAAATCATAAAGGATAATTCAAGACAGAGCGCTACACTTAGTGACCTACTGCGCATTTGTTCAAGGTTCGGGAAGTCAGGCGAGCAAATCAAGATTTCAAAATCCGAATTGCCTAACATGACAATATTTGATAAGAAGATCGTATTCATTAATGTTCAGGACAGAAATGTTCCGCGACACAACAATGCTGATATAATAATAAAGAATGAAGCTTTTGCGGGAAGAATGATTGACCTTTTTGATCTGTATTGGAATAAATCGTTTACAATTGACCAGATGAAAAAGACACATCATTCTTCTGTGAAGAAATCTGTAAAATCAAAAGCGTTAGTTTAAATAAATAAAATATTCCCATAACAACTCTTAAACCGGGAGGAAAAAAATGATTAAAATTAATTTCAAATATTCGAGAACATTAATTTATATCATTTGTATGATCTTATTCACTCTGAAGCTGTCTACAGCAAGTGTTGATGGTTTTGTACTCGGTATGATTAAATATTCTGACACAAAGGAGCCGGTCGAAAGCGGAATAATAAAGGTTTTCGTTTCCGACAAATCAGAAAAAGTGATACGTGTTCTGGAAACTGTCAACATTAATAATGGGTCATTCAGAATTACCAATAATCCGAATCTTAGTACTGACGGGATCAAGATAATGGCTTACCCGAATGACGTGGATAATCTGGAAAGTCAGTTTGATCCGATGGTAACGGATTTTAAGTCTGCAGCAAATTCGAGCCGGGAGAAAAATGAAATCGTGATTTATGTCGAGAGATCTGAACCAAATGGAAGTCGTGAAGTCGAAAAAACATTGCTTCTGAAGCAGAATTTTCCAAATCCATTTAATCCTTCGACGCACATAACTTTTGATTTGCATGATCAATCATTTGTCACTCTGAAAATCTATAACATGAACGGCGAATCAGTTGCTACACTCGTAAATAATGAAAGATTAAGCAGCGGAATTAAAGACTATGTGTTTGATGCTTCGGGGCTACCAAGCGGAATATATGTTTATAGACTGACGGCGGGAGGTATGTCCGTCAATAAGAAAATGATTTTGCTGAAATAAGAAATACGTCCTTGAGACAAGTGAGATTTAATGAGGGTTGGGTCTTATCTTGTGTATATCCCCTCTAAGGGAAAGGAGGGGATTCAAGGATGTTTGTTCTGCTTATAAATGATTCAAAGTAATACTATTATTTTTGAAAATCTATAAAAAATTGTCTGTCCACTTTGATCTCTTTAATCCAAGTGATGAAGATGGTCGAGGTGATGCAATCTTTATGAATTTGGTTTCATTTTTTCAAAACCGTTTTAAACGGTTTTGAAAAGCTGTTACTCGCCGATCCAAAATTTTCATTCTTCTATGTACTTTGATCTCTTTGATCTTAGTGATGAAAGGTGGGCCGAGGTGATGCAATCTTTATGAATTTGGTTTTCATTTGTTCAAAACCGTTTTAAACGGTTTTGAACAGCCGCTTCCCTTTCAAATGAGGAACACTCTGCAAAATCGCAAAGACCTCTTGTCTATTTTCTCACTTCCTTCTTTCCGAATTTCCTCACCTGAACATCCCTTGGTAAGTCCTATATCGTTTTGAAGGAGCTTCAGTCTGAATTTTTAATTGGAATATTTTAATTGTCTATTTTTAATTATTTTTTATAAATATAAATCATGGTTCACGAAAAACATTTCTCTCTTGAAGAAGCCCAATCTCTTGTGAAGAAGATTGATCCCCTTTTGAAAAAAATGATAGATTTAAAAAATGCATTGGACAGGATTGGATATGACATACGCAAGCATCCGTCTTTTGGAGGAACAGGCACTAATGGCACAGGTAAGTATCCATACGAAATCGGAGAACTGATAAAAATTATAAGCAAGTTTTCAGACCAGGGCATATTGATAAGAGCTCTCGACAATGGATTGATAGATTTTCCCCATATAAGAAGTGACGGAAATGAAGTTTACCTTTGTTATCTTCAAGGCGAAGAGACAATCCAATACTGGCACGAAATCGAAGATGGATTTAAGGGAAGAAGAAACATAGATGAACTTTGATTTCTAATCCTCTAAGTGTAGCTGCAAAATTCATAATGAATTTAAATAAATACTTATAATTATCTGATGAAGACTTTCAACAAGATTGTAGTTCCGGCAATAAAAATTCTTCCTAAGGGTGTCGTAAGAATATTCGCTGGCAAATACATTGCAGGAGATAAGCTTTCTGACGCAGTCCTCACCGTCAAAGCGCTGAATAAAAAAAACTTGATGGCAACCATTGATGTTCTCGGCGAATTCACGGAGAACACAGATGAAGCACGGAAGTCAAAAGAAGAAAATATTGAAGTACTTAATGCAATTCATGAGAATAAGCTTAATTGCAATTTATCCATAAAGCTGACCATGCTTGGACTTAAGATTGATTATGAGTTCTGTAAGAAACTTGTGAGAGAAATTCTTGAAAGAGCGGAGATGCTTAACATCTTCGTAAGGATAGACATGGAAGATTCCTCGGTGACAGAGATTACTATATCTCTTTTTGAAGAGATGAGAAAAAGTTTTGACAATGTGGGAATAGTCATTCAGGCTTATCTGAAAAGAAGCGAAGAAGACATCTTACGACTTACCGCAATCGGCGCAAATTTCAGAATCTGCAAGGGAATTTATGTAGAACCCGAAGAGATTGCATATAAAGAAGATGATCAGATTCGCAAAAACTTCCTCCGGATACTGCGCATCGCTCTCGAGAAAAAATCATATTGCGGTATCGCTACTCATGATGAGTATCTTATAAAGGAATCAGTAAACTTGATCAGGGAGTTTAAGCTCCAAAAAGAAAATTATGAATTTCAAATGCTGTTGGGTGTTAGGGAGAACTTACGGGAAGGAGCCGTTGCAAAAGGTCACAGGATGAGGATCTACGTTCCATTTGGTAGAAGGTGGTATGAATATTCAATCAGGAGATTTAAGGAAAATCCTAATCTTGCAGGACAGGTCTTGAAGAGTATTTTTATTACTAAGAAGATTGACAACAGCACACTTGATTGAGAAATGTTGTACCTTCAGGATATTTCCTCCTGCCTTCCTTTCTTTGAAATTTTTTTGCCGGGCTGCATCACAATTGAAAAGACAATTGAAGCGGCAAGTATCAGTGCAATTACCGTAAGTGAAAAGAAAATTGAAATCTTGTAAAAATCCATGATGAGCATTTTGATACCAATAAATACAAGTATCATTGAGAGACCGACGCGCAGGTAATGAAACTTGTTCATGATTCCGGAGAGTGCAAAGTAAGTTGTCCTTAATCCGAGAACGGCAAAAATATTTGACGAATAAATTATGAAAGGGTCGCGCGTTACCGCAAATATTGCAGGTATGGAGTCAAATGCGAAAATAAGATCGGTCACTTCGATTGATAACAATACAATTATCATCGGGGTAGCATGAAGCTTCCCTCCCTGCCTGACAAAAAAATCGCCCCCGTGGTACCTGCTGGTTACTGGAAGAATCTTCTTGAAGAAACGAATTATAACATTATTCTCCGGATGAATGTCAGCATCGGATTGGAATCCCATCCTGAATCCTGTTATGAGCAGGAATGCCCCGAAAATGTATATCACCCATTCAAATTGTGAAACTAACGCGGAACCAAGCCAGATTAGCAGAGCTCGTAATATCAATGCACCTATTACACCCCAGAAGAGAATTTTATGGTGATACTGCTGCTCAACTTTAAAATAAGAGAAAAGCAGAATGAAAACAAAAATGTTGTCAATGCTTAGTGATCTTTCCAGTAAATAGCCGGTAAAGTATTCGAGCGCTTTAGTCTTGCCGAATTCATGGTAAATGAAAACATTAAAAATTAAAGCGAGGACTACCCATATTGCGCTCCAAATCAATGCTTCCTTTACTTTAATCACGTGCGTCTTGCGCTGAATTACAAATAAATCGAGCGCAAGCATTATAAGTATGAAAATGTTAAACCCTATCCAGAGAGTTAGTTCGTTGTGCATAAATTATACATGGCAAGATATTTTTTTATTACCAAAATTTAAATGAGAAATGAAAATTGCCAAAGGAATTCGGCAAAAGGGTTTTTCAAAATATCAATTGCAAAACATCGCCGGTGTTTATCTTGGCAATTCGAAGAGCTGAAGTTTCAGTATGCATGCATTGTGAATTCTGTAAGAACGTTCTTTTATTTCTGGTTAAAAAAAAACGTCAATCTCTTTCTCCTATGGTCTTATTTCTGAAACAAAATAAAATGAATTGTTGAAAGAAATATTCAAGTCGCTGATGTCAACTATACGATCTCCGTTGAGATCACTGACAACATATCCGTTCAGAAAATAAAAAACATCATTGAAAATCGAAATCACGTCGCTTGCATCAACTAATCCATCGTCATTAATATCTGAACTATATATGCAATACTTTGAACCTGAAAGTTTCAAATTACTTCCATAAGCCTGTAACAAAGAAGTTGTAAAATTATAAGCTGTTGTCATCCCTTGAGCAAACGCTGCACCTCCGCTTTTGCTCCATGTTTCCATACAATTGCGACCTTTGACGACAATGTAATAATTGCCTGATGGTAAGTTGTAAAAGACAAATCTTCCTTTAAAAGTCAATGAGTCAATGACGCTTCGGGCAGAATCTATAATTGAGTATGGGAAAGAAGCGCTTCGCAGATACACCTGCAATGTGTCCAGGATATTAAGTCTGTTGAATTCAGGATTATAATATCCCTGAATGGCAACAGTTAGATCCAGTTGAGTCGGAGGATAATTTGAAATCGGAAAATCACTAAACGAAAGCGCACCTATTCCCTTTGGATTCCTAAGGAATGGTCCTTCATAAACAACTGTGTCGGAATGATCCCAAACAGTGGGAAGATATGTAAGTTTACTTGCACTGCTAGGGTTCCAAAGCTGAAGTTTTAACGTGTCCCCGGAGATGCTTCCTGACGAAACATTTCCATATACTCCATTGAGAAAAAAATAATTCTTCATACTTTGACCAAGTGTATCTGAAGGCCAATATGAAATTGATGAATTACTGAACAAAACTCTAATTTCTTTTTTCAGCGCATTAGTGTAATAAACAGCCCGAACATTAGGGGGACGCATATTTACGGTGTCAATCGGAGCATAGAAACAGGAACTAACAGGTCGGAAAACCATATCGGCAATATTTTCATAACCAGCAAATGAAAAATGGCAGCCTCCGTAATTCGGCGCACCAACAGTTGAAAACAGTTCTGTGTCGCTATATTTAAGCGGCAGCTTTCTTTGAACTTCTCTCAATGATCCCGCATATTCCTCACTGCAGCATGGACGTGTTTGGAACAAAAATAATTTCCTGAAACCGGGATAATTTGACTTCCAGGAATTGTATAGTATATCAAATTTACTCTCATAGTTAATCCAATTAACAGTACCATCTGACTCGCCCTGATACCAGAATATAGCTTTGACTTTTCCCGCGAGTCCGGACTTTATTACACGGTAAAGTAATTTGCCATAAACAGAAGTGAGATCTGTCTGATTGAATTCATTGCGCAAATTCATGTCTATCGTTGAACCTGCTCTGCCGCCGTTGATTACACATGTTGGAATTCCAAAATTTTCTTTAATTAGTCTTTGTAATCTTAATCCCCAAACACCAACATTGTATGGTCCCGACCAGGAGCCGGAAGCGCCGTCTGCTCTTGACAATCCCCAGCTTGTGTCCGCCGGATTGTAATTATTTCCGTTATAATTTGCAGTTTGAATTCCGAATGATCTGCAGAACTCGTTTTTGTAACTTGCTCTGTAATCTGTAGGGTGGGCGTTTGACTGACCGCATATAATGTAAACGTCTCCGCACACAATACTGTCTGCAGTCTTAAGCCATGTGCTTACTGCGCCAAGTTTTACAAAAAGTTTAAATTTGTATTCGGACAGTTCAGAATGAATATTCTGACCCAGTGAAAATTGCGATGTGCCCGCCAGATAAGTCAATTTCTGGGATTTCCTTTTCCATAATATATTGTTTTTGTATGTCTCCAGATATATGGAATCGTAACCCGAAGTCAGAACCGTTCCTGAAAAAATCACATTTGCGGAATCGTTGACATCTCTTGCAAAGAATTGCAAATTTCTTGGAAGCTGCGAGTAGCTTACTGAAACTGCAGTAATTTCATTCGGACTTGCTGCTGATTCTTCAGGAGTTGCTCCCCAGTACGAAATCGAAACAAATGCTAATAGGAAAAAGTAAAATGACTTTTTCATACATTATCTTACCGCATTCTAGACCAGTTGGGGGAGAAATAGAATTGGAGGTTAATATCAATTATATGTTACAAAAGCCAAAACAATAACAGTATTAATTTCCTTAGTTGGTAAGGATTATACCCTTTCTATTAATTGGTTATTGAATAAAATTCTTGAGTGGAAAAAATAAAAAAAAAAATTATAAAAGAAAACACTATTTTCATTTTGCGAAAAATTTACAAACTGATCCAATTAATTTATGCATGGTAAGAATCAAATTTTCATGGTTACAAATTAGGAGGAATTATTCATAAAGAAAAAAATTATATGAACAAACCAAAATTTATTTGCCAATGGACGCTGGAAATTGTCTATGGTAAACAGAAGGAAGCAATTGACATAATGAAAAAGTGGGGAGAAGAGAAGTTCAGATCGTCAAACTTCAAAGTCTCTCAAAACAGAATGATGAATGGCTTCGCAGGCATGAGTGCTTCTTACATAGTTGATGAGTATATATTCGATTCGCTTGCGGATTTTGAAAGGGCGCTTGAAGATATGTCACAGCCGCAGTTCAGGCAATATTCCGAAGCGCTTGCACCATTTATTGTACCGGGTTCTCAAAAATGGATCATATATAAATCGATCCCCTAAGAGTTTCTGGGGCGATATTATTTTGCTTTCAACAATATCATTGTGAGATCGTCATGAACTTCTGCGTACCCTCTGAATTTTGATACTTCAGACAGGATTGCCATTTTGATTTCTTCCGAATTTTTATGTGAATTGCTTCTTATCAGTTCATATATCTTTTCATAACCAAATTCTTTCTTGTCAAAATTCATTGCTTCGGTCAATCCGTCAGAATAAAAAAGGACAATATCATTCTTCTTCAAACTCAAATCAAATTCCTCCAGACTCTGCTCAAACAATTCTCCGGTACACAAACCAACCGCCATTCCGTTTTGTTTGATCAGCGAGCAACTTTGTTCTTCTGCATTATAATATATTAAAGGAGTATGTCCCGCCCTGCAAACCTTTAAATTTTTTTCACGAACGTCCGCAATCACAGCGCTAAGGTACAACCCTTTCTTTATATGACGGAAAATATTTCTATTGAGGAAGGTTAAAATCTCTCTCGGTGAATCATAATTTTCAGAAAGATACCTGATAAGCAGTCTGACCTGCATCATATACAGCGCGGCAGACATCCCCTTCCCCGAAACGTCTCCAATCGAAATATAATATGATTCATCATTTTTCGGAATGAAGTCAATGAAATCGCCTCCTACTTCTCTTGCTGTCTCATAATAGAATGAAATGTCGAGTGAATCATCAGCAGGAGGATCCGACGGAATCAAACTTGTTTGAACATCGCGCGCAACCTCAAGCTCATCTTTTGCAGTTAGTTTGTCCGCAACTTCAAATACAAAGAGAAGATTAAGAACAACAAAAGAGAACAGGGCAAGATCCCAGTTATCCTGAAACATTGAAAGGAAGAAGGCAAGAAACATCACGGAGTATATGATTCTGACAAGAGGTGAAAGTTTTTTCAGAAATGCTTTTACCAGATTTTTTGCGAATGAAAGCAGTTCAACAAACTTATTGTCATGTTGGCGAGGCTTCTCCATTCTGTCCACGTAATATTTGTATCTGGAAGGAGTTTCTTTCAGAAAGAGATTCTCAAATTCTGCCGAAGTCAAATCGGAAGAATAAAAATCATAGACGCGCTTAAATATACTTTCTTTAGCCAATGTGATTTGATTACTTGTTTAAAAGTTTACGTGTAAAACAAATTTTAGTTGCTTGAGGTATTCTTTATTTGAGTTAATTTGGATTTATTGGTTTGACACAGAATAATTTAGAATGCCTGAATTATGATTGCAATGACATTTCTAACAAGGATTCAAGAAAGGCCTCCTGTGAAATGCTATTAACTTGCAACCGGCTTCCTCTGACTTTAGTTTTGTATCTAAATCTGAATTTAGTAAGTCGTTTGCCATAAATCACAAATTATAATGAATGAAACTTTTCATATTTTGTTTTGCAACATTGTTTTTATCCGCAAATATTTGCAGACCAAATGATAAAGTAAATGATTCAACGAAACATGTTACTGCTTCGATTGTAGTGAGCGGATTGTACCAATCCGGGAACACAAGCAAATTCATTACACAGGGGAAGGGCGAACTTAAGTTTAACTGGAAAATCCTGGAAACCATATTTACGTTCACAGGAACTTATGGTGAGAACAGAGGAAAGAAGGATGATAACCTTTATCTCGGTACTTTCAACATGGATTTTCTTTATAATGATACATACTCACCTTTTATACTTCAGTACCTGGAATACAACTTCGCCAAAGGAATTGATATAAGGTCGCAGTCAGGAGTTGGTCTTAAATATACATTCATAAAAGACAAGCATCATAAGACATCTCTTTCGGCAGCAGGGATTTATGAGTATCTTGGTCTATTTGATTTCCCGGGAAATATAAATCATAGCGAGATAAGATTTTCACTAAGATTAAAAACCAGACAGGATTTCTTTGATGGAAAGATGACGTTAAATTTTATGACAATGTATCAGCCCTTGCATGATGCGTTTTCAAATTATAACTTATTTATTGATACATCGCTTGAATTTCCCTTGAGTAGTTTGTTCAGGCTAAATTCAAATTATACTTATGCGTTTTCAAACATTGTTTCAACAGGCAGAAAACGAGCCGACAACCGGCTGACATTCGGAGCCGGTTTATATTTCTAAATCATTTATGTCTGATAAATTAACTGAATTAGTTCAAACCCACGGTGCTCTTACTCGGAAACTTCATTCCAAATGAAGCACAATTGCCGTTTAGCATAAATTGACAAAACCCATGCCTATTCTCTCTTTTTACTTTTTCGCTTCATTAGTATATTGAAACATGCCTCATAAAAAATTTCTAATTACCGGAAATAATCTGACGGTAGAGAATTCGGTTAACATTGTACTATCAAATCGGCACATTTCGCTAAGCAAAGTTTCGGAAAAGAAAATTGATTCATCCCGCAAACTTGTCGAGAAATGGACCGGAAGCGGTGAAATTATCTACGGAATCACGACGGGATTCGGAGAGTTTAAAGACGTAAAAATATCTTCAGAAGATCTTGAGACACTTCAGCGAAACCTCATTCTGTCACACGCCGCGGGAGTCGGGAAATATGTTCCTGATTTCATTGCCAGACTGATGCTGCTTTTCAGAATTAATTCATTAGCAGCAGGATATTCCGGTGTAAGACTTGAGCTCATAAATCATCTTATTGGAATTTTCAATTCGGGAATAGTCCCTTTAATTCCTTCGCAAGGTTCCGTCGGGAGTTCCGGTGATCTCGCTCCACTGTCGCATCTTGCGCTCTGCATTATCGGCGAAGGGAAATGTAAGTTCAATGGAAGGATTACCGATTGCAAGATTGCGTTGAAGGAAAATAAAATTTCACCCATAAAACTTTCGGCGAAAGAGGGACTGGCGCTGATAAACGGTACGCAGCTCATGTCCGCATTTCTTTGCAAGAGCATTTATGACGCTCATCAACTTGCAAAGCTCGCCGACATTTCAGGAAGTTTATCGCTGGAAGCATTGCGGGGAACTTCAAAGGCATTTTCAGATGCTCTTCAAAAGGTACGTCCCCACAAAGGTCAGATTTCTGCCGCGGGAAATTTGCGCAGACTATTGAAGAACAGCGAAATCATGCTTTCGCATAAGGACTGCGGAAAAGTTCAGGACGCATATTCACTGCGCTGTATGCCGCAGGTTCATGGCGCAGTCAGAGATACAATTAATCATTGCAAAAAGATTATTGAGATTGAAATAAATTCCGCAACCGATAACCCGTTGATATTTCCTGAAACAAGCGAACATATCGAAGGCGGCAACTTCCACGGTGAACCGCTTGCATTGGCTTCTGACTTTCTTGCAATTGCAATGAGCGAGCTCGGGAATATAAGCGAGCGAAGAACTGCGAGACTTGTTGATGGAAGTTTGAGCGGACTTCCCAGATTTCTAACAGATAAGGGCGGCTTGAATTCCGGATTAATGATTGCGCAGTATACTGCCGCATCAATCGTTAGCGAAAATAAAGTACTGTGCCATCCTGCATCGGTAGATTCAATCCCGACAAGCGCTAACCAAGAAGATCATAACTCGATGGGCTCCATAAGTTCAACCAAGTGTTATGATGTAATCAACAATGTAAAGAAAATAATTGCAATTGAATTTTTATGTGCTGTTCAGGGAATTGATTTTTTAAGACCGTTAAAAAGCGGAGCCGGGAGCGAACAAGCTTATCTCTTTATCAGAAGCAGAGCACGGCATATTTCCGGAGATACTATTACAAGTGACAAGATTTTTGAAATGATGGAAATAATTTTCAGCGAAAATTTTCTAAGCTTCATTGAAAGGAAATCCGGGAAGCTTGAATAAGATCAAATCATTAATAGCAAATATCAAAAAGACAAGTCTGTATGAAACAATCAGCTATTATACTACAAACCTCCTCCGGAAATTTGATAACGATCATATCTGGATAATGTCATCAGGCATATCATTCAACATGCTGATATGCGTGATTCCATTTACTCTGATTTTACTTACCATACTCGGAATATATCTTGACAGCCAGGCAGTTCAGACAAAACTTGTCAACTATCTAAACAGCATGCTTCCTCTTCCGGGTCAATATAAAGAAAGATTCATATTTGAACTTACGGAGAGGACAAAAGAATTGTCATCAAATACATTCCTTACCGGACTGATTGGTCTTGGCGGATTGTTCTGGACAGTGAGCGGACTTTTCAGTTCCATGCGTGAAGTTTTAAGAAAAGTTTATAACATAGACGCCGGACTTAGTTATATCACTGGAAAGCTTCGTGATTTTCTTCTTGTGATAATCAGCGTATCCTTATTCATCACTTCAATGCTGCTGACTTCATCCGTTCAGATTTTTGAGGAGTATTCGCAGGGAATTTTGGGAGAGGCAGTAGCACTTACTGTTTTTCAGAGACTTGTGCCGATGTTTGTAGGGTTCATCATATCTTTTTGTCTGTTCTATGTACTTTATGCTCTTGTACCTCATTGGAAATTTAATAAGAAGGTAATTCTTTACTCAACGACAATAGCAACTATACTCTTCGAAACGCTGAAGTATCTGTTTGCAATTTATATCCTGAAGATTGCAAACTACGGACGCATATACGGAACTTATGCAACCATTGTAATAAGCATCTTCTATGTTTATTACCTTTCCGTTATCTTCGTACTGTGCGCGGAACTCGGCGAAATTTATTATTCAAGAAACAGAAACAGGCTGGATAAGATCACCGGCAAAGAACCTGCACCTGAAATTCGTATAAATTAAAAACTATGGAACAAAAAAAATTATACCGCACCATTGAAAACATTGCCAAAGAAGCTCCGAAGCTCGAATCTGATGAGGAGCTTTTGACTTATGTCCTTGAACAAATTATCAAT
The DNA here is from genome assembly GCA_039810605.1 of Ignavibacteria bacterium. Classification (GTDB taxonomy): domain Bacteria; phylum Bacteroidota; class Ignavibacteria; order Tepidaquicellales; family Tepidaquicellaceae; genus JAGPCH01. The sequence goes on along the minus strand of JBDHXH010000026.1, from coordinate 5,456 downwards.
AACGAAGAGACTGCAATCATCGGCGGCAGAATATGGGAACTAAGCGACGACAAGGACGCCTATACTTTGATCATACAAAGAGGCGAAGTCGCTCACATAGACCAGGGATATAAACTTAAAGTCACGCAATACCCTATGTTCAGAAAAGTTGGCCAGTTCAGATCGCTTATTGCCGAAGAGACGGACGAATACCTCATCGAAAAAGGGATCTATCAATATTCCGCAACAGGCGCAGGGAAGCGATATAAAATCAAGGAACCCGGATGTGAGATTTACTTTTTGTATCAATATCTGATTGCGCTGAATGCAAAAACTCTGGGAGAGGATCTTCTCAATACGCTGAACATCATCAGCATGACAATCAGCAATATTCTGCGAACACGAAACATCGAAAGCGCAGCAAAGGAAAACATCGAAGAACTGGAGAAGGCAAGCGAGATTCAGAAAAGCATTCTTCCCGATCATGAATTAAAATTCGGCAGTTATGAAATTTTCGGACTGTCCCTTCCGGATAAAATTGTAGGAGGAGATTTTTATGACTATCTCGAAAGTGTTGATAAGGAAAGAGTCGGCATTGCAATCGGTGATGCTGCTTCGAAAGGTTTCTCCGCAGCAGCACAGTCATTGTATGTCTCCGGCGCTTTGAAAATGGGTGTAGAATATCAGTCCAAAATGACAACGATGATTTATAAAATTAACAATCTGGTTTACGAAACATTTCCTTACGAAAGATTCGTTACACTTTTTTATTGCGAACTAATAACAGGCAAAAGAGGTCTATGCCAGTTTGTCAATGCCGGTCAGAACCCGCCGATGTTTTTACATTCGGACACAAATGAAATCGAACTCCTTCCCGCAACCGGTCCTGTGCTGGGTCCTGCTCCATTTCAGAAATACACTTCAGACAGCATCAACTTTAGCGAAGGAGATGTTCTCGTTCTTTATACAGACGGAATAGTTGAGGCGACTAATGAAAATTTCGAGTTCTTCGGTGAAGAAAAATTGAAGGAATCCATAATTCGTTATAAAGAAAGGAGTCCGAAGGAAATTGCAGAACTTATAATTGAGGATGTCGTGAAATTCTCTGCGCATGGCACCTATTCCGATGACAGGACTCTGGTTGTAATAAAAAGATGTTGACTTCAATACACCAGAATCTATGCTTCGCTTTTTTTGGCAACTCTGTACCTTTAAAAAATATTTTTATTTTCGATAATTTACGCTATATTGCCAAGTCACAATCCTCGATTTTGAAACTTTAATTGCAACTGCCATGAAAGACAAGTCAAGGTTCATTTCATCAGTGATAGTTTCACTACTTGCGGGTTTTATCTATTATCAATTTGGCGATGACATTAATGAAAAGCTGCAGAGTTCCGTCAGGGCAGTTCTTAGTTCAAATGATATTGAAGCCTTAAGCGGTTGTGATTTCTTTGCATTTAAAGAAATGTCAAGCTTTACTCACCGCGGTAAGAAACTGAAGCCGGGAGTGAATGTTAAGAAAGGACATGTACCTTTCACAAGCTCTGATGATTTCCTGATTTCAGAAACAGGTCCGGAAATGCAAGCCAAGAACGTAAGACCTTCTGCCGACAAAAATGTTGACTTTACGGCTGAACTGGAGCAGTTGGTAAAAGACGGCGACAGGATTCAGTTACCGAGCAAACAATTGAAAATCGAAACAAGACACAATAGCAATTTAGACGGTGTCGCGGATACAAGGGAATTAAGGACAAGAACAAATCTCCTTCATAAAGATTTTGAAAACAAAACAGGAAATGGTTTCGAATATAATGTGATGCGGAATACTACAGGCTGCACTAGTCCTGAATCAGAGCTAAATAAATTGGAATCATTTACAAACGAATCGGGTTGTCCTTATGAGTACAATGTCATCACCGGGAAAAGTGTAAATAAAGGAAAGATCAGGACTGAAGGTTCAGAAAAACGTGTCAGAAAAATAGAAGTCAATGTTGAGGATGATTCGGTTGACGATGATTCAATGTAATTTCAGAAGTAAACTATATTATTTAATATTATTTAATTAATCAAACATAACAAACATGAAAAAGAAGCTTATTATTGTCGGTTCACTGATAGTTCTATTGGTGTTCGGTTTTATTTATTCTCAAAAAAGTAATCTTGTAGCTGATGACAAAGACGGTAAGAAAGACTGTTCTACATCCTGCACAAAATCAAGTTCTGCCGAAACAAAATCAGGTTGTACCGATAAAAACATGAGCGGTGCAAGTACATCTGACGATAAGGGCGGTTATTCAACTTATGAATTCGTCACCGATAAGATACACTGCGACGGATGCAAAAGTGGTGTCTCAAGTGAATTGATGGGAATCTCCGGAGTAAAAGAAGTTGAATACGGAGAAACCTGCTCTGCTTCTAAAATGACAAATGTTAAAGTCTATTTTTCACCTTCAGAAACAACTTCAGATGTAGTAGCAGCTTCTGTAAAGGAAAAGAAGCTTGAAGGTAAATGTTCTGATGATTCGAAGTGTGATTCAAAGAAGAGTTCAGAAAAGAAATTATAAAACTCTTTCTGTGTTTTTTTGAAAAGCAGGTATCAGTTCAAATTGATACCTGCTTTTTTATATAAATTCCTCACTTATTGTGCGTTGCATTCAGAAAGGAGAATCAACCTTTTCCGATTTGGGGATTTCGATAACGGGATGTTTAATCTTGTTTTCAAACCTTGCATACTCGTTCAGGAATACCAAATCAAAATCACCCACCGGACCGTTTCTTTGTTTGCCAATAATAATTTCTGCTTTCCTCTTCAAATCTTCATAATCGGGATCGTCATGATTAGCTTTCATTCCCATAATAGGTCTATGAACAAAGATAACAACATCTGCATCCTGCTCAATTGCACCCGATTCCCGCAGGTCAGCAAGCTGTGGTCTTTTCTCCTTTCCCCTCTGCTCAATGGAACGGTTGAGCTGTGCACAGGCCACGACCGGAATATCCAATTCTTTTGCAAGAGCCTTAAGCCCGCGCGAAACATACGCTACCTCAAGATCCCTTCGTTCAGAATTCTCCGGACCTCTGACTAATTGAAGATAATCAATCACAATCATATCAATTTTATATTCTTGTTTCATCCTGCGTGCTTTTGCCCGAATTTCAAGGATTGAAAGTTCACTTGTATCGTCAATAAATAAATTAGTCTTCAGGTTGTGATATGTCTGTAAAACTCTGTTCCATTCTTCGACGCGGGATTTCCCTGTCTTCAACTTTTTTCCGTCAACTCTTGCTTCGCCTGCCAGCAGTCTAAGCAGCAATTCTCTGAAAGACATTTCGAGACTGAAAATCGCAACCGACTTACCATGGTCAACTGCTGCATTGCGTGCGATGTTAATTGAAAATGCCGTCTTTCCATGAGAAGGTCTACCCGCAATTACAATAAGCTCCGATTTCTGAAATCCGGCAGTATATTCATCCAGCTCTGTAAACCCTGTCGGAACGCCGATAACTGCATTCTTATTTTCCCTCTGCGCTCCGATTTTTTCAATGAGATTCTCAAGCTCATCCTTGACAGACAGAACTTTCTTCTTTGACAATGATTCCGATACATCAAGTATTTTTTGCTCGGCATCATCAAGGATTGAAAATGTATTTGAAGTCGGATCAAAACAATTTTCAACAATCTTTGAAGAAATGCTGATGAGATTTCTTAGTATGAATTTTTCAAAGACAATTCTTGTATAAAATTCAACATTGGCAGATGTTGAAACGGATGTAGTCATGTCAATAATATATTCAATGCCACCTATTTCTTCGAGCTTTCCCATCCTCTTAAGCTCTTCTTTCAATGTGTGAGGATCAATCGGTTCCTTTTTCCCGTCAAGATTTATCATTGCATGGAATACAATACCATGTGCCGGTTTGTAAAAATGTTTTGGGTCAAGCAGCTGAACTACATCGTTCATCACGCCATTGTCAATCAGAATGGAACCAAGTATCTTTGATTCGAGATCAAGCGCGTTTGGGGGAATCCTTCCTCCTTCCGCTTCCATTGACTCGTCAAGGACTTCATCCGGCTTTGTCTTGGGTGTTTTCTTCTTCAAAGACTAATATCAATAAAAAATGTTTTTACAAAAATTGTTTTTATAAGAATCTGAATTGCAGGGTTCAATACTCTACTCATTTATCAACTTATCATACTCTTTCCTGAAGAGCTGTACATCTTCCCACGTCGGTCTTTTCCAATTTGGATTCCGGAGCAAGGCAGCGGGATGATATGTTACCATCATTTTTACTCCTTTATATTCGTGAAATTTTCCGCGGAGCCTTCCAAGCGGTTCTTTTGTCTTCAACAGTGTTTGCGCGGCAAAAGCACCGAGAGCAAGAATTAGTTTGGGCTTTACCATTTCAAGCTGCTTGAATAAGTACGGCTCGCAGTTTGCAATTTCTTCGGGCAAAGGATTTCTGTTTTCGGGCGGACGACATTTCAAAATATTGCAAATAAAAACTTCATCACGGGAAAAATTAATTGCTTTAAGAATGTCTGTCAGCAGCTTTCCTGCTCTCCCAACAAACGGCTTCCCCTGGTCATCTTCATCAGCGCCAGGTGCCTCACCAACAACAACGACATCTGCATCCGGATTACCTGTTCCGAAAACTATTTGCTTCCTTGCCTTTGAAAGCTGTCCGCACTTTTGACAGTTTCTTATTTCATTTTCAAACGAATCAAAATCGGCACAATCCATCCAACTTTCTCTGACAATTGAATACTGCCTCACAGAATCCTTTACTTTCAGTGTATCTGTTTCGTTGCTTGACGATTCATTGACATTGGTAATTTCAGCTGAAGATGAATTGTCATGATCAAATTCTCCTTCATCATAAATTCGTCCTGTCTCGCTTTTGTATAATGTATATTGAAAATGTTTTTCAAAAAAATGCAGATAGTTCAACACATCGGAAATTATTTCAGACCGGCTCTTCATCTCATTTCATTTTGAGAAATTTGTCCAGTATCGCATTTCCAACCTGAAACTTGCTCATCATTGGGAACGATTTTCTCTGTGTCCTGTCAATCAGTGTCACAACATTTGTGTCCCCGCCAAATCCTGCACCTTTGACATCAGGATTATTCAATACAATCAGATCCAGATTTTTATTTTTCAACTTCTTCAATGCATTGCTGATTTCGTTCTCGGTTTCAACGGCAAATCCTATCAGCTTGTATCTCTTCTTATTTTTTCCCAGATATTCAAGTATGTCAACGGATTTCATGAATTCAAAAACAAATTTATCTTTGTCTTCCTTTTTAATCTTATTGCTGATTTTCTTGACGGGTTTGAAATCTTCGACTGCAGCAGCCATAACTATCAGGTCTTTTTCTGCAGATTCCGACTTTACCTTTCTGAACATATCGTCTGCAGATATAACTTTAACAAGCTTCACTCCTTCCGGCTTGCTAAGGGAAACCGGTCCGG
>JBDHXH010000025.1:0-38307 GCA_039810605.1 Ignavibacteria bacterium | reverse complement strand
AAGATTCGGGAATACTGTGTTTGTATCAAATGACATTACCTTATAATTTCCGATTAGAGGCCTGATGTTTGCATACAAACTGTCTCTATCGGCTTTCCTTTGTGTCGTCGCTGATACTACCGAATCATGTACTAATACCAATACTGTATCGCCCGATGGAGGTGGAGGACCACCTGCACACGTTCCATCTATCTGTGTGAAATTTAATTTCTCAAATGTTCCGACGCCAACTGTTGTAAAACCTCCAACGACATACATATCCGCATTTCCAACGCCTGCACCTTTGAAGTTTGATCTCGCTTGAGAATTTGCCGGAAGAGGCTGCCACGATTGTGTGCAGAAGTTCCAGAAGTTGGAAGCAGCCGTGATAGTTCCGCCGTCAACTGCTCCGCCTGTGCATGCAATTCCAACTCCCTGTCCCGGAATCATGCAAACGTATGAAGCCATACGCGTTACACCGCCGGTGGGATAATTTGCAATAGTTGTCCAGGTGACGCTTGTTGGATCTGAAGGATTAATGACACCCTTTCTTGTTGCTGAACTTCCGGGAGCTGCGCCGAGCCACCCTGCAACTGCAATAATTGTGTCACGATAAATTCCTCCTCCCATCATACTTATTGCAACAGGGAAGTTTGCCAGGGCTGTCCATGTTCCGCTTCTCATTCTAAATAATCTTACTCCGTTGTTAATACCTGTTCCGAACAAGCCATCTCCGCCGCCGATAGCATATACCAGAGTATCCTGATACTTTACGCAAAGCATGTCGGTTGCCGGTGTTGGCGCGTCTACTAAAGTTGTCCATGTATTAGCGACTACATTGTACTTTAATGTCTTTCCGAGCACAGGGTTGTTTCCTCCGAAAACGTAAATAACGCTGTCCCCATCAGCCACTGCAGAGCCTGCTGAAATCGCAAAAGGCATTGTGGAATAATTGTTCGTCCACGTTGCTGATGTAATGTTATACCTTGCAACATTAGTGAGCTGCGTAGTTGCACCTCCGCCAAACTGATAAATATAAGGCGTCCCTCCTACTACTATATATACACAACAACTTCTTGAAACAGCATGCGGTGATGCTGTAAGTGTAGTCCATGATGCTGTTGTCAATGCTGATTCAGTCTCGTTAAATGCAGGGACTCTGGCTTCCCCTGACCCGGCAGTACTGAAATCCGCGTTCTGCGCATTTACTTTCAAAACTGAAAGAATGCACATCAGAACGAAGCAAAAAAATAATCCTGCTTTCATTTTTTCCTCCTGCTGTTAGTTTTGGAAAAATCTTTTGATTACTATAATTAAGAATTTATTTATAATAATTTCTATTGTCAATAAGAAAATTGGATTTTCAGATCATACAGATCCAATACTGCCCAAATTAATTTTGAAATCAAGTAATAACTTAGAAAGTATATCAAACTCGGAAGCTAAAATATTTTTTTGAAAACAAACCCGCTGTGAAAAATCGTTTTGGACGGATGTAATGCAGAGCCGAAGAAAACCATAGTGAGAACCATTATTGCAAATAAAAAACTCCATCCTCAATTAAGAAGGATGGAGTTTTGAAAAAAATTAAAAAAATAGCTTTTACTTCAGCAGGAACATTTTCTTCGTATCAACAAAGCCTGTGGTTTCGAGTTTGTAGAAATAAACTCCGCTCGACAGGTTTGTTCCGTTGAATACTGCTTCGTATGTGCCTGCATTCTTTACTTCATTGATCAATGTTGTTACTTCCTTTCCGAGAATGTCATAGATCTTCAATGTGACAAGACCCGATTTCGGAATGGAATACTTAATCTTTGTTGCAGGGTTGAATGGATTCGGATAATTCTGTGAAAGGCTGAATTCATTCGGCAGACTCGTTGTGTTAGGATTATTAACTCCCGTAATCACTCCACCGTTTGATTGTACCCATCCGATCACTGCACGTATTACCGGTCCGAATGCTCCCGTATAATATCTCGGATCCTGAAATACTGATGCTACTACAAATCCGGATTGTACATTTCCGATTGCTGCAACAGGATCCGTTGGCGTCCTGCCCTGATACATGTATAGGGTTGATGAACCGCCTGAAACTACATTACATCCGTCAGGCCAGTAACCTCCGCCCGGAGGTGAACTTGTCATTTGTCTCACATTTCCTACATCTATTGTTACGCCTTGTGTTGCATTCTGCGCCGTTGCTCCGTTATCTGATACATAAGTAAATTTACCATAAGTTTCCGACCATACAAGATCTCGTCCGCCGCTTCCCGACCTGCTGTAGTTATAGCCCAGATCACCGCCTACCATTATCAGCGATTTCTTATTCTGCGCTGTTCCTGAATTGAGCCATGCTATGAACTGACCTCTGGCTGCCGCTCCGAGATATCTGCATACAGCCGCATCAAAACTCGTCTCCTGTATCAATATTGTCTTGTATGATGAAAGATTCGGGAATACTGTGTTTGTATCAAATGACATTACCTTATAATTTCCGATTAGAGGCCTGATGTTTGCATACATACTGTCTCTATCGGCTTTCCTTTGTGTCGTCGCTGATACTACCGAATCATGTACCAATACCAGTACTGTATCGCCTGATGGAGGTGGAGTTAAGTCTTTCAACTTATATGCGGACACTGCATAATTCTGAAAGTTCAAAGCCAATAGTACCGAATTGTCTTTTACAAATATTTCAGCACCGCCTGCGATGTTTGAACCTTTATTGAAATTATAAGTACGCACAATCTGACCGGTTTGAATATTTATTTTCACCAAATCATTAGTTGTATCACTTGGATTATTAAAGTTTTGCGACCAAACCCATAAGAACGCGCTATCTTGAGTTGTTACACTATCAAATCCCATTCCGTATTTTCCGGTAATTGTTGAAGCAGTGATTGTCTTCAATACAGTTCCGAGTGTATCTCTGCAAACTATATTATCTGAAAAGTTACAGCTCCAGAAACCTTTTCTGTTGGGATCCCAAGTTATGGCTCTGTATGCAGCTCCGGAATGTGTATAGCTAGCTTTTACATTTCCGAGTGAGTCCATTTTAAATAATTGAGTAGAGGCTTTTCCTCCCCACAAATAGAAAGCACCTGAACCATCGGGAGCGACAGTCATGTCTCTTATTGCACCACCGTTTCCATAACTTGTATTTGAGTCTGCAATTGTCCCCGGACCTCCTCCCGGACCATCGGGATTAAGTCTCCAGAGTGTCGCCAAGTTCCAGCGATTTTGAATGTACTTACCTTTGAAATAGCAAGCTCCGACAGTTCCGCCGTTAATATTAGGAATTCCGGAATAAACCCATCCCCATACCTTTGGATATGGAAAATCTGAAGGTGTCGCTGTGTCAGATTGTGTGGGAGTAACAATTGGAAGTTGGTCATTAATTACAAATGAACCTATGGGGGCTTCATCATTCTTCGGATTATCCATTACTGAATATCCATAAATCAAGAATAGTACAGCAACCAAAGGAAGAAAATAAATCAATAACTTTGATTTCATTTTGTTTACTTTGATTTAATAAATAGTTGGTTAATTAAAAGTGATACTTAGAAATGCGTTTCGGTGAAATTATTGATTATTTATAGTATTGTCAATAAAGAAATGGTGTTGTTCAATTGTGAATCGCGTGAATCGTCAATCGTGAATTGTCAATCGTGAATCGTCAATCCAATCGTCAATCGTCAATCGTCAATGGTCAATGTTCAATGTTCTAAATTGCATTATGAAGCGGATTTTTTTAATTTGCTTCAACCGGTATTATTCAAAATGCGCAGACTGCCAACCCTCATTATTATTCCGACTGTAATTTTATGTTTCATTGCTTCAAAGGATCTTTTTTCTCAAGACAAATGGTGGAAAGATAAAAAATACAAAAGTGAATCTTTAAGAATTAAGTATGACCTTTGCAAGAAAGCTTTTGTAGATATTGGATCGGGACTTTCATACAGGAATGTAAATTCCATTACGTCATACTTTGATTCGCAGGTTTATCTAAATATAATAGGCAACGAAAAAGGCTACTACAGTCATGGTCAGGCAGAACTGATACTTCAGAATTTCATGGATTACTTTACGGTTGAGAATTTTAAATATACTCGCTCAAGCAGGTTCAACACATATTCATTTGCAAACGGAATCTATTCATACCTTGTCGGCTCGGGAAAGAAAAGTCTAAAGGTCGCAGTTTCATTGAAATATACAGGCGATACATGGCTCGTTGATCAGATTTCGATTAATTGATATACCGTCATGTCAGAATTCAGTTTATGAAAAGCCATTATGAGAGAAAAATTTCAAAGTATCAGATCAAATCCTTTTTCAGAGACGCTTCCCGCTCATCTGATTTCTGTTTCTAAATTTCAATCGCTGTAAGACGGGGGCATGAGTGGAGAACATAAAAGCAACACCGTCCGATAAAAACTTCCTGCAAATCCTGACGCGAAAAAGATTTAAGACCTTACTTATAATTGCCGGATTTATCCTGGTATGGATTGCTATAATTTTTTTCCTGTCCAACTATATCAAATCATCATCAGCTTCCAACTGGAGTGAACTTGAAAAAGAGAAAAACGCAGAACGATACAATACTGCTCTTTCACAGTTTAATTCCTACGAATCGGAATTAATTGCCGTTTCAGATAATCTTGCAAACGATCCGGAACTCGTCAAGCAGGTTCAGAAGAGCGATTCAAAAAAACTTTTTGAATCCCTGTTCAAGAAAAGATTGAATGAAGAATATCAGGTTGAATTCTACAACACGCGCCTCGAACTCCTTGCATTCAAAGGAAGAAAAATTGATTCCGATATTTACTCGCTTCAGAAATGCTCCGGCGGAAAAAAGTTTTCCATTATCAAAGAAATAGGTTTCTATACTTATCTCGTAACGTATTTCCCGATTTATGATATCAGCAAAACTTACATTACAGGCATTGTTCTTACTGCCAGGCTTATTGACATCAAGTATCAGATCAACAATAAGTTCTTTCAAAACGTGGGACTTCTTAGCGACATAAGAAAAGAGTTAAATGTAACATCGGAACTCTACCCCGGAAATCCGATATCCGGAAAAATTGATTTTGACACGACTCTCCTTAATGAAAACGTTCCTGTCTATCTGAACGGAATTGACGGCACCGTCATTGGCGTTCTACTCGTTCCGAAATACAGCTCCATCACTCACGCACAGACCATAGATAACCTTTCGAGAAAAATTATCTCGATGCTTGTCTTCGGTTTGAGCGTAATTATTCTCCTGATATGCTTGAGATTCATACTCGGCACATCTTCTCCGGTTCTGAAATTCCTGTTGCTTGCCGCAACTCTTGTTGTGATCAGGCTCGTGTGGCTTGAATTTTCGTTTCCTTCGAGGCTTCTGAATTTCGAAATTTTTTCTCCTGCATTCTATGCCTCTGCGTTTGGATTCGGAATTGCAAAATCTCCCGGCGAGTTCCTGATCACTTCAATATTCATACTTATCATTTCGCTTTACGGAGCGAGCCTTGTATTCAAAAGGATTGACAGAAGATATTTTGCCATACGTACCAAGAAGGGATTTACCGCAATTTTTCAGGATCTCATTTTAATTACAATCTTTTTTGCGGGGCTCTACGTCTATGGTTCCGTAATTCAAAGTATTGTCTTTGATTCAAACCTTAAGTTTTTTGACAGAAGCAGTATCATACCAAGTCCGGAATTGTTCATCATACAGCTTGTCGTTTTGATTCTAACCTTTTCTCTCTTCGTTTTTCTGATCTGCGTTACATCCCTGATACTTCGCAACGATGCATTCAGTTTTCTTGGCAGAAAAAATATCAGAAAGTATTCTTTCCTGCTGCTGCTCGCAACGCTCCTTGTTGTGAATCAGCTGGCTGCTCCGGCGCTCGACGAGTTCCGGATTAATTATATTTTCAGACTGCTGATAATTTTGTCCGGCTTCGGATTTGCAGCCTATCTTTCAAAAATAAATTATAATAAGCGCAGCATCTTTACCGTAAAAAATTTCTCAATCATAATTTTGTTCTGCATTATCGTCGTTCCTGGAATTCTGCTGGAAAAAATCATTTCCCAGGAAAAACATTTTGTTGAACTCATAGGAACAAAAATTACAGAACGTGACGATGAAAGAATCAGATTCTTGCTCCTGACAGAGTTATCCGCCATTGCCGAGAGCAAAAAAATTGAAAATGAAATCAGAAACAAGAACAAGCTTCCCGAACTTGCTTTCTCAATCTGGTCAGACAGCAAATTCAGCGAAGAAAATTACAATACAGCCGTGGTTTTGTTCGACACAGGCAAAAAAGTCCTAAGTGACTTTACGTTTAACTCGCAGGGTTTTGATATTGATTCCGTATCTGCTTTCGCAAAGAGAAATTACTTTAAAAAAAATCTGCCTCCGCCCGTAATCGAAGATACCACAACGATTTCGGATGATTCTCTCGAAACGGAAGTTGATTCAGGTGATGATTACGAAGAGGAAGAAGCCGACACCGATAATTCGAGTATCTATTCGGCAGATAACATCATGATCTTCAAGAATGATGAAGAAAAGTATTACCTCGGAATTGTAACCCTGCAGAAAATTGAACTCAAGAACACAGCTTATCAGCAGAATGTCGGGTATCTGCTGATTGCAGTCAAATATGAAACGAGTAATTTGTTGTTCCAGTCATCCATGCAGCTCTTTAAAAATTATTCAAGAGACAACTTATTTGATAAGCTCATTTCAACTCCCATAATCACGGAATACGTATCGGGAGAAATCGTCAGTTCAACAGACCCTGATCTTTCCAAAACCAGCACGCTTTCGCTCGATGCATTCCGCGAAACCGTAAAGGCTAAGAATGAAAAATTTGACTGGAGATATGAAACCATCAACAATGAAAAATACAGAACACTTTATATCCTGGCTACCCCGGCAAGCATTTCGGAAAATGAAAAAATCTATTCCATCGGTCTGAAGAGAAACGATTTTAAACTCACGACATTTTTTTATCTCAAGTATATACTCTTTGCAATATTCATTTATCTCATGCTGCTTACGGTGATTACTTTTTTTGTAATCCTGAAAATCCGATCACCGAGGTTAAATTTCCGCGAGAAACTGTTTGCTTCTTTTTTTATTGTGTCGGTTATTCCGATTGTCCTGCTTGCCGTCTATACGAGAAGTTTCATTAAAGAAAAATATGATTACAACATTCAGAATGAAATCGTTTCTGATTTGAATCTTGTCTCGCAGAATATTAAGAGCAACCAGATGAAGATTTCCGATGCTGATAGTTTGAGCAGAGAGCAGAACAAAATCTTTACGCGACTTCTGAAGACAGACAAAAATTTTAATCTCTTTCTGAAGACAAAACTCGTTTCGACAACGGACGAAGAGCTTTACAAATCAGACTTGCTGGATACGAGAGTTGACGCGGATGCCTATTACAACATAGTATTTCTCCGGAAGGATTTCTTTTCGAAGACTGAAGAAATCGGAGTTTACCCCTTTATCGTCGGATACAAACCATATTTTGATTCGAAGAACAACATCATAGGATTAATTTCATCACAGGCAGTTTATAAACAAAATGAAATCAATGAAGAACAGACCGAGATACTTACATTCATTTTCGGAATTTATTTCATCGTGATAATCCTTCTGCTCGTGTTTGTTGCTTTTCTTACAGACAGAATTTCAAAACCAATTCTGAAACTGCAGACGGCTACGGAAAAGATTTCAAAGGGAGAAAGCAATGTCGAGCTTAACATAAAGAGGAAAGATGAAATCGGAACACTTGTAGATTCATTCAATAAGATGTCAAGAGAACTTGATGTCTCCAAAGAGAACCTCAAAAAGGCGGAGCGTGAGGCAGCATGGCGGGAAATTGCGCGGCGTGTCGCACACGAAATTAAAAATCCTCTCACACCGATGAAACTTTCCATTCAGCATCTTGATGAAGTTTACAATAACGGTAACAAGGAAAGTTTTCCGGAGGTCCTGAAGAAGACAAGAAATATTATTATCAATGAGATAGATAAGCTTAATCACATTGCAACTGAATTTTCAAATTTCGCAAAACTTCCCGGCAGGAACTATCAGGAAACGGATCTGAATTCGGTAATAGAAGATGTAATGTCGCTCTACAGGCTGATGCCGAATATTGAATTCAAGGAATCATTGAGTAGAGATCCCGTGATCATTTTAGCCGACAGACATGAGCTTAACAGGGCATTTCAGAATCTGATTAAGAATTCCGTTCAGGCAATAGAAGTCAACGGAGTAATCGAAGTGAAGACATACGTCAGCGGCGGTTTTGTATTTGCAGAAATTTCGGACAACGGCTGCGGCATTGATAAGGCAATACTGAATAATATGTTCGAACCGAATTTTTCCACGAAGTCAACGGGAATGGGGCTGGGTCTCGCCATTACCAAGAAAACTCTTGATGACATGAAAGCAGAAATAAGTTTCCAAAGCGAGAAAGGCAAAGGAACGCACGTTACGCTGAAGTTCAGATCGGTGCGCACTTCCTGAATCCGCTTTCTTTAATTTTGTAATCAAACTATTTTTGAAAATTTTTTTATAGGTTGTTTCCCGTAAGAATTACAGCTTCGATTTTTCTCATAGCAGCGTCAATGTTGCTCTTGTCATGCGCAAATCAGCTCCCGCCATCGGGAGGTGCAGATGATAAGTCTCCTCCTAAAATTATTTCTGTTTATCCGCGTCCTGATGAGGTTAACTTCCGCGGAAATTTTGTCAGATTAAAATTCAACGAATATGCAGACAGAAGAAGTTTTGAAGAATCATTCCTAATCTCACCTGCTCCTCCGGGAGAAATGAATTTTAATTGGGGCGGCAACGAAGTGGAAATTGAATTCTCAAAGGGATTTGAAAAGAACAGAACTTATGTAATGACAATCGGAAACGGATTTATGGATCTGCGCGGAGGCAACAGAATTGCCTCTCCGTTTACATTCGCATTTTCGACTGGCAATAAAATTGACAAGGGAAAAATTTCCGGCAGGATTGTGTCAGGCAATTACGACCGCGTGAAAATTTTTGCATATAATGAAAATCTGCACGGAGAAAGCAAAACCAATCCGGAGAAGAATCATCCCGACTATATGATCCAACCTGCACCCGACGGTTCATTTGAATTTTTATATCTCCCTGCCGGCAAATACAGGCTGTATGCAGTTGATGATCAGGACAGAAATAATCTTTATAACAGTGACGTGGACAAGATATCCAATTCCCCGGGCGATGTAATTCTTTCCGCTGATTCATCTGCAGCCGGAATTGATTTTGCCCTGAATATGTCTCCGGAAAAATCTTACGGCGTTGCTTTCATAAAGTCGCTGTCTTCAGATTCCATTAATTTCATTTATTCAGACATTGAAGTTTCGGGAAACGAAATTTCGCCTTTGCAAAAGTTTCATTTTTATTTCAGGGATAATACGCTTTCAAAGTCTGACATCGTAAATAATTTTTCCATGTCAGACACTGTTTCCGGAAAAAAATACAGACCGGTCTTCAACTGGATAAATGATTCCTTGCTTGAGGTTTTCTCTCCTGATAAATTCAGTCCGCTTTCAAATCTTACGCTGACATTTGATCTGACAAATACTGCCGTAAAATATTTGTACACAAAGAATCTCAAGGTCGGAGGGAAAAATTCCTTCGGTACTGTTTCAGGAAAAATTGTTTCTGCCGATACAATTACTTCGCCGGTTTATTTGACATTGCTGGATGCCAAGACTAAAACTCCGGAGTATTTCCAAAGATCAGAGCCGGACTTGAGTTTCAGATTTGAAGATGTCCGTGAAGGAGAATATGAACTGATTGCGTTCATAGATGAAAATGACAACGGAAGATATGACACGGGAAATTATTTTCCGTATGTTCCTTCGGAAAAACTTGAAGTATATCCGAAAGGACTCAAAGTAAAGGGGGGATGGAATGTTGATAATGTCTTTGTCGAATTCTGATGCTTTACATTGTTTGGATCATGCAGCTTTTTTTCTGACGAGTGATTTAATTTTATGCGAAAGGTTTTGCAACAGCAGTTCAGGAAACACATTACTGTCAATGTCCCGTATTGATTCCTCAATCGCGCTGATTATGCCGTAATTATCGGAGTCAAAGTTTGCATTGAATTTTTTAATGCGCTCGGATTTATCTTTGTTGACGAGAAGCGAATCATTTCCTGCTGATTCATTGATAACATCGCGAAACCAAATTTCAAGCAGCGACAGAAATTGTCTGACTCTTCCCTTATCTTTTTTGCCTGTTACAAAGTCAATGTCATTTCCCATTTTCAGAAATTGTCCTGAAAGCAAGGCAGCAAGGTAATCAATTACTTTATCTCTAAGTTCAAGAAAACTATTTCCGATGATTTCATTGCATTTTGTAATGCTGCCCTCGGAGAGTTCTGCATAAAATTCTGCATCCTGCATTTTCATTCCGGGAATTTTCTCACGGATATATTTTATGATTTCATCTTTGGGTATAGGATCAAACTTAATTGTCTGGCATCTTCCAATGATAGTCGGAAGCAGGGAGTTAATTTTTGAAGTAGTCAAAATCAGCACCGAGTCGCCCGGGGGTTCTTCCAGAATCTTCAGAAGCGAATTTGCACTGTTGGGATTCATCATATCCGCTTTTGAAATTATGAACACTTTCTTTTTTCCCGACTTGCCGGTAAGATAGATTTCGCGTTTTATCTGACGAATGCTTGAGATGCGGATGTCATTGGCTCCTTCGAGAAATATTTTGTAATAATTATCATTCGACTTCAGATCAATTTGCTCGATGTAATTTTCAAAATCTTCTTTCTCAAGTTTTTCAAGCGGGCTCTTATCGTCATCAGATTCATTTTTGCCTGAAGGGAGAGCAATCACAAATCGCGCGAGAGGAGAACGGAGAGTTCCAATCTCGGCACAGTGTCTGCATTTGCCGCAAGCCTCATTTCCATTGACGGGATTGTCGCAATTAACAAGTTTTGCAAATTCGATTGCGAGGGCATCTTTGCCAGTTCCTTCGCTTCCGAAAAAAATATAAGCATGCGAAATCTTACCGCCGGAAAAAATATTCTGCAGAATTTTCTTTACTCTGCTCTGATCTATGACTGATGACCACATATTATTTAGAAAGTATTTCCTATCCCGAATTGAAAATTATACTTGTCTCTGAAATTGCAGCCGCTTGCAAATAACCAGTTCGATCCTCCAACAGGACCCGGCTGGGGATCATAAATTTTGAAGCCGACATCGAATCTTACTGCGCCAATTATAGTGTAATAGCGTATGCCGGCGCCGGCTGCGATCGCGATTTCATTCAGCTTGAATTTGCCTATTTCAGACCACACATTTCCGAAATCAATAAAACTCGCGAATCCCACATCTCTGACCAGCACATTGTTCGATCCAAGAAACGGCCTGATGCGATGCTCAATGGAATTTTCGATGATGAAATTTCCGCCTGCTTCCTTATTTGCCACAATGCCAAGCTGCCTGGCTCCCCATCCTCTTATGCTCGAACTTCCACCACAGACAAATTTTTCTTCAGTCGGCACTCTGTCGGAGCTTACTTCCTGACCGAGCAGATTAAATGTATTGTCGCCGTATTCAATAATAATCCCGCTTGAGACTTTCCCCGCAAGCACAGAAGTAACATTTACTTCACGCTTGTTAAGATTCTGATAGAAGGAATTAAAATTTGTGAATTTGAAATAACTAATTGTCTGTGTATTGAACAGCTTGCTGATCCATGATCCGATCAACCCGCTTTCTTCAAATTCATACGATTGAAAATATCCTTTGAATGGGAATTGAATATTGTTCAGTGAATTATGAATCAATCCGAGGTCAATGGTAGAAGTAAAATAATTGTAATCGAGTTTTTCTGACGTAGAATCACTTGTCTTAATTTCTTCTTTTAAAATATATCTTGTATTTTCGATGTCCCAGCTTGAAGTAATTCTGTTGATATAAGTATAAGCCGGAAGGTCATAACCTATGCCGAATGAATTTATTACTCGAGTTGCATTGAGATCCGGGTTGAGTCTGTATTCAATACCGATATTCCAGTTGCCTTGAGTATTTCTGTTGCCGAAAAGGAACGGCTGATAAATATTATTGACCAGTTCGAGACGATTATCACTAAAGGAATGAAAATAGAATCTGGCGGTAGTTGTGAGTATTCTTCCGCCTCCAAAAAAATATTTGTCGGAAAATGATATACCCGGACCGATATACGATTGATTCTGAAAATAATAACCGAAAACTTCCGGAGTGAAATCATACTTGTTGCCTATATCGGCACTTACTGCGAGGTAGATTTTCCGTTCCGCGGTATCAACTCTGTCAATGCTGATTCTCGGAGATTCGAGAATTGAAATCTTTGCAAGGTTTAACTCGCTGGTTACAACCTGTCCCTTGTCATAAATCTGATTTTCGGAATAAGTAAGTTCTCTCCTGACATCGTTCTCCGTAATATTGTAGCGCTTGTGCCCTTTAAAATTAATCTTCGTCGAGCCGAATTCATACAACAGTTTCGGATTAAAAGTTAAAGTTATGTTAACTTTATTTTTCAGATGAGGGTCATTTGTCTCATACTTAAGCACAAGCGGATTGTCAGCCTGGGCTGTTGCATAGCCGTTGTTGGATAGTTCATTTAATATTCGCATCTTTTCCAGGTTAATTGTGTCCCTTGAATAAAATCCTCCCTTACTGATAAGCACGTTGGGTGCGGAAAAAATCTTTCCCATCACTTTGGCATTAATGCTGTCGAGTCCCTTGTAATTTATCTCAAAGTAACGATACCGTTCATTTTGAGTAACAATAAACTTTTCGATAACTTCTTTGTCGGCAACCGAATAAACAAGCGCCGTATCTACAACTGCATCGAAAAAACCGTTGTCAAAATAAAACTTTTTAATCCTTTCCACATCTAGCAGATAAATAGGCATGCTGAATTCGTCCCCGTCTCTTGATGCGAGGAGATTCGTGAGTGCGTTCTCTTCAAATGTTTTTTCTCCTTTGAATTCGATCTTAATATCATCGATCTCAAATTTATTGCTTCCGTCGTCCTGGGAAAAAGCATTGAGAAAAAAGAGAAGGAAAAGGCACAGAACAGAAATTTGCAATTGACATTTTATGAGCAAATCCTTCAACCCCGGTATGAAAAAAAGAACCCAATGAATTTTTTATTAATTGGGCTTTAGAGATGGAATGCTAAAATTCAGAAGTCCTTGCTTTCTTCATCATAAAAGAAATCCTCGTCAGTCGGATAATCAAGCCAAATTTCTTCAATGCTCTCGAATGGCTCTTCTGTATCTTCAAGATCATTAAGGTTGTTGACGACTTCCTTGGGCGCACCTGTTCGTACTGCATAATCAATCAGCTCAAACTTATTGGCTGGCCACGGCGCATCATCGAGGTAAGATGCTAGTTCTAATGTCCAAACCATTTTTTAATACCTCCTGAATTAAATGTTAAATTTTTTGTAAATGAATTTTTTTGCAATATTAAATACCGACAAACAAAAAGTCAATCTCTTAATCGTGGGTCTAATGCATCCCTTAGTCCTTCACCAATCAGATTATATGAAACAACCGCTATAAAAATCATCATCCCGGGAAATATTGCGAGCCACCATGCGCTCGATGCGCTTCTTGCTTCATTAAGCAAGGAACCCCATGTAACTGTGGTTGCGCTCACTCCAAAACCGAGAAAACTTAGCGCCGCCTCCGTAAGTATGGCGCCGGCAATTGCAAATGCACCCGATACAAGCACAGGCGCGATTGCGTTGGGTATGACATGTCTGAAAATTATCATCCTGCTGGGTAGCCCGATTGAAGTGGCAGCTGTTATATACTCCATGTTTCTAACCTTCAGAACTTCACCTCTGATCAGTTTCGCATCACTTGTCCATGTTGTAAATCCAATTGCCATCATTATGAACCAGATGCTTGAGCCATAAATTGCAACAATTGTAATGATAAGGAAAAATAAAGGGAAGGTTACCATTATTTCAACAAACCTCATGATTATCAAATCAACCTTTCCTCCAAAATAACCCGCCAGAGATCCGAGTACAATTCCTATTATTAATGCGATTCCCGCAGCTACAAATCCTACGGACAGCGACACCCTTGAGCCATGAATCAAACCTGCAAGCAAATCCCTGCCTATACCGTCTGTTCCAAGATAGTGATCACCACCCGGACCTATCAATACATTCGATAAATCAATTTCCCGCGAACCGTACGGAACCGGTGTCCATACAACACTCTCGAGCTTATTCTTATTATCAAGTTCTTTCCAGTTAATATTAATCATATCACCTGACCATTTACTGATGCCTATGTCACTTAAATAATCTTTTATGACAGGAAAATAAGTCTCTCCGTTATAAACCGCATATAACGGTTTGCTGTTTGCGAGGAAATCGGCTGTTATCGCAATGAACACAAGAAACAGTACTATGTAAACTGAAATTACTGCTAATTTATTTTTCTTAAACTGATGCTTGACTAAAGACCAGTATGAAACACCAACAGCCTGCTGCGATTCAATCTGCTCTTTTGTGAGACCGTTGTTTGTAAGCGAAGCATCCTCAACTCTTTCTTCAAGCGTTTCCTTTTCCTGATCCATTTTCATTAAGCTGTTTTTTTGGTAAATGCAATCCTCGGGTCAACAAAAGAATAAAGAATGTCAACAAGCAAAATTCCAAGAACGGTCATGGATGCAGCAAGTACAAGCTCCGCCATAATCAGCGGATAATCCCTGTCAAGGATTGCCTGCCATGCAAGCTGTCCGATTCCCGGAATCGAGAATATGTATTCAATAATAATACTGCCACCAACCATTAACGGAAGCAATCCCCCCATCAATGTAATGATTGGAATAAGCGAATTTCTCAAAGCATGTTTGAGAACAACTTTTCTTTCCGACAAACCCTTCGCTCTCGCCGTTCTTATATAATCCTGTCTGATTACTTCAAGCATTGAACTTCTCATCTGTCTCGACAAAAATGCAAATGCCGCAAGACTGGTAATGACTACCGGAAGAAACAGATGCATGAATCTGTCCTGTATCTGTCCAAAAAAACTTAATGACTCAAAATCCTCCGATTTAATTCCCGCTGTCGGAAATATTTTTAAATATTCAACATTGCACAAAAAAACAATTGCAAGCGTCCCGATCCAAAAATTCGGAAGCGAATACAACACGAACAATATGACGGTTGTCGCCCTGTCAAGAAATGAGTACTGCCTTGCGGCGCTGTATATCCCTATGGGTATGGCAATCAGGTATATCAGACAAAATGAAAGCAGGCTAATCGTTACCGAAATGGGAAGTCTCTCGAGTATCTTGTCAATCACAGGTCTGTTGTCCTTGAACGAATTACCGAAATCGCCCTGGAGCATATTTCCCATCCAGATAAAATACTGCATGAACAGAGGCTTGTCCAATCCGAATTTTTTCTTATAGAATTCCTTCGCCTGCTCCGTCATCAGATTCTTCGCATCTGTCTTTTGCGCCTCGGCAGTTGCTCCTATTTTCATTTCGGTAGGATCACCGGGTGCAAGTCTGCAGATCAGAAATGTGACCAATGTAATTACTATGAGAGTAGGTATGAAAAGGAGTATCCTCTTTATAACATACTGTGTCATTTCCCTGCTTATTTAAAAATCCCCTGAACGACATATACCACAAGGAATTTATTTTTTGTGCAATATAGTTTTTTATTTAAATATTTGTCATATCGAATTCAATGCACCCATCACTCGCATTACTGACACGATCAATCTTTGTATCTCTGATTGGCACTTGGTGTCCACCATTCATTAAGCAGCGGGGAATCCGGGAAAGCATACCATCTTGTGTTTCGGAATCTGTCGCTGTATAAATATCTTGAAGGCTCTGCCCAAAGAAAAGTTGTAGGCTGATCATCATAAATGATCTTCTGCCACTTCTTCAGCAGTTCTATTCGTTTAGCATCATCAAATTCAGTCCGGTTTTGTTCAATCAGCTTATCGCTTTCAGGATTATTGTAGCTTATGAAATTGCTGCCTTCGCCTTCAGCCTGCGATGAATGCCATATCTGATAAGGATCTTCCGGTGTTACGGAAAGCTGCCATGCCGCATAGCAGGCATCGAATTCATGCTTCTTGGTCTTGTCCAGAAATACAGACCATTCATATTCCTGCAGATCAGCCTGAATGCCTATTTGCTTCAGTTGCTCAATTATAATGAGCATCACCTTTTTTCTCTTGGGATTATTATTATTAATGAAAGTGAATTTGAAGTCTTTCTTCTTTCCGTCAATCACCTTGTCCAGAATGCCATCACCGTCAGTATCTTTCCAGCCTGCTTCTGCAAGTATTTCTTTCGCCTTAACGGGATCATATTTTATTTCCGGCAGATCAGTATTATAATATTTGCTTTTAATAAATACAGGAGTGCTTACAAGCGTTGCCATACCATAAACAATCTTATCCACTATTGACTGACGGTCAATAGCGTAGCTCAATGCCCATCTCACTTTTTTGTCCGAGAATAACGGATTCTTATTATTCCATGCAACGAACACATACGTCGGCTCACTCACCAATGCTTTCTTCAAATGAAATTGCTCCGGATTTTTTACATTCTCGACAAAATCAATCGGCTGAATCACAAACATATAATCTACAACATTGTTCTTTGCAGCAACTACAGCGGCATTCTGATCCTGAATTGTCTTGAACACAAGCTTTTCTGGATAATTCGGAATCTCCGGCTTGTCCCAGTAATTATTATTTCTCTTCAAAGTAATAGATTGACCTGTAATCCATTTATCAAGCAAATAGGGACCACTTCCTACAACATAGTTTGCGTCCCTTGAAACCTCCTGCGAATTAAGAAAGTCTGCATACTTCTGAAGTTCGGGAAATTTTTTCGGATCAATGTTTGATTGTGCTTGCTCCAGCATATCCCAGGTGAACTTGTCGTTCGCGCCGTCTTTATCGAGGATATGTTTGGGAGTAATTGACATGTCGCCTAATGCATAGATCGCTTTAAAATAGGGCTTTGCCATTGTAAACCTGACCTTGTATTTGTTGCTGTCAACCAATTCAACTTTCTTTACATCATTGAAATAATTTCTCAAAGCTTGCGCGTCTGTAAACGGATTCTTGATTGTCTTCATTGTAAATATTACATCTTCTCCTGTCAGTGGTTGTCCGTCGGAAAATTTAACATCATCTCTCAAATCAAATGTATATGTAAGGTGATCATCGCTGATTACGGGAAGAGCTTTGGCTATTCTGGGAACAAGCTCGTAAGTTTCTCTGTCAATCGAGAGCAGCGATTCGAAAATGTATATATAAATTCCCTGGGCAGAGGCATCATTAGTAACTGTCGGATTTAATTTCTCTGCATCTGACATCTCCTGCTTTACAATCCAGTCACCAGTTGTCGCTCCTTTAGTATCAGGCTTGGCAAGTTCCGTAAGCTGAAATTTCGTGTTGTCTTCATGTGTCGTCGCAGTTTCCTTTTTCCTTCCGCAAGAACTGATGATGAGGGTAAATGATAAAAGGGAAATGAGTGATGCAATTATTATCTTTTTCATATTGATTTATTTTAATTAAAAATCTTTGGATAATTATTCGGATTCCGAAAAAAATTGTTTTGTATTTTTTTTAAGGCAGGGAAAGTTATTCAAAATCATGTTCAAAATATTCAGTCGTTCGTTCGATCCTGTCATCGGATGATCTTGCCTGTCCGCGCGACTTGCTGCTTATCTTTTTTTCTAATCGCTTCCTGAATTCCTCTGCTGCATTGTAACCGTAATGCTTGCATAAATAGTTCAACGCAATTACTTCTGCTATTACAGTAATATTCTTTCCCGGAAATATCGGTAGCTTAACGAGTTCGGCATTTACATCAAGTACTGTTGTCGTTGAATTATCCAGTCCGGTTCTGTCATAAGCCTTATTTCTGTCCCAGTCTTCGAGTTCAACTATTACTTCGACTCTCTTTTGAAATCTGATTGAGCGTATGCCGAAGATCATTCTCACGTCTATTATCCCCAATCCTCTGATTTCCATAATATGCTTTGAAAGAGCAGTCCCTGCTCCCATCAGCACACCCTCGCCTTTCTTCGTAACAACCACAATATCATCGGCAACAAGCCTGTGCCCACGCTCCACAAGATCAAGCGCAACTTCACTCTTGCCGATACCGGATTTTCCGGTGAACAGCAATCCGACTCCGTAAACATCAACGAAAGAACCATGAATGGTCGCTTGAGTGGAGAATTGATCATCGAGAAAGTCGCTAATAAAATATGCAAGCCTCGTGGTGGGATATGGAGTTTTAAAAACAGTAACATTATTATTGTCCGCAACTTCAATCATTTCACTGCTTATCTTATTGTCATTTGTTACAATGACACATGGCACATCAAATGAAAAAAATTTTTCGAGAATCTTCTTTCTTTCGGAATCATTAAACTGCTTTTTAAGATATCTGATTTCTGTATTGCCAAATACCTGCACTCGGTTATATGTAAAGAGCCCGAAATATCCGGCAAGCGCAAGTCCCGGACGATGGATGTCCTTTTCGGTTATGGTCTTAGATTCGCCGATTGGCTTGGAAGTTACCTTTTCAAGCTTGAACCTTTCTTTACATTCGTTATAAAAGAATTCAACTGAAATATGATCCTTCTTAATTTCCTTGATATGTTGAAACACGTGGGACAATTCTCAAACCGACTTTAAAATTTTCTTCTTATCCACCTTCTTGTTGTCCTTGTTCTTACCTTTATATTTCGCAATTTGAGACTCTATCTTATCAATTGCTTTGTCAATTGATTTTGTAAAATCATCGTTGCTTTCTTTTGCAGTAAGAATTTTATCCCTTAGCTTAAGAATAATTTCACATTGCTTGACACTATTGACTGCTTTTTCAAATGATAAAACAACGTCAGCATGAAGTATTTCAACATGATATTTTTCCAGGCTTTCAATTTCATTTTGGATGTATTCCTGAATTGTCTCGTGGGCTTTAAAATGACGCGAAGTGATGTTTACCTTTACCATTTTAGCAAATGTTTTTTAGTTTTAAAGATTTTTTTTGAATATGCTAAACAATAATATTAATTTCAATCATTTAGTTTGTCTAAAGGAAAAGGCAGATTCATCGTAATTGAATCTGCCTTTTGAAAAGCCGTATAATCTTTGTTTGACAAACTATTTCATATAAACAAAACCAATGTTTGCGTTAATGAATGAATAAGAATTATCATCTTCTCCTCTAAGATTCTGTCCGGAACTTAAGGCATAATTGTATTTACCATTGACTACTATACCAACCTCCCGGCTCACCGGAAAAATCAACCCTATTTCCGGTCCGAATCCAAAGTGCCAGTTGTCGTTATTGATGTCATACACACCTAGTTTTAGTTTCTGGTATATATAATATGCTCCAAGATTTGCCTGCACATAAGGAATGACTTTGGCTCTGTTTCTTTTGAACATATAACCAACGCTTGCCAGTATCGGATAGTAATTATAATATTTTGCATACGAACCATAAACTGCTCCGTTGTTAATTTGAGTGGTCGCATTGGTTGCTTCCTTGTTGAAAACATTCCATCCCAGAACCAGCCCGTATGTAACATTCTTCCTTGTTGCTTTCTTGATGGCAATTGAAAATCCTGCCCAGCCTGGTTCGCTGATGTATTCGGAAGCCTTACCCATGTTAAAAGCCGCGCTATATTCAAAACTAGTATAATATGATTGCGACATCGCCTTGTCTGAAGCAAGACCGGCAAGAACAACAATCATCATGATTTTTAATATCTTTGACATATAAGTTTTTTAAGATTTTTCAAATACTTTTTAATATAACTATTTTAAATACGGCGACTGTGTGAATGCCTGACTTATTCCGCTTGAAATTCTTGCCGAAACGCTTCCTCCTGCTTCTGCAATTCCATTCATCGTAGCCGACCATTGAACAGGCGCCTTACCGCCATTTGCCTGATTCAAATCAGTCAACAATGTTACAACTGTTCCTGTTGTGTATGTATAAGTGTAACTGTAATAAGGCGGATAGTACCAGTAATAACCCCAATAGTACCACCAGTCTGAACCGTAAGAAACAGTGTACGTGCTCTTTGTTATCCCTGCTGCAACAGATACAATTCCTGCACCAACCGAATCCTGGACTTCCAGCCATCCAAGTGCGTTAAGATTCGATCTTAATGAACTGATGATCGTGTTGTCATACGCGTGAGTTAACTCTCCGCCGATCTGGACGACAGAATCAACAAGTCTGTATTTCGTAACCCCTTGAAAATTGTAATCCGGATTGCGCAACGTTACAACAATGTCGGAGTTAGAGGTATCAACCCCGTAATCATAGTAGCAGGACGAAAATGACAAAGCTGCTATGATACAAAACGAAATTGAAAACCATTTAAATACTACTTTTCTCATTTTAGTTTGTAATTTATTTTTTTGTTGAATTATTTTTCGATTTGGCAAATATAATAAGATTGTTATATAACTAAAATAGTAAATCCTACGCTTTACTTAAATTTATCTTAATTATTTAAATTTAACACAGAATTATGTTCGACAGGGTTCCATTTACTAATTAACTAAAAGAACTCTCCTATGTTAAGGAATACTCCCTTTGATCCGTGTTTGCCAACTCCAAAATCAATGCTGATATTTGTTCTGGCATATTTATCAAACTTAACTCTCAACCCCACACCTGCAGCAGGTTCCAAATAGTCAAACAACTCCACATTGCTGTCCGGATTACTAACGGTAATAGCATTAGCGAACAGCACCATTCCGATTAGCCCGTTGCTCGTCAGATCAAATCGGTTTTCAATTTCGCCGTAAAGCAATTGACGTCCGCGGAATCTTCCCTGAACATATCCACGAGCCATTGCATTATACTTATCCCATCCGTTTGAGGGCAAAGACATATACGGAGCTCTGCCGTTAAGAACGAGATTTCCCATAAGCCACAAAGCAACTTTGTAGGAATTTTTCTTATTCATCGAATGAAATGCACGAAACTCCAGATCGAGTCTCTGCCAGTTGCTTGAACTTCCCAATGCCTCATTGTAATTATAGTATTTGGCATCTATAAGAAATCCCTTATATGCATTGACAGTATTATCACGGTTATCAAAATTCACATTGGCAACGAATCCTGACGATAGATATTTTGTCGAGTCAAATTCATGCAACTTGCTGTATTCATTGTGTATATTGGGGTAAATAGGATTGTCATCAACATCCACTGTCTTGATGTCGTAATAATGTTCAAGACTGTATCCGATGCCGAGATAGAATTTCCCGGTTACTCTCCTCAATACATTCTCATTCAATCTGATAAAATTAAATTTCATATTCTGCTCGCTGCTCTTCAGTGTCCCCGTTCCCAGTCCGTATGTGTATTGCACATATTTCCATAGTCTGAAATCGCCCTGAAAACTCCAGTCATTTTTTTTTGTAAATATGCTGGACTGCAGCGAAAATTTGAACTGGTTTTTTGTAGTATATGAAATTCCGGAAGTTATGGTCGAATTTGATGTGTTTTTAGGATCTCCATAATATCTCGTTATCGAAGCGCTGACTCCAATCACGACATCTGTTGCCGGATTGTATGATACACCCGGAAGAATGCTTATGCGAAGTTTTTTCCATGAATCTTTTGTTTCGGTCTCTTTCTTGTCTTTGATCTTAAACCATTTCTTAAGAACATCTTTAAGATCAGTCTGATCTGACATGTTGTCTTTCGATGTTTTGACGGAATCCTGTGAAAACAAATCACCGGACTGCGCAAGCAGAATTACCGTAAGAGAAATTAAAAAAAATCTGCAAAAATTATTTACTGCCATTATTCTGTTTTTAAAACTTTAGTTATGTTTAAAAATTTTTTGACTAAAAAAATCTATTGCTTAATCACAAATTGTTCTCCGATGCTCAAAATTTTTATTGCTTCTTTGTAATGTTCATTCGTATAATACCTTCGCTTCAATACTTTTATTAGCGGATCGGGATCGGTGAATGTTCCGAAATGCGCGGGAATCATATATCTGGCTTTGGTTTCATCAAGGATTTTCACGGCGCCCATAGGATATACGTGCTGTCTGTTCTTGTTGACATCGGGACAATCACAATAAATTATATTTACGATCACAAGATCAATTTTGTATTTGTTGCCTAAGTAATTGTACAAGTCTTTATCGTAAGAGGTATCACCTGTATAAAGCACCGTCACGTCCTTGTATTGGATTATGTATCCGCAGTAACCGTTATTGCTCCACAGCTTTCCGTCTATACCATACTTTCCTCCCCAGTGCATTGCACCCACCGTTGTTATCTTTATTCCGTTAAATGTTTTGGTCTCGCCGATATAAATTTTCTTTTCTTCTTCCGGCTTCTTCATTCTGTGAAAATTAAAATTGAAATCGGGAATGAATTCTTCGACTCCGTCCGGGAAAACCAAATCACATCCCGGAAATTTTTTTTCCATCATGCTAAGCGAGCCCAGGCTAAGGTGGTCCGAATGAGAATGTGAAATCAGAATCAGATCAAGTTTATTGAGATCCTTCAGGTCAAGTCCGGGTTTAACATAACGTCTCAATACCTCCGAGACATTATTCGTAAACAGCGGATCTGTCATAATCACTTTGTCATAAATCTGAATAAGCATTGTCGCGTGACCGACCCATAATACAGACAATTTCACACTGTCTCTCACAGGATTTTTTATCTGAAACGATGCCCCCTTGGGAGATGAAAAATGACTCGCAATGTTATCTCCAACGTCAATAAAAGTCTGACATCCACAAAGTACAAAAGGGAATAGTATCAAACTCCTTCTCAACCAAACAAAATTCATGGTGATAAACCTAAAAAAGTTCAAAGCTGTTTATTGCAACATTCAGAAATACTCAATAATACTTGAGCCACAATCCTACATCATAGCGGCTTCTGCTTTCAAAGTTATAATTAAACTGAATCCCCAGAATTCCGAAGAACGAATAAATTCCTGCCTCTGCAGAAAAACAATTGGTGCCGCTTCCGCTCTTATCTTTTCTGATTTTATATTTCCCTGCAATTGAAAATGCAAGATACTCTCCCGACTCAATAGCAGGAAGATACAATCTGATTCCATTTGAAAGCGAAAATCTCTTAAGATCTGAAAATTGATTTTCATTCATCAGCCATTCGGGCTGGCTGAATATTTCAATTGAACCTCCAAACCTTCTTACCGGATTGACTTTGAAGACGCTAATGGGAGAAACGAGTGGATTTGCGTTGAATGAATAATTCACCGGGGAAATATTCCATCGCAGCCCGAGCTGAAGCCGTGATCCATTACTGTTTTTATCCTGATAAAACACGGGTGAAGGAATTGTCTGAATCATTGTCCATGTTGACCATACAACTGCATTATTTACTCCGTCATTTTGTGAATTCGAATACTTAATTCCTGTATTCAGTATCAGTATCGTCAACAATAAAATTTTTAACATCCTGATATTTCGACGACTCACTGATTTTAAAAGTTATTCAAAATTTTTCGCCGGGAAATACCCGCTTTCTGCGAGCACCGGTCAGCCGAAATAATATTTGCGAAATCATCTGTAATAGCCGCCACCGTAAACTCCTGCCCTGATTGTTGTGGTAGTATGCGGTCCGTAAGGTCCTCCGCTAACACCTATGCCGACTCCGGAATATGGATTAGCCACATAACCCGAACAGGATATCTGAAGCAGCACCGGTATCAGTATCAGCAGCAAAATCATGATTACTTTTTTCATATTAATTTTATTAATCATTATGAACTTCATAAGTTAAAATTGAAAATCAAAAAAACTATTCTTCAATGGGCCATTTCTGAATGGCAAAAGGCGCGCCCGTAGGATCAAGCAACACTGCAACCGTCCCTTTCCTTATCTCGGGACTCGGAGCAATCAAAACTCTCGCACCCGAAGATTTTGCCTTTTCAAAAACTGAATTGAGATCCTTCACCTTTATGTATTGAAGCCAATGTGACCTTACATTCTCTGCCGGATTTTCTATAATGCCCAGCACTTTTTCACCGTTGCTTTCAATCACTGTATATTCGCGATTGTCGTCTTTCCTTTTCTCCGAAGTTCCATTGATCAGTGACTTATAAAAATTTTCTGACTGTGCAACATCATTTGACCAGAGCTCCGACCACAGCCATTGATTATCTATTGTTCTGTCCTGCACAGGATCGCCGGATACAGAGTGAAGTATGATCATTTGAGCTTTCTGTTGGTCGTTAATCAGCGCAAGTTTTCCCCTGCCTTCAAGATCAAGAGGTCCGAGTATAACCTTTCCTCCGTTTGCTTTGACACTTGCAATTGCACCGCTGACAGAAGGAACCGAGATTGAGCAAACCCATTCGCCGCCGGCTTCGGGATTCTTATCCTTAAGCTGAAACATTCCGCCGATGGACTTGCCGTTGTTTTTTATCAACCAGTATTCCCTGTCGTTGCCTGCCGATTTTACAAATGTCCACCCGAATACTTTCTTGTAAAACTCTTCCGATACTCCCGGATCAGGAGTTGCAAGTTCGCGCCAGACAACTTGACCATAAGTAAATGTACTCGTCGGAGTTTCGGTTATGGAAGGAAATTTCTGCTCTCCGCCGCATGAAAGAAGCACGACAGAGATGACAAGGAATGCAAAAAATTTTATCGTTAAGTTCACTTTAATCTCAAGTAATTTCGCGGAAAATGTTTAGGATTTATTTTTTCAAGATCATTAATTGAGTATTAAAATAAAAGCTAAATCGAGATTTCTTTCTCCGGCAGTCATCAATGCTATCCAAATTAATTTTGAAATCGAGTAATAACTTAGAAAGTATATCAAAATCGGAAACTAAAATATTTTTTTGAAAACAGACCCGCCTGTGAAAAATTGCCGATAAGAAATTCAAAGCAATGGCGGTAAGCAAGAATTGCCAGTAACGAAGCGGTCGAAAAAATAAGAAGCGCAGTACGTGTTGCAATTCTTGCCGCCATTGCGCATGAATTTCCGGCAATTTTTCACCAGCGGGAGATTTTTCTTTTGCCAAGGGGCTGTCCAAAAAGTCTCGCCGAATCGGATTTTCAAAATTGTCATTGTGTTTTTTGAGGATTTCTACAGGCTAATAGCCTGTGCTACGATTAAATCCTTACTTTTGGGACAGCCCCGGACCTAAAATTTTGATCTGACTTTCGGAGATCGTTTTGGACGGATGTGAACTATGTCCTTTCCTCTTTGAACTTGTTCATTGCACATTGAAATCATTCTCCTCATATTTCTTAAACGTCTTTAAAAATTTATTTCCCCGCTTTATGAAAAAAATAATTTTATTCCTGATAATCATATCTTCGTCGGAAATTTCATTTGCAATTGCACCGAGTGTGGTTTCATTTACTCCCGAAAGACAGGTAATCAATGCACCAAGAACAACTTCCGTGATTGTAAATTTCAACACCGCCATCAATACGCAATCTGTGAATAGTTCGAACTTCCGCGTCTTCGGCAGACAGCTCGGACCTATCCCCGGTACATTTGAATTTTTCAACGGCAATACACAGATAAAATTTACACCGTCATCTCCTTTTCTCGCCGGCGAATGGGTCACCGTTCAATTATCGAAGGGCATTCAGAGTTCTGACAACACAAACATGACCGTTGGCTTCGCATGGAATTTCTGGACTAAAGCCGAAGCGGGAACTCTTCATGTAACATTGATCAGAACTATTCCTGTGAGGCGTCAGGGCGAAGGACTCATTCAATGCTACGGCGCGCTCGGCATGGATCTCAACGATGACGGAAAAACTGACCTTGCAATTGTAAATGAAGTTTCGAAAGACTTCAGAGTCTATCTTAATAACGGAAATAATTATGATACAATGTTTGCACTGTATCCTATTCCTTCAGGCTCACTTCCGAGTCCGAGCGAAGCAGGTGATTTCAATCACGACGGTAAAGTTGACATTGCAATAGGCAACGCAGGCAACACGGTGATGAGTCTGTTCATTGCAAACGGCGGAGGTCTTTATCAGACCGGAGTTCCATACACTGCTGCAAACAATGTGCGCGGTGTCGGAGTCGCCGATCTCGACGGAGACAGTTGGGATGACATTATAACAGCTAATCGCGGAGGAAGCTCGGTTTCAATTTTTAAAAACAACGGCAATGGAACATTTGCTTCCGCAGTGAACATCAACACTGTCGGCAACAGCGAGACCGGTGTCATGATGACCGATGCTAACAACGACGGAATACTTGATGCATTTGTCTGCTGCTATCAAAGCAATGAAATAGTTCTGCTCCTCGGTGACGGCAACGGAAATTTGACATACTCCGCACGCTCTGCGCTCAATGGTCCGCCGTGGGCAATTGCAATTGGTGACATTAACCGCGACGGCAATGCAGATGTCGCAGCATGCTTGTCAAGCAGTAACAGAATCGGTGTTATAATGGGCAACGGCGCAGGCGGGCTCGGAACTGTTACAAATTATAATTCAGGACAATTTCCGCTTGCCATTGATATTGGCGATGTGGACGGAGACAACGATCTGGATTTGATTTCCAGCGACTATGGGAGCGGCGATTATAAGGTTTTTGAAAATAACGGCAGCGGTGTTTTTACAAATTCGCCGATTACACTTCCCGCTCAAAGTGCAGGCTCATGCATAACGGTTCATGACCGCGATAATGACGGCGATCTTGATCTCGCAGCGATTGATGAAGTAGATGACATGCTTTTTATTTTCAATAATGGAACAGTTGGCGTAAATACATTGTCAAATGAAATTCCGGAGACAATTTCTCTCAAGCAAAATTTTCCCAATCCATTTAACCCCGATACTAAAATTAAATTCGATATAAACAATCCGGGCTTTTACAGAATCACGGTTTACAATCTTGAAGGGAAAGAAGTCTCTACACTCGTGAATGAAAATCTCCAACCGGGAAGTTATGAGACAACCTGGAACGCGGCAAACTTTCCGAGCGGAATTTACTTTTACAAATTGTTTTCGGCTGACGGAAAAATGCTATATGAGACGAGAAGAATGGTTCTTGTAAAATAATATTTTGTGAGCTTACGGGCTTTTCAAAATTGTCTGTCAAATTTTCGGTTGAACCTGTTTCGTGTCGCCGATAATTTTGCATAAACATTAATCATATACAAAATCAAAATGCAAAATTTATTTTTGTCTCCCGATGTGATGTATAATGCAATGCTGAACAGAGACTCAAGTTTTGAAGGACAATTCATAGTCGCCGTAAAGACAACCGGAATTTTTTGCCGCCCTTCATGCACTGCGAGGAAGCCGCTAAAAGAAAATGTTGAATTCTTTGAATCAACCAAAGCTGCTCTGGCAAACGGATACAGGCCCTGCAAAGTATGCAGACCTCTGGAAAAGTCCGGAGAAATCCCCGATGAAATAAAATCTCTGCTTGATGAAATTGAAAATAATCCTTCTCAAAAAATCACCGATTACGGATTAGTCAAAAGAGGAGTCGAACCAAGTCGCGTTCGCAGATGGTTTTTAAAAAATCACGGCATGACATTTCAGGCGTATCAGCGGCTGTTGAGAATCAACAATGCGTTTAATAATATTAAGAGCGGGAGCAAAGTAATTGAAGCAGCTTATGACAATGGTTATGATTCATTGAGCGGGTTCGGTCACAGTTTCAAAAAAGCAACCATGAAAAATCCAAGCGAGAGTCTTGAATCCGGCTCACTTACTTATATCAGATTTTCCAGTCCGCTCGGACCAATAATGGCAGTTGCAACTGACAAGGGAATTTGTCTTGTTGAATTTACGGACAGGAGAATGCTTGAGACAGAACTGAAGCAGTTGAAAAAGCATTTCAAATCAAACATACTTCCGGGACAGAACAAACACTTTGATGAATTGAAAAAACAATTGGGAGAATATTTCGAAGGCACCAGAAAAGAATTTAACCTTCCGTTAATTACACCGGGAACTGAATTTCAAAATAATGTTTGGAAAGTTTTGCAAAACATTCCCTATGGACAAACTCGCTCTTATGAAGAACAGGCAATCGCTCTTGGTAATCCGAAAGCAGTAAGAGCTGTAGCAAATGCCAACGGCGACAACAAAATCTCTATCATCATTCCATGTCACAGAGTAATAGGCAAGAACGGAAAGCTTACCGGCTATGGAGGAGGTCTGTGGAGAAAGAAATGGCTGCTTGATCACGAGAAAAAAAATAATGGCTGAACCTTTGAACGGGTTCAAGCCTTGCATCTTACATCTGAAGTCTCACAGTGTTAAATCTAATTTTTTCTTGTATATTTTAAGTTGATGATATTCAGTCCGTCAATATAAAATCCGCTGATATTTTTCTGCAGCAGATAAACTTTTTGATTGTAATATAGATTAAGCCAGGCAGCATCTTCAATTACAATCTTCTGCATTTCGTCATAGATTTTTTTCCGCTGATTGAAATCGGTAACCCGAAGCGCTTCTTCATAAAGTTCGTCAACTTTCGGATTTGAATACCCAACACGGTTCGGTCCTTTCGGAGTAATGTTCTTGCTGTAAAACAGCGCCATGAAATTTTCCGGATCAAAATAATCCGCACCCCAGCTCGCTCTCCAGAATGGAAAGACTCCTTCCTCCTGTTTTGAGATCAGAGTTGATTGAATCAACTGATCAAGCTGAAGATTAATCCCGATGTCTTTGAGTTGTTCCTGAACTGCAATTGCAATCGTCTTCTGAATTTCTTCATTGCCCGTAACAAGTGTGAGATTCAGATTCTTTCCATCGGGATAACCTGCTTCCGACAAAAGCAGCTTTGCTTTTTCTCTGTCATAGGTATAGCCTTTTATTTCAGGATTGAAGCCTGGCATGCCGGGAGGAAGTGGACCGTTGACAGCCGCAGTGCCTCTGTTCTTAAGCACAAACCTTACAATTTTGTTTTTATCAATTGCACAGTTGAGTGCCTGTCTTAGTTTCTTATTATTCATAAACGGACCTTCCCTGCCTCCGGGTAAATCCGGCGATTGCATCATTCCAAGATATACTGTCTGAAGCCATGGCTGTTTATTCAAAGTATAATTTTTATTTTGCGCATCAGCAAGTTCGCCGCTTTCATTTGTAATCTGATCATAAGTTTCGGAAGAAGGTTCATGGTAGTCATAACGACCATTCTGAAAATCGAGGAATTCGGTTTCGGATGATTGCGTGAAAGTGATTTTTATTCCGTCGAGATAAGGGAGCTGAATTCCTGAATCATCTTTTTCACGGTATGAAGAATTCTTTTCAAAAGTCAAATCCTTGTCGAGGTCCCACTTGACAAATCTGAACGGACCCGTGCCGACAGGATTTTGTCCGAAGCGTTCACCATAAAATTCTACAGCTTCTTTCGGATAGACAAATCCGTAAGACATCGTGAGTGTGCTAAGGAATGGAGCAAATGGCTTTACAAGTTCAATCGAAAGAGTCGAATCGTTCGGAGCTTTAATTCCGGATATTTCCGGGGCGGACACGCCGGATTTTCCGGACATGAAGTCACCAAACTCTGCCGCACCTTTAATCTTATCTCTATAAACCCATGCGCCGCGTGTTTTTGTTTTCGGATTGCAGACTCTTTCAAAGCAATATTTGAAATCGTCCGCGATTACTTTTCTTCCCTTGCCGCCGGCTGATTTGAAACATTCATTGTCGTGAAAGTAAACATCATTCCTCAATGTAAAAACATAAACAAGACCGTCAGGAGAAATTTCCCAGCCCTTGGCAATGCATGGAACGAGCTCATTCTGCCTGTTGTACTGTACCAGCCCCTCCATCATTATTGAAAGACACCAGATTGACTGAACAGAATTCGACATAACAGGCTCAAGTGTTTCGACGTTCTGGCTTAGGTTGAAATTAAAAGTCTTATTGACTGGTTCATTTTTCTTTGAACATGAAAAAAGAAGCAACAGAAACAGCAGCGGCAAAAATTTTTTCATCAATTGAAAATGTAATTTAAGAATGGATTCAAAATAATTAAATTAAGTTTTCTGTAACAGTCTGTATTATTTATTTAATTTGTGGTTTGCTGATTCAATAGACTTTCACGCCGAACACACAAAGGTTTCGCAATGCATGCAAAAAATTGATCGCATATAAATGGACGATATAACACGAACCAATATTCTGAAAGCTCATTATTTCGGCGAGAAGTCTGCAACTGATTATCTTGTGAAATATAAAAACATGCTCGAGATACTTAACGAGAGGCTTAGGGAAAATTCCGGCAAACCCTATATCACATTTTATGACGAGAATGGAAAAAAATCAGGATTAACTTATGAAGAATTTATCAACAAAGCTTTCCGTCTTGCCAACTTCATGCTTTCAAATGGCATTTCAAAAAAAGACAGAGTAGCAACATTCTCTCACAATCATTACGACACAGTAATTTTGTATTTTGCATGCTGGGCAATAGGAGCTGTAGTAGTCCCTGTGAATGTAAGTGAAGAACCGCATCGCGTGAAATACATTCTCGAAGACTCCCAATCCAAAATAATTTTTTCACGAAGTCAATATATTGCAAAACTCGAATTGGCAAAGTCGCCTGATCAGCGGATTATTAATTTTGATATTGATTCGTTTAATAATTATCCCAATTCGCTCAATATGAAATATACCGTTGATAAAGAAGATGAATGTCTCATTGTATATACTTCGGGAACAACAGGGAATCCAAAAGGCGTAGTTCTGACACAATATAATCTCATGTCGGATGCGCTTGCGATTTCAAACTGGCACAACCTTCATGACGATGACGTCATGATGTGCGTGCTACCGATTCATCACGTAAACGGAACGGTTGTTACCGTAATGACACCAATGTTTTACGGTGGTAGCCTCGTACTCAATCAGAAATTTCAGACGGAAACTTTTCTGAAGCGGCTTGAAGAAGAACGTGTGAAGGTTGTAAGCGTCGTTCCTACTCTTCTGCAGTTTCTCCTGCATTCGGAAGAGAATATTCACAATTACGACATGAAGAATTTTTCTCACATCATTTGCGGAGCAGGACCTCTTACATGCGAGGTCGCAAGGAATTTTGAACAGAGATTCGGGCTGCGCATTGTACACGGCTATGGACTTTCGGAGTCAACATGTTATTCATGTTTTGTTCCTGTTGACCTTAATAAAGAAGATCATCACAGATGGCAGAACGAATCCGGATTTCCATCAATAGGAATTCCGATAGAATGCAATGACATGGAAATTCATAACGACAAAGGCGAATCGCTGCCCGAGAATATGAAGGGCGAGATTGTAATTCGCGGTCACAACATAATGAAATATTATTACGGCAATGATGAAGCAAACAGGAAGACGTTTGAATTCGGATGGTTCAGGAGTGGCGATGAAGGTTACTTTACGCCTGACGAAAATGGCAACAAGTATTTTTTCATCACAGGAAGGATCAAAGAGTTGATCATCAGAGGCGCTGTAAACATCTCGCCGCTTGAGATAGATGAAGTTCTTTCTTCAATTGATTTCATAAACGCCGGTATTGCGGTTGGTTTTGAGAATAACTGGTATGGCGAGGAGATTGGTGCACTGGTCGTTCTGAAAAATAATGAAGCTGCTCCCGAACGGAAAGAAGAACTCAAAGATGAAATCCTGAAACTGTGCAGGAAAAATCTTCCCTTTTTTAAATCTCCGAAAGTTGTCGTGTTCGTTGATTCAATACCGGTTACTTCAACAGGCAAATATCAGAGGAACAAAGCAAAAGATTTATTCAAGGAATGGAAGAATGTGCAGTTCAAATCTTAAGTTGTGTCAAAATTTTTTTATATCGGGTACATTATAAATTTTTATGCTATGCGGAGGATTGCCCGCCGCATGACCAAGACATCTCACAACCTGATTTATCGTTACAAGTCCGAGGCTCTGTGCAGTCTCCTTCGCTGACGGAATAATTTCAAATAACTTGTAAAGCGGAAGAATGAGGTATGGCCAGTAATGTCCCGGTCCGAGAACATACCAGGGGCGTATGAACGAAGCAATCAACCCGCTTTTGTGAATTAACTCTTCACCTTTCATTCTTACTTCCACAAATTCTTTCATCACCGGCGCAGGATGAGCAACGCTAAGATAGATGAAATGTTTTACTCCGGCGCTGACTGCCGCGGGAACCGCCTGTTCGATCGAAACCAGATCAATTTCTTTAAAGAGATTTTTCTTCCCCGGTCCGGGATGATGAACGCCGATAAGGTGAATGAACGTATCACATCCGGAGACCGCTCCTTCATACGATTTTCTGTCAAGAGCATTTCCGGTTACGGGTATGCAGCCTTGCGGAAGTCTTTTTTCGGATTCTTTCCGGGCAAGAGCTTTGATTTCAAATCCTGCTTTAATGAGCTCCGGAATTGTTCTGCTTCCTATATACCCCGTTCCGCCGGTGATGAAAAGTTTCTTGTTGAGCATTTTTAATTCCTAAAATAGCAAGCACACTTTTCATTTTCACGAAAGATATTCGGCATGATTGCATATTGCGTCTGCAAACAGGAAATTGAAAACAGGCATGATACATGCGAAACAGTTGGCACGCTCAAACAATTCAATCATTCGTAATCATTCGCAATCATTCGTTATTCACAATCAACTTCATTTAATTCCACTTATAAAATAATTACTTTAGCAAAACACAAATGCAATATCATTTCAAAATCATTGCGGCGGTTATTGTTATTGTATTTTTGAAAGTTGAAATTTGTTTTTCGCAAGTTGAATTTGTTGATGTTGCACATCCCGTTTACAATTTTCTAAAGAGAATGCAGCTCATGAAAATCATTCCGGATTACAATTCATCAAACCTTCCAATCTCACGGAGAGAAGTTTCAT
Organism: Ignavibacteria bacterium; assembly: GCA_039810605.1. Lineage (GTDB taxonomy): Bacteria > Bacteroidota > Ignavibacteria > Tepidaquicellales > Tepidaquicellaceae > JAGPCH01. The sequence goes on along the minus strand of JBDHXH010000025.1, from coordinate 5,396 downwards.
CATACCTGACTGCAATCAGAAACGATGAAAGATTTCTTACCGGGACAGACAGGAAGTTTCTCCGGGACTATGAAATTGAATTTGAATTTGACATGACTGCTCAAACAAATTACCAATCATCACTATTCGGAAAAAGAGGGTTTAAGGATTTTTTCAATGACAACTTGCAGAAGCACGTGTACTTTTATACTGATTCGGCGAAAACATTTTTTGCGGACATTTACGGAAAGTTTTCGCAGCGCGGATCAAATGGCGATTCGATCGGGAAAAATTCATTCGCGCTAGGTGAAGCCGGATTCAGCGTGAGAGGAACGTTTCATAACAGTGTTGCTTACTTTCTCAAATTATCGAACGGTCAGACTCTTCACGGCAATGATTCGGATCTGATATTTGCTTCAATCACAGACAAAATAATTTTTTCCGACAGGGAATTTCTTGAGACAAAAAGTTATACTTCGTTTGAAGGATATCTCCGGTATATGACAAAGACCAACTGGCTGTCGCTGACATTCGGAAGAACGCAATTGAAGAACGGGTTTGGCTACGTAGATAAACTTTTTCTTTCGGACAATGCCGCTCCGTTTGACTTCGGAAGAATTGATCTGAAGTATAAATCGGTGAGATACTCATTCACATACGGAAGCATCAACGGTGACAGTGTTTCAAGACCATTGTCTTCAAAAAACATTGCAACGCATTTACTTAATGTAGATTTTTCATCGGCATTCAGAATCGGGTTCTGGGAATCGGTAATCATCAGCGATCAGCCGTTCAGCTTTACTTATCTGAATCCGGTCAGCTTCCTTACTTCTGCGGATTTGAGCATCGGGAAGGAGCAGACAACGGAAAACAACGCTCTGATGGGAATTGATATGGAGTTTATTCCGGCAAAAAATCTTTCACTTCAGACATCGCTGCTGATTGACGATTTGAATTTTGCAACACTTGGCAAAGATGATTCATTAAACGAAAATAAATTCGGATGGCAGGCCGGGCTGATGTGGACAAGCAATCTCAACATGAATCTGACCCTTGAATTCACTCATCTCGATCCATTCGTATATTCTCACAGATCAAACAAAAGCACATACACAAACCGGTCACTCCCGCTTGGACATTTGCTTCCTCCGAATTCCGATGAGATTGCATTTAATATCGGCTATGACATTTCAAACAGATTGAGATGTGATTTTCTTTACCGGCATCAAAGGCATGGAGAAGGAATCATAACAGACTCCGCAGGTAATCTTATTGCTAATTATGGCGGCAATATCAATTTCGGGCTCGGTGATGCTTACCTTCGGACAAACGGGTTTCTTGACGGAACGAGAATCAACTCGGACATTTTCACTGCCGCTGTTTGCTGGCAGCCGGTGAAGCAATTTTATTTTGACGGAAAATTTCAGTACAGGCATACGAAAAATATTACAGAAGGGATTGTTTATGACGACAGCTACTACTTTGCGGAATTCAGACTTGAATTTTAAGCAGGATGATTCAGTGGATGCGCTCATACCTGCTTAAACATGCAAATCAGAATAATGAAAACTCAATCTCGAGCAAGCTGCGGAAAAAGAGATTTAAATTCTTTGAAGAGTACTGCGGACAATTCAAGAAACCCTTGCATATTCTGGATTTGGGCGGAAGCGACTATCACTGGAGAAGTTCAATATTCGAAAACAACAAGGATTACCATATAACACTGCTTAATGTTGAAAATCAAAATCTTTCAGGACTCAAAAACTTCAGTTACATCCGGCTTGATGTTTCAGAACTTGATTACTTCGGGGACAGGGAATTTGAACTGATATATTCAAACAGTCTGATAGAACATTTACCTTCATTTGAGGAGCAGAAAAAACTTGGCAAGGAAATAATGAGAATAGGAAAGCGCTATTTTGTTCAGACCCCGAACCTTAATTTTCCGGTTGAACCGCATTTCCTTTTCCCGTTCTTTCAGTTTCTGCCCGAAGAAACAAAAGTAAAACTTCTTATGAAGCACAATCTCGGCTGGTATGAAAAGCAAAAGGTAAAGAGTGCTGCGCAGGAACTTGCAAGATCAATAAATATGCTGAACAAAAAAAAATTGCCGGAAATATTCCCGGATTCAAAAATCCGAAGCGAGCATTTTTTTTTATTAACAAAGTCTTTCATAGTTTATAACTGAAGATGGAATTATTCAAGATTGGATTTCTGACGGTAAAGTTGATTGACATAATTGACATTGCAATAGTCTGTTATGTTTTTTACAAACTCTATACGATAATGAAGGGGACAATTGCGTCGCAGATTTTTTTCGCGCTTGTTCTGATTATCGCATTTTCTTTTGTGGCACAGTTGCTCAACATGCAGGCGACAGGCTGGCTGCTCGGAAGGATAACGGAGATCTGGGTAATAGCATTTATAATATTGTTCCAGCCGGAAATCAGGAGACTGCTGCTTTTCATAGGCAAGACTAAGGTTGCAAGAATCTTTACAAAAACAGATGTGAATGAAATTGTGAATGAAATTACGGATGCATGTTTTGAACTTCGCAACAGGGGCTGGGGAGCACTGATGGTAATTGAAAGGACAACAGGACTGAAGAATGTAATTGAGACCGGAGAAATCATTCAGTCGAGAATCAAGATGGAAATTTTAGTTTCGATTTTCAATCCCCGTTCGCCGCTTCATGACGGCGCTGTAATCTTTAAGAACGACCGCCTTGAAGCCGCACGCTGCCTGCTTCCGCTTTCGGAACCGGAAAAAATCGAAAACAAGAATCTCGGAACAAGGCACAGAGCTGGAATCGGGATCACAGAAGTTTCAGATGCCATTGCAATTATTGTCTCCGAAGAAAAGAAAAGAATTTCAATTGCAGAAGACGGCAACCTTCAGTCATACGAAAAAATTGACGACCTTAAAGAAAGACTTGTCAAATCAATGGGAAAGGCTTCTGTCGCAAGTTCGGTAAAAGAAATTTTTGAAGACACTGAAAGTGATTTTGATAAAACAGAATCTAAGGAAAAAAAATAATTGAGATCACTGGATTTAAACTCGCTTCACAGAATTGAACTCGCGGCAAAGCTGAAGACGCTTGGTATAAAAGACCCCAACGTGATCGCCGCTATTGGAAAAGTCAAAAGAGAATTATTCGTGAAGGAAGAATTTAAGAAATACTCTTATGACAATATTGCGTTGCCTTTGGATATGAATCAGACTATCTCACAGCCGTTTACAGTTGCGTTTATGACCGAACTTCTCGAAATTCAAAACGGAGACAGAGTGCTTGAGATTGGAACAGGATCGGGTTATCAGGCTGCCGTGCTTACTGAAATGGGTGCTGATGTTTATTCGGTTGAAAGAATTCCGGAATTATATGAGATGTCGCGGAATAGACTTTCACTTCTGAATTACGACGCTCATCTGAAGTGTGATGACGGAACGAAGGGCTGGATTGAGTATGCGCCGTTTGATAAAATAATAGTTACTGCAGGCAGTCCGCGGATTCCAAAACAATTGCTTCAGCAACTGAAGATGAATGGCAGGATGATAATTCCTGTAGGCGATGAGAGTTCACAGAAGCTATTCCTTATTAAGAAGACCGAAGACAATGAAACGGGAGATGAGGAAGCAAAATATAAATTCAAGGCTTACGAAGATTTCAAGTTCGTGCCATTGATTGGAGAAGAAGGATGGATTGAATGAAATCAAGAATTCAACATTCCATGCCCCTTACTCGTCAATGGGAGTTTAGAGGATGAGCATTCTTGATTCATACAAGACTATAGAGGAATCATCCTCTGCAGAGTTGAAGATTTTGAATTCAAAATTCATTGCTTATGCCTTCCCTGTTTCAGCCCAATCCGAAATCACACAAAGAATTAGCGAAGTCAGAAAGAAACATTTTGATGCAGCTCATTTTCCTTACGCATACAGAACCGGAACCGAAGGAAATAATTTCAAATCTTCGGATGACGGCGAACCTTCCGGTACTGCAGGAAAGCCTTTGCTTGAAGTAATTGACAGGAACAATCTGACGAATGTCTTGATAATTGTTGCAAGATATTTCGGAGGCACGAAACTCGGAACAGGAGGTCTCCGGAGAGCTTTTCATGAATCCGCATTGAACTGCATTGAATCAACAAGGATCGTTGAAAAATTTATTACCGAAAGAATCCGAATTGAAACTGACTACGTTTTTATGAATTCTATTATGAAACACATTGAATCCAACAAGCTAAGACTGGCGGAGAATAATTGTGACGACAAGTGCAGACTGACGATTGAAGTAAGAATTTCCGAAACAGAAAATTTGAAGAAAGCGATTGTGGATATGACCAACGCAAGAGTGAGATTCGATGACATTGCTTGAGATATACGGCGTGCGAAACAAGCAATTTCTTATGCGGGACTTAGAAAGCATTTTCAATATGATTTATTTTTATTTCATCCATGTCAATAAAGATACTCACCACGTCCATTCTCAAATCATAGTCCGAATATTTTTCATTATTCATAACAAAACCCATCGCAGCTTTTTTAATCCGGTTTTGCTTGGATAAAGTTACAGATTCTTCCGGATTTCCATACTCGAGAGTGCGTCTGGTTTTCACTTCGGCAAATATGAGAATTTTGTCTTTTTCGCTTTCGAAAATGAGATCTACTTCAGCTCTTTCAAATCTGAAATTGCTTTTTATAAACTTAAGATTTTTTTTTGAAAGAAAATCTTTCGCAATAATTTCCCCGTGGAAACCGAGCCTGTTCTTATATATGCACTTCGTCTTCAAACAATTCGTAGTTTAGATAATTCTTATTACAGAAACTTTTTCTGTGAATCTTACACAAGCCGTATTCGCGGATTTTTTGAACGTGTTCGGGAGTGGAGTAGCCTTTGTGTTTATGAAAGTTGTATTCGGGGTAACGGAGATGATAACCTCTCATTATATTGTCGCGGGTAACTTTGGCAAGGATTGAAGCGCAGGATATCTGGAAAATCTTTGCGTCGCCGTCTATTACAGTTTCATAATTGAGCTCAAGCTGGAAATTGTCAGGGAGTCTGAAGTAGTTTCCGTCAACCATATAAATATCCGGCGTTACGTTAAGCCTTTGAATTGCCGCGCACATTGCTTTCATTGTCGCCCGCAGAATATTGATTGAATCTATTTCTTCGTGATCTATTTCAACAATCTGATAGTCAACACATTGATCCGCAATTTTATGAAAAAAACATTCCCTCTGTGATTCTGTAAGCTGCTTGGAGTCATTAACTTTCTTAATTAAGAATCCTGATTCAAAAACAGCCGCAGCGGCGACAACGGGTCCTGCAAGCGGTCCTCTGCCTGCTTCATCAATTCCACAGATAAGCATTTTTTTCCGAAGATATTTCAATTGCAGGAGAATTTAAAGAGAATTTG
>JBDHXH010000024.1:0-39291 GCA_039810605.1 Ignavibacteria bacterium | reverse complement strand
CCGCTGGCATCAATTTTCTTCACCTTTGACTTAACAAGGTTAAGGATGATGTCAATATCATGAATCATCAGATCCTGAATGACGGACACATCTGTTCCTCGGGGATTAAATTGCGACAGGCGATGAGTCTCAACAAACAGCGGAGCAAGTTTGTAATCCTCAAGGGCAAGTATTGCGGGATTGAACCTTTCAATATGTCCAATCTGAACCTTTATTTTTCTGTCCTTTGCGTTCTGAACAAGTTTTTCCGCTTCGGCAATCGTTGATGTAACAGGCTTCTCGATAAATGTATTTATGTTTCCTGATATACATTTATCCGCAAGTTCATAATGAGTTGAAGTCGGAGTAACAATCACTGCCGTATTTATTTTACCAACTAATTCCTCCGCACTGCCATTGACTTCAAGAGAGTTTTCAGCCGAGGCTGTTTTGCTCTTTTCATTATCGGTATCGAAGACACCCGCAAGTTCAAAATCATTTCGCTCATTTGAAATTTCTTTAAGAATCCTCAAATGACTCTTTCCCAAATGTCCGAGCCCGAATAGTCCCGCTATTATTTTGTTCATCTATTTGCTTGAAGGCTCGGCATGAATGATCACATTAGCCAGCCTTGGATAATTTTCTTTTAACGTAAGATAAATTTTACTCTCAAGCGTTGTTACAATGTCGTGAACTTCATCGAGTGAATGAATGTAATTAAACTCACAATTCATTGAAATCCTTATCCTTCCGTTTGTGCTGACCACATGAATATCATTTCCCGATACGACCTCTGCGCATTCATTGAGAATTTTTTTGACCTCTGTAACTATTTCGTTCGAATCTTTTGTAATGTCGAGAGTATCGAAAACTATTTCGCTTGGTTCGTCAATGTGTATCTTCACGTGAGTAATAACATCAATTTCCCTTTTGATCTTTTCTTCAATTTCCGTAATCATATCATGAGCCTTCTTTAGATCATTTGTATTGGCTACCTCTATGTGAAGCTCGGAATAAATTTCGTTATCTATTTTATGTGAAAAAATATCATGACACTTCAATCCGAATTCACTGACAATCATTCTGATCTTGTCGTTAATTGTTTCTCCCTTTGTCTCCACTGGTTCTGAATGAATTACAATATCGGCACTTTCAACTACTTCGTTTAGCCTTCTCTCCACCGCATCCATAATGTCATGAGCTTTGGAAAACTGAACGAGCCTGCTGATCTGAATTGTCATGTCTATGAAATTCTTTGGACCTGTGCTTCTTATCCGTATGCTCTTTATTCCTTCGACTCCTTTTATCAATAGAGTTTCGTATTTAACTCTGTCATAAAGTCCTGCAGGAACCCTGTCCATGAGAGAATCTATCGCCTTCCTGGATAACTTGACACCAAGATAAATAATGATTCCCGTCACTATAAGTGCGGCTATTGTATCGGCAACCTTGCTTAAGTTAAAATATATCATCAGCAAACCTACGATAACTACCGACGAACTAAGGATATCCGTTGAGAAATGCAGCGCATCTGCCTCAAGCGCATTTGATTTGGTCTCCCTTGCAGTCTTCATCAGTTGTCTGGATCGGAGAATATCAATTACTATAGAAATAATGAGAGCTGCGAAAATCCATAAACTTACGTTCACTTCCACATCTTTATCGCCGAAGAGTCTCATCGCCGCTTCATAAATTATATATGATGAAGTAAGAATCAGAATCAGTACCTGAAAGAGCGCGGAGAAATTTTCTATCTTCTCATGCCCGTAGTTGTGTTCCTTATCCGGAGGTCTTGAAGAATACTTTATTGAAAAGATTGTGACAAGACATACAAAGATATCTATGCCGGAATTGAAAACTTCGCTAAGAACGCCAAGACTCCCGCTGAAATATGCAGCGAGTATCTTGATTGAAGTTATAAGAATTGCAGCATACAGAGATTGTCTTGCAACTCTAATTTTTTTTCTTGCAATTAATTCATTGCTGTCCTGCGTCAATGGATTAGTTCTCTCCAATTCTTTGAGATATGAAAACCCCAAGCATTGTAATTAATGCCCCCAAAATAAAGAAATAAGATAAATATTCCTTCAATAGTAACCAAGAAAAAAAAATAGTAACTATTGGAGACGTGTTTGTCATAGTCGTTAAAGTGCTTGGTTTAATTACATTTGCCGAATAGCTGTAAAGGAAATATCCTCCGAAAGCCACCAGAATAGTCAGGTGAAAGCTTGCGAGCAAAACACCCGGGTTCACTACTGACCAATTTATATTCTTCATGTCAAACAAAAAGATAGGGGTATATAAAATCATTCCGATCACAAATGACACTGTCTGTGTTTTCAATGCCCCATACTTGAAAACAAATTTCTGACTTAGCGCAAGATATGCCGACCATGAGGCAACAGCCATGAACAAAAGTATATCCCCCAGCATATAATTTGCACCGGGCTTCCCCGGAGTTATAATATTTTCATAAAAAATTATTCCGATGCCTGCAATCGTCAGAAGTATTGAAAGAAATTTTTTTGTATTAAACTTCTCATATTTATTCTTTATTGAGATCAGATAAACAAGGAGTGGTGTGCAAGCATATAGCACTCCTGAATGCGAAGCTTCAGAAAAACTTAATCCTTCCAAAAAACAAAATTGATTTATCGGAATTACGAGCACCCCCAATAAAAGAAACATCGGATAATCCTTCCTGTCAATCTTGAGATTCACTTTCCTGAACATTATTACGATCAGCAGCAATAGTGTCGCAATCCCGAATCTGAAATAAGGATACGAAAGTGGAGGGAAATAATTAACGACATACTTTCCGGCAATGGGTGTGAATGCCGCCGTCAGCGTCAGAAAAATAATTATGAAAATTTTTTTCATAAAATGGAAAACTCTTCAGCGCCCAACTACAAACGCAAAAGAATTCAGATGCACATCAGATTCTAAGAAGTCTTTGCTTCCTTCTTCCTGGCAAGAGAAGCTTTAAGTCTTGCCTTCTTGATCTTAGCTTTCTTTCTGTGTTTCAATGTAACTTTACGCTTGGGTTTGTTCATATAATATTTTGATTAAGTTTAAATTAAATTTAATAAACAAAAAAAAATTTACTTCATCAGGCAACAGTAATTTTTTCTTCCAGATAGACATCCTGAATTGCATTGAGCAATGTAACTCCTTCATTCATTGGTTTCTGAAATGCCTTTCTTCCGGAAATGAGTCCCATTCCTCCTGCACGCTTGTTTATTACGGCAGTTCTGACGGCTTCCTGCAAATCTGTATCACCCTTTCCTGTTGATGCGCCGCCCGAATTGATGAGACCGCTTCTTCCCATATAACAATTTGCAACCTGATATCTTGTAAGATCAATCGGATTGTCCGTAGTAAGTTTTTCATAAACAAACTTATGTGTCTTGCCAAATTTCAGCGCATTAAAACCTCCGTTATTTTCCGGCAGCTTCTGCTTAATAATATCTGCTTCGATAGTTACTCCAAGATGATTTGCCTGACCTGTCAGATCTGCCGACAAATGATAATCCTTATCTCCCTTCACATTGAAGGCAGGATTGCGAAGATAACACCAGAGAATTGTAACCATCCCGAGTTCGTGTGCATGCGCAAATGCTTTTGAAACTTCCTGAATTTGTCTGTCTGATTGTTCTGATCCGAAGTAAATTGTTGCTCCTACGGCACATGCACCCATCTTAAACGCCTGATCTATGCTTCCGAAAATTATCTGATCATACTTATTGGGATAAGTAAGAAATTCGTTGTGATTGATTTTCATTATGAAAGGAATCTTGTGAGCATACTTCCTTGCAACAGAACCAAGAACTCCAAGAGTTGATGCAACGGCATTGCAGCCGCCTGCTATTGCAAGCTTCACAATATTTTCAGAATCAAAATATATAGGATTTGGCGCGAATGATGCTCCCGCTGAATGTTCAATTCCCTGATCAACGGGTAGTATTGATAAATAACCCGTCCCTCCCAGTCTCCCGGTGTTATAAATCATTTGAAGATTCTTCAAAACATTTGGGGATCTGTCACTGTCCTTCCAGACTCTGTCTATAAAATCTTTACCGGGCAAATGCAGCATTTCTTTGGGGATAGCTTTTGCCTCATAAGTCAGAAGAGATTCATTTTCCTTTCCAAGTATCTCTTTAATTTTTTCAATCATGGTATGTTAGGTTATTTTTGAAATGTTAATTCTGTTAACGCCCTCTTCGTTATTGGTAAAATAGTCTCCATTGAAATCAAGATTAACACTGCGAATAAATCCCAATCCAATGTATCTCTCTCCGGTCCACAAGCTGCTCGATACAAATCCCGCTTCAGTATCTTTATTGCAGTAAATTATTTCTTCGTCCGAAAGCATCTTCTCTGAATCTATCTTCACCATCTGCTTGGGAATTTTCCCCTGCGAATCGAGCCTTGCAATTACTTCCTGCCCAATGTAACATCCCTTTGTGTATGAAATAAAATCATTCAATCCGCATTCAACAGGATTTATACCTTCATTCAATTCATTCGGAGCACGGGGAATTCCGTAATTGATTCGCAGTTCCTCAAAAGTTTTCATATCCATCTTCTCAAGGTCCACAAACATACTCTCGTAATTGTCAATTTGATTTCTCTTACAGATTAAAATAAGTTTGTCAATTCTGAAATTATCATAGAAAATCAGGTCAGTATCATTTAGTTCATAAACTTTGTTTGCTTCAGGTTTGAATGAAAATATTTTTTCTGATACTCCAAGAATATCATTTCCGAATAACATAAACTGAACGTATTCTTCTTCCGGGAACTCTGTCAGCACATCATCCGTGATTATATATTTTTCAAGATGCTCTTTCAGTTGTTGTTTGTAAATTAATGATGTAACAAGCAGCACATTTTTTGATGTATTTATTACTGTCGCAAAGTCTTCGATCCTTCCTTTATCAGTTGTGAAGACTGTGCTTCGGAATTCATTAGCGGGAAATTTTCTGAAATCGTTCGTTGACATCCTGTTAATGAAGTCTATGATGTCATTTCCGCTGCAGGAAATTATTCCGATATTTTCTAAAATATATTTTGGTTTCAGGTCTTGTGCTGTCAACACTCTATCGCTATTTGAATATGATTCTGTATAAAATAAAAATGCTGAATGAGAGCAGAGCCAAGCTTACAAACATAGTTATGGCAAGTATGATAACTCCTGATATCGTTCTAATTTTTCCGCTTTCCCTTGCAGGATCAGATTGGGGTGCTTGAGGATCAACGGGAAAATTGACGTTCTCTGATTCGTAAGTCATTGGTATTTATTACAATATAAAAAATTGAGATTTGAGATTAAATGAAGTTGAAATTCAATATTGTCAATTTTATCACATCCGTCCAAAACGATCTGCGAAAGTCAGATCAAAATTTTCTGTCCGGGGCTGTCCCAAAAGTAAGGATTTAATCGTAGCACAGGCTATTAGCCTGTAGAAATCCTCAAGAAACACAACGACAATTTTGAAAATCCGATTCGGCGAGACTTTTTGGACAGCCCCTTGGCAAAAGAAAAATCTCCCGCTCGTGAAAAATTGCCGGAAATTCATGCGCAATGGCGGCAAGAATTGCAACACGTGCTGCGCTTCTTATTTTTTCCACCGCTTCGTTACTGGCAATTCTTGCTTATCGCCATTGCTTTGAATTTCTTATCGGCAATTTTTCACAGGCGGGTTCGTTTTCAAAGAAATATTTAAGCTTCCGATTTTGATATACTTTCTAAGTTATTACTCGATTTCAAAATTAATTGGACAGCAGTGTTTTAAAATAATTTTTGAATTCTAAGTTGCAGTTGAGTTTTTTGAATAATTTTATTAATTTTACAAAAGTTTAAATCAACCCCATTTCAGTGAAACTAAACCTAAACAGTATGTTTGGAAATAAATCCAAAGAGCCAAGCTATAGGGAAACTTCATATCAGGATGAAGTAAAAACACCCTCCGTAAGAAACAACCCGCCTCTTCAGGACAAAATTCTTACTCTGATCAGCGACGGTTGTAAGTTTGAAGGTAACTTATCCTCACCTTCAACTACAAAAATTGATGGACATGTCGTTGGAAATCTTCGCGGAGAAAGCGGCATTATCATCGGGGAAAAGGGAATCGTCGAAGGAAATGTCAATGCGGTTGACGTTACGATTCACGGAACAGTGAAAGGTAACATCAAAGCGCATAAGCTTGAAATTAAGCGCACAGGTTCTCTCGATGGTGATATTACTGTTGAAGAACTCGTAACCGATGCTGGCTCGAGATTTAATGGTAATTCCAAAATGGGTGATAAGACGAAGAGCAATATCATTGATATGAAAGTTGATAAGGAAAACGATATTGAAATTCATTCAGGCGATGACAAGCCAAAAGAAAAGACTATAATGAAATTTCATTAATTGATCTTTCGGAATTCAGCATTAACTTTTGACTTCAGTTCCACCCCGACATCCGTATTACATCAGTGAGTTCGAAAGCCCCATTATATCAAGTTATTACTCGATATAATAGGGCTTCCACATTCATACCTCAAGAGTTAGCTTTACTCTTACATCTCCATGCTAACTTTAATTCCGCATAGTTCAAGAGACAAATTCTAAGCTACGATAAATATCAGATTAACCTGAAGGATTGAGCTTCATATCAATTTCCTTTTCAGAGCCGCCGCGGATGATTTTCATTTTTAATGTATCGCCGGTGCGAAGATCATTTACGACAAAAAGCAGATCCTGTTCGCTGTTTACCTTTTCTCCGTTAGCTTCAATTATAACGTCTTCAGCTTTAAGACCTGCATTATCCGAGAGACTACCTCTCTGCACGTCGGTAACAACAACTCCCATTACCTTGTCAAGCTTCAGATACTTTGCAATTCTATCATCAATTGCCTGTATCCTGAATCCAATGTTAAAATTTCTTTCAATCTTGCCATTGGCTTTCAGCTCTTCCATTATCTTCTTTGCACGGTTAATCGAAATTGCAAAACCTACTCCTATGCTCCCGGTACCATAACCGCCACCTGTCAAAATTATTGTATTTATTCCGATTACTTCCCCGTCGGCATTTACAAGCGGACCGCCGGAATTTCCCGCATTAATTGAAGCATCCGTTTGTATCATGTCTTTATAAACCCTGTTCTGTTCAGCATTCACCCTCATATTGGTTGCGCTCACGACTCCTACTGTTACTGTCGGCTTGTCATTAATCTCAAACAATCCAAATGGATTTCCGAGCGCAATCACCCACTCGCCTATGATCACATCATCTGAATTTCCAAGTTTCACGAAATTAAGATTGTCTTTATTAATCTTGAGTAAAGCAATGTCAGTGTTTCTGTCGGAGCCGATAAGTTTTGCTTCAACGGTTTCACCGTCGGTAAGAGTCACTGAAATTTTTGTGGCATTTCCTGCAACGTGATCGTTTGTCAGTATATAACCATCGGGTGAAATTATGAAGCCCGAGCCCAATCCGCGAACTACTTGCTTCTGCGGTGGCCTGTCTCCAAAAAACTGCTTAAAGAAAGGGTCGTTGTCAAACATCGAAAAAGGATCCTGAACTTCACGGACCTCCTCAACATTAATTCCTACTACTGCCGGCGAGACAACTTTCACCACCCTTGTAATTGCCGTTTCCCTTGAGTCCGAGATATTCGCATTATTTTGCTGAAGATTGTTTTGAACAGGCGTTACAATCTGATTTTCCGGACTTTGACCACGTGAAAAAAAATACTTGAATGAAAAAATTCCCGTCGTAATAAACAGCAATGCAGCAATGCTTAATAAGATTTTTTTACTCATCAAATTATTGTATTTAGCAGAATGACCGTTAATAATGTTAACGTTATTTCCAATGCTCATCTATTTTTAAATCCTTTTTTTTAATTTAATATATTTCTCTTATGTCTTAACTATGTCATAACTTCAAATAGTTTCACCCTATTCAATTATTCTTAAAAATACCTGATCACTTTTTCAGATGCGACTTAACTTTCTTATATATTGCATCTCTGTCTATTTCAAACTTGCTCATAAGTTGTGATGCAATGATTCCACTCTCGCCGAATGTGTCATTGATTGCGATGTAATCCATCTTTACGGGACAGTATTTTGCAGTGACCTCGGCTACCGCTCCATATAATCCACAGTGCCATTGATGATCTTCACAAGTAATAATCAAACCCGTTTCCTTTGCGCATTTGATTATAGTATCCTTATCAATCGGCTTTATTGTATGCATATTGACAACCCGTGCTCCTATCCCTTCTTTCTTCAATTTTTCCGAAGCAACAATTGCTTCCCAGACGAGCAGACCGCTCGCCATTAATGTTACATCATTACCATCAATGAGCGTGTCAGCTTTGCCGATTTCAAATTTCGCATTTGGGTCAGTAAAATTCGGAGACTTCTCCCTGTAAAACCTTACATAAAAAGGTCCGAATGTATCAAGCGCAGTTCTCACCGCCTTGTATGTCTCATTGTAATCGCATGGAGTCAGTACATTCATGTGAGGAAGTACCCGCATTGTAGCAACGTCTTCAAATGATTGATGTGTTGCACCATCAGGACCAACAGTTATTCCGCAATGTGAGGCGCAAATTTTTACGTTCATCTCACTGTATGCGACGGATTGTCTTATCTGATCAAAAGGTCTTCCTGTGGCAAACTCTCCATAAGTGGATGCAACCGGAATTTTCCCGACAAGCGCAAGCCCTGCAGCCGTTCCTATCATGTCCTGCTCTGCTACTCCTACGGAAATGAACCTATCCGGATAAGCATCTCTGAACAAATTAGTTTTTACAGAACCTGAAACATCACCACCTAAGACTACGATGTCTTCATTTTCCTTTCCGGCATCTATGAGCGCATCGGCAAAAGCCTGCCGCGTTTCTTTCATTTCCGGATCTTCTAAGTTATAATTCATTGTGTAAGGGATTTGATTATGCATAAAAATACCTTAACAATGCACAATGTTCAATGTACAATGCCAAGTTTATGCCTGCCGGAACTTGCTGGTCATAACTTTCAGAAGTGTGTCATGTTTGCATCAAGTTTTTTCAACTGCACTTTTGATTCGGCTCTTTTGAATTTTGATCAAAGAATGGCGGGAGATAAAATTCATAGTCTGCGTTTTGGACAGATGATGATTTCTTTCTACTTCGTGTAACTTGTTCTAAATTGATTCTCAAAACATATTTGAGTAATTTTATATACAAATCAATTAACAAACTTAAAACATATTCACGGAGGGTTAAATGGCTGTAAAAGTTGGCATCAACGGTTTTGGTAGAATTGGAAGATTGGTACTTAGACGAATGCTCGAGCAAGGCGGATTCAACATTGTGGGAATAAATGATCTTACTGATAATAAAACTCTTGCACATCTTTTTAAATATGATTCTGTTCACGGTGGTTTCAAAGGTGAAGTAAAGCTTACCGAAAACGGAATGAATGTTAACGGTGATGAGATTAAGATTACAGCGGAAAAAGATCCGTCAAAACTCGGATGGGGAAAACTCGGTACAGATGTTGTCATTGAATCCACAGGCGTCTTCACTTCAAAAGAAAAACTCAATCTTCATCTTGTTGACGGTGCGAAGAAAGTAGTTCTTACTGCACCTGCTAAGGATAAACTTGATGCTACTGTCGTCCTCGGTGTAAACGACTCTGTACTTAAGCCGGAAATGACAATAGTCTCAAATGCATCTTGCACTACAAACTGTCTTGCGCCAATGGTAAAAGTCATTGATGATAATTTCAAGGTTGTTAAAGGTTTCATGACAACAATTCACTCCTATACAAATGACCAGGGACTGCTTGATCAGCCGCATAAGGACTTGCGCAGAGCTCGCGCGGGAGCAGTGAACATTATTCCGACTTCTACCGGTGCAGCCAAAGCAGTCGGAGAAGTTCTTCCTCATCTTAAAGGAAAACTTGATGGTTTCGCTTTGAGAGTTCCGACTCCTGATGGCTCCATCACCGACTTCGTCTGTTTGGTAGAAAAAGAAGCAACCAAAGATGAAATTAACGCAGCGGTAAAAAAAGCATCAGAGACCGGAATGAAAGGAATCATTCAATATACCGAAGACCCGATTGTTTCCAGCGACATTGTCGGAAATCCATACTCTTGCATTTTTGATTCACTGTCCACAATGTCACAGGGAAATCTCATCAAAGTTGTCGGATGGTATGACAATGAATGGGGTTATAGTTGCAGGGTGGTTGACCTTGTCAAAAGGATCGTCTAAAAAAATATTTAAAAATATTTTTCGTCAATGCTCATGGATACAATCTTTCTGGTTCTTAGTTTGTTTCTTCCGAGAACTATACTGGTAATTTATTTTCTTATCCATCAGATCCCGCAGAATACGGTTCCACTATTGGGTGACATTATTCTGACTGTCTTCATTCCGCGAGCGCTGATATTGATTTACATTGCACAAAACCTCGGGACTGCTTCGCCATGGTTTTGGATACACCTTGTAGTTGCGGTTATAGTCTATTTCGGCGGAGGTAAGAAGTTCAGAGACTTCAGAAAGAAGTAACTGTCTTCTTATACTTACAAACTGTCGTATCTGACAATTTCCCATTTCATGTCCGTGTTGCAAAACGAAAGTTCGCACATCAAGTCTGATTCACCGCATATAACTATAAAGTGCGTAACAAATCCCTCCCTCTTTGGAATCTTCCAGCTCTGCAGCATATCGGTAACTTTATAAACTTCGCTCTTCCATTTGAACCTCAATATCTTGACCTTGAGTTTGTCAAAATGAGCTATAACTTCCACAGGCTCGAATACTTCATTTATATTTTGCATGATTCCGTTTTGAAAATTACCCTTAATAATCTATGGTAATTATTTCCCTTAATCAATTGAGAAATTTTCTGTCCTTTAAATTCAGGAACATGCTCAAATATATATAGATCATGTCACTGCTGTCGAATTTAATTTTGAAAATCGAGTAATAACTTAGAAAGTATATCAAATCGGA
Organism: Ignavibacteria bacterium; assembly: GCA_039810605.1. GTDB lineage: Bacteria > Bacteroidota > Ignavibacteria > Tepidaquicellales > Tepidaquicellaceae > JAGPCH01. The sequence continues at coordinate 28,311 of JBDHXH010000024.1, read as the reverse complement.
AACTAAAATATTTTTTTGAAAACAGACCCGCCTGTGAAAAATTGCCGATAAGAATTCAAAGCAATGGCGATAAGCAAGAATTGCCAGCAACGAAGCGGTCGAAAAAATAAGAAGCGCGGTACGTGTTGCAATTCTTGCCGCCATTGCGCATGAATTTTCGGCAATTTTTCACCAGCGGGAGATTTTTCTTTTGCCAAGCTTTTCTTTTGATCTTTCAAAAGAAAAGCGGACATAAAATTTTGATCTGACTTTCGGAGATCGTTTTGGACGGAGTTGAGATTATGTAGATTCTCCCATTTGATATGTATTTCATACATTGACGGATTCTTTATATATTAACGCTCGATTTCACTTTCACATAACTGACATTAAAATTGTGAACAAAAAATTTAATATCTCAAAATGACTAATTCAAACAAAAGTGAGGGAGATCCGAATTTCCTTGAAAACATCGCCGGCATGCTGACAAAGTTTACCGGAAGCTCTGCCGCCTTTGTCGGTTCTCTCTTAATCATCTTGGTGTGGGCTGTAACAGGATGGATTTTCGGTTTCTCTGACGAATGGCAACTCATAATAAATACTGCTACCAACATAATTACCTTTATGATGGTCTTTGTAATCCAGCGTTCGCAGAATAAGGATTCCGAAGCAATTCATCTGAAACTCAATGAACTCATTGCATCAACACAGGGAGCAAGCAACAGGCTTATTGATGCAGAGGATATGAGCGAAAAGGAACTCGATCTGCTGAAGCGTCACTTCGAGATGCTTGCCAGACTTTACAAAAATGATCTGGATATTTTCAAATCCTATTCGATAGAAGAAGCTGAAAGAAAGCATTCACAGAAGATTAAATTTGTAAAACAAAACCGGAATATTTCGTGAACATTTGTTTCATGTTAATTCAACTTAAGCAAGGTCAACACCCTTTTTATGACACTCGTTTAATTCTGAATAAATCAATGTTCTACTTGATTCCACTTGATTGCACAACATACAGACTTGAATAAGAAATATTATAAAATTAATTTTGCATTGCACAAGCGGGAATAGCTCAGTTGGTAGAGCGCAACCTTGCCAAGGTTGATGTCGCGGGTTCGAGTCCCGTTTCCCGCTCTTCTTTTTGGCGTGGTACCCAAGTGGCTTAAGGGGAAAGTCTGCAAAACTTTTATTCATCAGTTCGAATCTGATCCACGCCTCTCAATTCAACAGAGTTCAAAGTAGCCTCACCTGTCACTGAATCACATTATGTTTAGCCTGCTTCAAAGGCAATTCTCCCCGCTCAACTTCTCAAAACATTTTTTGAAACTCTTATGTGTTATTGTGTTATCAAGTGAAAATTTCTAATTAGATTAAAATTTTTAATTTGAATAAATTGATTTCAATATGACGATGAATTGTATCTTATGCCTGTTTACAGTTCTTATTCTTGGAGAATTTAATACTGCTGCAGCAGATTGGATAAAGCAGCCATCACCGGCAACGTCTGATCTAAACAATGTTACTTTTGTCAATCCGTCAACAGGATGGATATCCGGAGATTCGGGTAAAATCTATAAGACAACGAATTCGGGGCAATCATGGAACCTGCAACTCACCGGTGTCAAAACGAATATAGTTGATATGTTCTTTCTCAATGAAAGAATAGGTTGGGCTCTGGCATGGTTTTTTAAATGGGATTCACTATTCTTTCCCGGAACAAGAATACTTACAACTACAAACGGCGGAATCAACTGGAACGGAGTCATGTTCCCCGACACGGGTGCATACAAAGCATCAGTGTATCTTCTCGATTCTATGCGTGTGCTTCTGGGAGGTATTCCTTACTTTATGCATTACTCAACCAACGGAGGAAATACGTGGATGCAATCAAATTCTGATTCTTCCGTTATAAATAATTTCCCGATCTTTGCAATCAAATTTTTTAACAACACATCCGGCTACGCATGCGGAGGCATAAGAGATCTCGGCGGTCTTATCTGGACCACTACAAATTCAGGAGTAACCTGGCATCCCAGATTTCTCGGTCCGGATCCGATCAATGATGTTTATCTGGTCAGCGCCGATTCGGTAATAGCAATATGCGGAGATTTTAAATTTGGAGCTAACATCTTTACTACTTCTGACTTCGGAATGAACTGGCATGAAACTAATCTCGGATACTTTGGAATATGCCAGTCAATTGACTTCAGGACTCCCTCTGAAGGCTGGATTACGCTTGGATACGGGCAGCGATTTTTTAAGAGCACCGACGGCGGACGACGGTGGGGATTACTTGAAACTCCGGACAGCTCTGCCCTCTTCGATATTCATTTCGTAAATGACACACTTGGCTGGGCAGTAGGAGCTAACGGTACAATTCTGAAATTCGATACGACAATTTCCTCTGTGGTGAATTACGCTAATCAATATGAAACCGATGCGTTCCAACTTTATCAGAATTTCCCAAATCCGTTTAATCCTTCAACCGTCATAACTTATAGCATCCCCTATTATTTGGAATCGGGAAAAGTACATGTTAAACTGAAAATAGCAGACATAACCGGAAGAATCATTTCGGTTCCTGTAGATGAATTCCAGAATCCCGGACTTCACAAAGTCAATTATTACGCATCCGGACTTTCAAGCGGTATTTATTTCTACACAATCGAAATTGCTCATCAATTTTCCGGCACAAGACTGGTAAAGACGGGAAAAATGATTTACATTCAATGACAAACACTTTTTGTATATATTTGCGAGAAAAAAAATTTTGAAAAACCTGAAACCATTTTGAAGTCAATTACGTTTCTAAAACTGGCAAACTGACAAAGTTTGTTTTACCATCCAAATCACACCACAGAACCTGTCCGTGCAGTAAATTATGGGGGATAATTTCGGACAGGTTCTTCCTTTTTATGTCCGTAAATTATCGCAAATAAGCCCTAACTTCGCATCAATGCTTTCTTTTATTCTTTGACTTTGTCTTATGTCCGAGTTCGATTGCCTTCTGAATCAACCAGTTCTTTGCTCCGAGTGGATTGCTTGTCATATTTCTTATCTGATCTTTCAAAATCTCTAAATCACCTTCAATATTATTAGGGCTTGCCAATTTTAATCGTGTCAGATCGCCAATATTTTTCAAAAATTCAAAATGAGCTGTCTTCTGATCATCGGTTATATACTTTTCACTCTTCAGATAGTGCTTGAAAGAATCTATGGCTGTGAATGTCAGCTCAAAAAGATTCTGTTCAAAATATATGCGCAAAGAATAGCTTTTCACCATCACCTTCATGAGAAACAACCTGAAATTTGTTTTAGAGAAATAACTTAGGGCAGCATCATAATTCTTCTTCCTGTATTCAAGAAATCCCCTGCAGTAGTTTAGCGTGTTGTCGGTCTCTTCTCCGGGAGTGATTCCGATTTTGAAATCATTTGAAAACTTTTCAGCCCATTGATAATTTCCTGTCATGCAGGCAGACGTGAACACTGAAACAAAGTTGACAAAAAGCATATTGTCAGGAATCATGATCTTCCTTTCAATAATTTCTTTGAAGACATTAAATCTCTCCGTGTAATATTCTTCGTCTCCCAGCTTCAGCCGATAAGCGCAGTATGAATTCATAGCGAGTAAAATATAAAAGTAGTCTTCGATTGAAAGGTTATCTTTATATTTGTCCTTAAGCTCAATAATTGCTCTGTAATCTTTCTCTTCTTTGTAAAGCTCAAGCGAAATCAGCTTCTTATAGATGCTGCATTGCGGATTGTCAGCGAAATCCTTGTCTTTTACATAATCCCAGACATTGTCAAACATTTCCAGTTTAAAGGATATGTTTCCGTGGTTGCTGTTTGTAAGCATTTTAGAGTAATGCCGCAAAAACGAAATCAGCGCGTAGTTAAGGAATGCATCGAACTCATTTTGAATTAAATCAAAACTATAGTCCGAGCCTTTGAATTTGAAATGAGAAGTATTTGATTTTGCAAGCCTATACTTTGCATAATGAAAAGATTCATCCCTTATCGGAAAGTTGGATAGATTCTTGCTAATTTGTTTTTCCTTCTGCGCGTACATAGTATTTAGCTTTCTTTCATGGAGTTCTCCAAGTAAATCAATTTCATTCTCAATACCTTTCTTTGAATCCGCAATTACCTTAATAAATTCTAATCCGAGCTGATACAAATCAGAGATGATATTTTTAATTTTGAAGTAGTCAAACTCTTCGCCGGGAAACATCCTTTCGAAAACTTTCTCTTCAATTAATTCCGGAGAACCAAAATCAGGATAGAAAGCCAGTATCGTATCAGACAGCCTCATGACTTTTGCGTTCTTGTTGTAATAGGGTGATTTTACAAAATCTTCGAACCTGTTTATTTCATTCTTTGAAAATGATTTAAGCAGATTGATGAGCTTGGTATTCTGCATTTGCCATTAGAAATTTTTCGAAGTCAAAATAAGAAATAGTTTGAAAAGTAAAACCATAATTCACATCTTTGTCAAAGAGTCAAAGAGCCATACCTCAATATGGAAAATTGCAATTTCGAGGAATCATATCTTGATATTTCAAACATGATTCAGAAAGAGTTTGACAGGAACGTCCGGTTATACGGTGATAAGATTAAATGCAAAAGAGGCTGTTCAAAATGCTGCCATCAGATATTCAGGATTACTGCACTCGATGCGTTTATGATAAAATATTTTCTGAATTCTATTTCCGGTGAAACGAGATCTGATCTAAAATCCAGAGCAAATCAATACACATCGGCCAGGTCGCTACAGAATGAGAATGAAATTTCAGTATCAGAGAAAATGCTTCCGTGCCCCGCACTTGGTGCAGAAGGCGAATGCAGAATCTATGAAGCGCGTCCCGTTATCTGCAGAAGATTCGGTCCTCCGGTTTATGATTATAAAAATCCGACAAAAATATTTGCTTGCGATTTGAATTTCGGCAAAGGAGAAGAAATTACAGATGAAGAGGTGATACAAAAGCAAACGTTAATTGGCAGAAAGTGGGATGAATTGAAAACACAATTTAATATCGAGAACTGCTTGCCTCCGGATTTCTCAACAACTATCGCCGAAGCAATCAGCGATTCATAACTCAATCAAATTTTCTTGAATTGCGCGGTGAAATGCCGAAGGAAAGGAGTCTCGAAAATAATCTCCATGCCACGTACTTTTTCCTTGCCCTTCATAATTTTCGAAAAAACTTCTATGACATATTCAATGTGACTCTGCGTGTAGACTCTTCTGGGAATTGCAAGCCTCACAAGTTCCATGGAAGCAGGTATCAGTTTGTTCTGCGTGTCATACTTTCCGAACATCACTGAACCAATTTCTACTGCCCTGATTCCTCCTTTGACATAAAGTTCACACACGAGAGACTGTCCGGGATACTGATCAACCGGTATCTGCGGATAAAATCTTTTTGCATCAATGTAAACAGCATGACCTCCGATTGGAAGCATAATTGGAACGCCCATCTTGTCAAGGTGTTCACCGAGATACGCTGTGCTTCTTATTCTGTAATGTAAATAGTCCGGTTCGAAAATTTCCTTAAGCCCAATTGCAATTGCTTCCATGTCTCTTCCCGAAAGACCTCCGTAAGTCGTGAATCCTTCAGTAATGATCAGAAGGCTGCTGCATTGTTCAGAGAGCTTTTCATCTTCGATTGCAAGAAATCCACCCATATTCACGAGCGCATCTTTCTTGGCGCTCATGACCGCGCCGTCGGCAAGCGAAAACATTTCCTGTGCAATTTCTTTGTAAGTATTATTCTCATAACCTTTTTCCCTATGCTTTATAAAGTATGAATTTTCCGCAATGCGGCAGCAGTCGAGAATAAATTTTACTCCGTATTTCCTGCATATCTCTCCGACTTCTTTTGCATTCTGCATACTTACGGGTTGACCTCCACCGCTGTTGTTTGTTACTGTCAGAATTACACATCCGATATTGGCCGACCCTTTCTCAATGATAATTGATTCAAGTCTGTCCACATCGAGATTGCCTTTAAACGGATGAATGAGTTCCGGATTTGTAGCTTCAGCAACAGGGATGTCAATTGCCTCTGCACCTGTGTATTCAATATTCGCGCGTGTTGTGTCAAAGTGCGTATTGCTGATGAAAGTCTTTCCTTTTCCTCCGAGCACGGTATATAAAATTCTCTCTGCTGCTCTTCCCTGATGAGTAGGCAGGACATGATGGAAACCTGTCAGATCTTTAATCACCGAATGCATGTGCGTCCAGCTTCTTGCTCCTGCATAAGATTCATCTCCTATCATCATACCCGCCCATTGATTCGCACTCATTGCAGATGTACCGCTGTCGGTAAGAAGGTCAATCATTACCTGATCAGATTCAAGGAGAAACGGGTTGTAATGTGCAAGTTCAAGGAATCTGACTCTCTCGTCCTCCGTCGTTACTGTTATTGGTTCAACTGATTTTATCTTGAACGGCTCGAATATCGTCTTGTATTTATTCATAAATTATTTTGATTCAAAAAAATTGTAATAGAAACTATAAGCATTCTTCCTAATTTCATCTTTCAGTTAAACGCACTTACTGTTTTATAGTCGTTCGAATCTCGCTTGAAAGAATCTCAAATACTTCGGTTCATATACCATCTTCAATCCTTTGATGGCTTCCCTGTTTGTATAAACTGACTCCACAGATTCTGCAACTACATCCATGTGAGCCTGCGTATAAACTCTTCTTGGAATAGTAAGTCTTACTAATTCAAGCTGCGGAAAAAAGTTTTCACCCGTTACATTATTTCTTCCGGCAGAGACAATTCCTCTTTCCATGCTTCTGACACCGCAATCAATGTAAATCTCCGCCGCAAGAGTTTGTGCCGGAAACTTGAACTGCTCAACGTGTGGAAGAAATTGTTTTGCATTAAGAAAGACACCATGTCCGCCAACAGGAAGAACAATCGGAACACCAAATTCATGCAGCTTATTTCCAAGATATTCTACCTGCCCAATCCTTGCTTTTATGTGGTCATAATTGACTGATTCCGTAATCCCTATTGCCATAGCTTCCATGTCTCTTCCTGCAAGACCTCCATAGGTGTGAAGACCTTCATAGACAACCACAAGATTCCTTGCTTCTTCAAAAACATCTTCATCATTGACGGCAATGAATCCGCCGATGTTTACAAGCGCATCTTTCTTTGCACTCATCGTGGCTCCGTCAGTCAGCGAACAAATCTCAAGTACAATTTCAGCAATACTCTTTTCGGAATATTCACGCTCTCTGTGCTGAATGAAATAGGCATTCTCGGCTACACGCGTCATGTCATGGATAACTTTGATGCCATATTTGTCCGAAAGTTTTCTGACCTCTTTCAGATTTTCCATCGAGATTGGCTGACCTCCCGCCATATTGACCGCAGTTGCGATACAAATATAAGGAATCTTACTTGCTCCGACTTTCTTTATGAGTTCTTCATATTTATGAAGGTCAACATTTCCTTTGAACGGATGCTCGCTAACAGGATCATGTGCCTCATCAATGATAACATCCACAAATGTACCGCCTGCAAGTTCCTGATGAAGACGCGTTGTAGTGAAATACATATTCCCGGGAATGAAATCTCCGGGTTTAATCAGGATTTTTGAAATAATATTCTCTGCTCCCCTGCCCTGATGAGTTGGTATCACATATTTATATCCGTAATGTTTTCTTACTGCATCTTCAAGATGATAAAAATTTTCGCTCCCTGCATAAGCTTCGTCACCAAGCATCATGCCTGCCCATTGGCGGTCGCTCATTGCTGAAGTACCGCTGTCAGTAAGCAAATCTATGTAAACTTCCTTTGATCTAAGCAGGAATGTATTATACCCGGCTTCTTTTATTGCAGCCTCTCTTTCCTCCAAGGTAGTCATTTGCAGGAGTTCTACCATCTTCATCTTGTAAGGTTCAGCCCAGGACCGCTTTATAAATTTTTTCGTCATTCTTAATTAAAATTTGTCGAAATTATCTAAAATGAATTCTATGTTGCTACAAATTTGCAAAATTTTGTTTTCATGGAATATGACATTTGTCAGTTGATACAAAATATCCCGCTGTAAATCTTTTTAAATTAATCATATATTTTCCTTTCACATTTTAGAATTTAAAATTACTTTGATGCATGTTCAATTCAAAGCTCCCCGACGTAGGCACAACGATCTTCTCCGTTATGAGCGCTCTTGCCAATAAACACGAGGCAATAAATCTCTCACAGGGTTTTCCCGATTTCAAGATTGATGGGAAATTAAGTGAACTTGTGCATGTTGCAATCAATGATGGATATAACCAGTATGCGCAGATGACAGGTCTTGATTCACTGCGACTTTCCGTTTCAAAGCTGATCGAAACATTTTATAAGAGAAAAGTCAATCCCGAAAATGAAATTACCATTACTTCCGGCGCTACCGAAGCCCTGTTCGCTGCTATAAGCGTCGTAGTAAATGCAGGTGACGAAGTCATAATGTTTGATCCTGCTTACGATTCTTATGAACCTGCTGTCCTCCTGAATAAAGGCGTACCTGTCCGGATTCCGCTTTCATTTCCAAACTATGAAATCAACTGGAATAAAGTCTATGATTCAATCAATCCGAGAACCCGGCTGATCATTATAAATTCACCAAATAATCCGAGTGGTTCTATTCTTAAGAAAGAAGATATTCAGCACCTCAAGGATATAACTCTCAAACATGATATATACATTGTCAGTGATGAAGTGTATGAACATATTATTTTCGATCACAGTGAGCATCAATCAATGCTCCGTCATGACGAACTTTATAAAAGGTCGTTCGTGATTTCTTCATTTGGAAAAACATTTCACATCACGGGATGGAAAGTAGGATATTGCGCAGCGCCTGAACATCTCACGGCCGAATTCAGAAAGATACACCAGTTCCTGACATTCTCTACATCAACACCCTTCCAATATGCAATTTCACATTATCTGAAGAATATAGACAAAGTAAAAGACCTTCGAAATTTCTACGAAAAGAAAAGAGACTATTTCAGAAAATTAGTTGCCGGCACTGACTTTACGATAATGCAATGCAGCGGAACATATTTTCAATTGCTCGGGTTTGATGCCGTTTCTGATGAGAATGATTTTGATTTCGCTGTAAGACTTACAAAAAAAATTGGTGTTGCTTCCATTCCCTTGTCGGTCTTTTACAAAGACAGAACCGATAACAAAGTGTTGAGATTCTGCTTTGCCAAAGAAGATAAAACACTGGAGCAGGCTGCAGAAAGACTCATGAAAATGAGCTTGTAATCTCACCGGCTCAAACTCCCGTGCTGAATTATGACCTGCATCATGTTTTGTTGTGTATAATTGACTTAAATTTATACACCGTCTAACTTAGGAACGAATAATGCAATGCCACCAAAGCAACCATTAAAAATTAGATTACTGTTCACTGAACATTAAATAATAAGCAGACCCTTATGAAAAAAAGTAAAACAAAATTTGTTACGGCTGAAGAAGCCGTATCAGTAATTAAGAGCGATCAGAGTATTTATGTTCACGCCAACTGTTCCTTTCCGAAGACACTCATTGACAGTTTGTGTAAGCGTTACAAGGAGCTGAACAACGTTAAGATCATTCACCTGATGTCAATACTTAATGCCCCGTATGTTGAACCTGAAATGGAAGGACATTTCCACCTCATTTCTCTATTCACGGGTCCAAATGTACGCAAGGCGGTGAACGAAGGCAAAGCAGATTTCATACCTGTCTTCCTCTCTGAAATTCCTTATCTCATAGAAAGCAAGATACTTCCTGTGGATGTCTGTATGCTGCATCTTTCTCCGCCCGATGAACACGGATATTGCTCATTCTCGGTCAGTAACGACTGCGCAAAGATTGCCGCTGAAAATTCGAAAATCATTATTGCACAAATTAATAAGCGGATGCCGAGAGTTCTCGGAGATAACTTCATTCACATAGATAAAATTGACTATGCAGTAGAAATTGATGAACCCATACCTGAATTCATTCACAAGAAGCAACCGGGAGAAGATATGCTTGTCTATGAGAAAATCGGACAACATATAGCAGGATTGATTGAAGACGGAGCAACCATGCAAATGGGAATAGGACTGATTCCGGATACCGTGCTGAAGTTTCTTCATGAGAAAAAAGATTTGGGGATTCATACGGAAATGTTTTCCGATAATCTGATCGGACTGATAGAAAGCGGAGTGATAACGGGAGAGAAAAAAACTTTGTTGCCCGGGAAGGTTGTCTCTTCATTCATACTCGGTTCGAGAAAAGCCTTTGATTACATGCACAACAATCCTTTGTTTGAATTCCGCAGTTCAAAGTTTGTAAATGACCCTTTTACAATTTCGAGAAACAGAAAAATGATTTCGATTAATTCAGCTCTTGAGGTTGATATTACAGGTCAGGTCTGCGCAGATTCAATCGGCTGCAAGAATTATTCAGGATTTGGTGGTCAGCTTGATTTTGTAAGAGGTGCATCAAGAAGTGAAGGAGGAAAACCTATAATTGCATTTACTTCGACTGCAAAGTGCGGGACAGTCTCGCGTATAACGCCATTTCTAAAGCAAGGCGCCGGAGTTACGACATCCAGGGGAGATGTCCGCTACGTCATTACAGAATATGGAATTGCAAATCTTTACGGCAAATCATTTCGCGAACGAGCGCGCAGCCTGATTGATATCGCTCATCCGGATTTCAGAGAAGATCTCGAACGGTATGCTTATGATGTAAAATTTTTGAACAGGAAATTTATTGCGGTTAGTGCATAATATGAATTGAGTATATTTGCAAAGCATCAAAATTGTTTCTCAAAGACTCAATCACGTCATGATTTCAAAGTGCAATGAGTTTTGTATTATTTTTCTCCTGCCGGCACTGGCGCTACTTACTTCGAATTGCGGAAGGCTTAAGCGAAGATTCAATTTCTCCCATTCCAGATAACGACTTTGATAATCTTTACATAGTTGGAATTCAAAAGCAGATTGTATGGACGAGCCGTTATCTCACAAGCAGCACTTACGGTGCACCTTCTCCTTAGTCTCTTGATTTTTTGATTTGTTATTCAAACGTTTGATGAAAAATTTCTTTGAAAACCGTTGTCGAAGATTTTTCACTGCATTTTCAAGTTTTCGTAATATAATTCATAAAGCCATATCTGAACCGATGAGAATTATTTCTGCCTGATGAATAATGAGAAAATATACAAAGCAATAATTTTAATTGTCTTTAGTATCTCCGCAATTTATTTGATTCATTACGTTCTCTTCACTGACTTCAGAAAATTAATTTTTATCACTCCCGACGATGCTTCCTATTATCTTAAAATTGCAGAAAACTATGCTGCAGGCAAAGGATTCACATTTGACGGCATGCATCAGACCAATGGATTCCAGCCTTTGTGGCAATACTTGATGATTCCGGTTTCATACTTACCATATTCCACCGAATCAATGATCAGAGTTGTTTTTCTTATACAAATCATTCTTCTCTGCATCGCATCAGTTGTGTTTTATTATGCGCAGACCCGTTTCTTCAGCGCAAAGTATATTCTCCCGGGAGCATTGCTCTTCATCATCTTTGTGTTCTTCAAAGCTGTTAATGGAATGGAGACAGCTTTGCTCATTTTTTTGATATCAGTTTTCTATCTCTACTGTACTCGTCTCGATCTCCTGACAAGCAATAATAAAATGCATCACTTCTTCGCCGGAATTATCCTCGGAATAATTGTTCTCTGCAGACTCGATATGATATTCTTTGCACTGACTATCGGTGTTTTCATGGTGTGCAGAATACTTGTCCGCAAAGACGGAAGAAGAGAAAATATTTCATCACTTATCGTAATGACAACCGGATGTGCGGTAATTGTATTTCCAAATCTTCTCTATAATTATTTGGCATTCGGAAACATTATTCCAATCAGCGGCTATCTGAAATCAAGTTTCCCACGCATCACAATGAGTGATAAGTTTTTCTTCATGTTCGGATACCGCGAACTCCTGTTTGTTTTCTTCGCATTGGTTTATGCGTTATGGTTTTTCTTCAGATTGAGATTCCTTCGAAGAACTAATACACATATTTCATTTTACTCATTATATATGGGAATCTTCTCGGTCTATGCTTTAATGTATTTTTCTTATACAGTTCTATTCATGAACTGGGTGATATTCTCCTGGTATTTCATTACATATTCTCTTTTCGCTTCACTAATAATTCCCCTGCCGGCATATTATTATTTCAAAAGCAAAAGAATAATTTCGGCAAATGTTCAATACACCCTTTTGTGTTCGTTTATCATTATCTATGGTGTTTTGAAAACATATAAATTGTTTGAACAAAATTATTTCATAGCAGGCAATAACTGGAACATCGAATCATACGAGGCTGCGAAATGGGCAGAGACCAACACCAATTCCAAAGCTGTCTTTGCAATGACTGACGCCGGACACTTCAGCTATTTCAGCGCCAGGAATGTTATCAACCTCGACGGGCTTGTAAATAATTTTGAATATCAGGAAGTATTAAAAGAGAAAAAACTGAATGAATATCTGAAGGAAAACAATGTAAAGTACATTGTAACACATGCCATCTGGGACAGGGATGACATAACGGACGGAACGTATGATTCGCTGCATCTCAATATCCCGAGTCACAAATATTCAGGTGAAAGCGACCCCATAATCTTATGGAAGAAAAATGAGGTTTATCGTTCAGCTCCCTATTTTGACGGGCAATACAGAGTTGCTTTCATAGTGTGGAAAATTGCGGAAAATTGATTTTTGAGCGGCATCGTAATTTCCGGAATTTACAACTCTAAGTTTATTGCCGGTTCTCAATAAGCTCATCTCAATCAGGACGAAACAGGCGTGCTTACGATTGCAACAGTTACTTGATGTAAACCATCTTCCTCGTTTGAGAAAAGCTACCTGCTTCAAGTTTGTAAATATAAACTCCAGTCGCAAGTGATGCTCCTTCGAAATTAAATCTGTAGCTTCCGGGTTCCTGCAATCCGCTTGTAAGCACTCTCAACTCCTGGCCGGATATATCATATACTTTTAAAGTAACATTGCTTCGCTTATTCAGATTGTAACTTATGACAGTTAACGGATTGAAAGGATTAGGATAATTCTGAAACAGCTCAAATGTTTCGGGAAAGGTTGAAGTTGTCTGCTCCGCCGACGTGATAATTTCGTCAATATATCTGAACCATATCTTATCTGTCGTAGCCGCATAAATTTTATCTCCGTGAATGACAATCTGCGAAATTCTTCCAAGCGGAGGAAGACCATCTGATATGTCATCCCAAAGTATCCCGTTATTCGATGTCTTGAAAATTCCGGAACCTCCAAATTCCAGAGCACACAACATTGTGTTTCCCGATTTAATAATTGATGAAAGATATGGATCAGGACTTAAACCATCGCTCCGTGCGTACCAGTTTGCTCCGTTATTTGAAGTGAACCACATTCCGTGTCCCGTCCCGGCGAAGAGCGTATCGCCTTCAGAATAAAAAGAGAGAACGGAGATCGGAAAGTTATTCCATACATTCATGTTCATCCAATTCAAACCGCTGTCAGTTGAAGCATATAGAGGCGGATTGTTATTTGCATCACGACCTGCATAGAGTATATTTCCATGTCTTATGAAAGCAACAGCGAGGATACCATCGCCTGAAACATTTGATACACTCCAGTTCTCACCCATGTCTGCGGAAAAATAAATACCATTCCAGGTTCCCGTGTATAGCACTCCGTCAGATTCATAAACTGAAAAGGCAAATACATTATTTGCTCCGGGTCCGATTGACAAACCTGTGCTTCTTCTGTTCCAGTTGTTGCCATTGTCTGATGACATATAGATCCCGTCAACAGTTGCAATATAAAATTTGTCATCTGCTTTCATTATGTCACGGACTTTCTTCGAATCGTCATTGTTCAGATTGTTATTTAATTCAAACCAGGACAGACCGCCATCGGACGACTTGAACACGCCTGCATTGATGGAGCATGAATAAAATACTCCGTTGTGAAATAGGATTTTTTCAGAACTTGGCACCGGGTAGGATTGTAATTGTTGCCAGTCCCCATTTGCCGCATTTGCCATTGAAAGCAATAACAAAATAAATACCGGATACTTCAAAATTGATAAAGTTTAATTTAATGGTTTTTGTTATTTGTAAATTAACGCATTAAGATTAAATCTTCCAAACAGTATTTGCAATAACGTAGAGTTCTGATTGGTTGAATGAGTTTTTTTATTTAAAATTCTATATCGTTTAAGTATCTTTGCGATTAGTGAATGTTTGTTTAAAAATATTTTTGAAACTTAATGACTAATGATATGCTAACAAAAGAAGACATAAACGACCTTAAGGTTAATGGTAACGGCAAATTAGCAAGCATAATAGCCGAAAACAAATCCAAAAATCCTTTTATTCTATATATACTTGAAAACTTAGGATATTTACCAGAGGATTTTGACGGGTCATGGTTACTTGACCTACTTAAAAGTGACAATAGCCAGATTAGATTTTGGGCAGTTAAGAATTTAGGAAAATTAAAAAATCCTGATTTCCTTGTTCGTTTGAATGAAGTCGCTTTAAATGATACAGACACAAAAGTTCGAAGAGAAGCAGTTTCTTCTATTGGAAGAATGCGAATTGATGAAGGGAAAACAATTCTATTGGAGTTATTGGAGCAAGATGACCCAAAGGTTGTCTGCCAGGCAATTAGGGGTTTACTTGTATTCAAGGGAGAAGAATTCATAGACACAAAATTGAGAACCTTAGTTACACATAAGAATGAAGTTGTTAATTCCGTTATCAGAAAGGAATATTTTTCATGTAACGAAAATAATGTTCAATTTCAGAAACACATTGAAACCAATCCCCTACTAATTAATTCTGTTGTTAATGGTGATGTACGTAACATTTTAGGAAAAATTAAGGAAGAATGTTTTCATTTAACGTTTACTTCTCCACCTTATTATAATGCTCGCGATTACTCAATATATCCCAGTTACCAATCGTATCTCGAATTTCTCGATGAGGTTTTTAAAGAAGTCTATAGATTAACAAAGGAAGGAAGATTCTTGATTGTAAATACTTCTCCGATAATAATTCCTCGTATTAGTCGTTCACATTCGAGTAAACGTTACCCGATTCCTTTTGACTTGCATTATTACCTGGTCAAAATGGGATGGGAGTTTATCGATGATATAGTTTGGGTTAAGCCGGAAGCTTCAGTAAAGAATCGTAATGCAGGTTTTTTGCAACACAGAAAACCATTAGGTTACAAGCCGAATCCAGTAACTGAATATTTGATGGTTTATAGAAAACAAAGTGATAAATTATTAGACTGGAATATAAGACAATATGACTATCAAATCATTAATGAAAGTAAAGTTGAAGATGGTTATGAAACTACAAATGTTTGGAAGATTGACCCCAAATTTGATAAAGTTCATACTGCTGTCTTTCCTGCGGAATTATGTAAAAGGGTTATTAAATATTATTCTATAAAAAATGATTTAGTGTTTGACCCTTTTGGCGGAAGTGGAACTCTTGGAAGAGTTGCATTAAGTATGAAAAGAAATTTTTTCTTAACAGAAATAGCTAACAATTATTTCAAATACATGAAGACATTTTTACGTGAAGATTACCCGATTGATGAAAAGGCAACTCGTTTTTTTTCCTACGAAGAATTCACCAAACTTATAGAAAGTTAAATGACACTTACAGAAGAAGTAGCTAAAAACATTATAGGAAAACTTCTAAGGGGTGAAGATTACAGAATCGAAATAGTTACTTTAATAAATGCTGAGTTTCTTCAGTTTGCAATTGATTTCTTTAAGAAAATTATTGATGCCAAATTAAATAATCGTAATGTAACAACAGACTGGTACAAGAATGCTTTTTTAGATAATAATCTCACAAAAGAGGAAATTGCCATCAACTCTGGGTTGAATATGAAAACAATTGGCAATATGTATAATTCAACCTCACGTCAGATTGTGATTGATGCTTCAAAGGAACATTACGACACTTTATACAATTCAATTCAAAACTTAGTAGACAGAGAAAATGAATTGGAACTCACATTGACATTGAAATTTCAAGGAGTAAGTGTTGATTTAAATGTAAGTGAAAGTTTAATAGTGATAAATACATTGGCAGTGAAACGAGCAGCTTTAAGAGGTGGGTTATGGAGTACAGCTGGCAAAAGAGTCGAAAAACCTTTAATGCAAACTTTATGCAAGCTATATGGCGTATCAAACGAAAATTATAAATTGAAATTGGTTAATATGAATGCTGGCGATGAAACGTTTGTCCGGGAAATTGATTTTTATTTATGCAAAGATAATATAGATAACAAATGTGAAGTTAAATTAATGGGCAAGGGTAATCCTGAAAGTGCTGATGCTGTAATTGCAAGAGCAAGTAAAGTTTTTATTGCAGATAAATTGTCAAATACAAATAAGGCTCAATTAGATAAAGATAATGTTTTGTGGGTAGAATTAAGAAGTGAAAATGGGTTCAGAAGATTTACTACGGTTTTAAATAATTTAGCAATTCCGTATTCCGATTATATGGGTGATTTGAATATTGATTTACCCAGAATATTTGGTGAAATTTTTAATTAAAAGGTATTACAAAGTAATAAAAATACTTTTAGTACTTTAATTCCATAAACTAAATTTAAATGCATTTTCTTAATTTATTTTCCTTAAACATTTAGTTACACAGAAAATTAAATTCCTATCTCGGCTCTCGTGGTGTAATGGATAGCATAATGGTCTTCGGAACCATTGGTCAGGGTTCAAATCCTTGCGGGAGTACAAAATATTACCAAATAATTTAAATTAAAATGTTAGCTTAGATTTAAAACTTTTCGATTTGTTAGTTACTTTATTAATTACCTGATTAGTTACCTCGATTGTTATTACAATTTAACTTTTATACAGGATTTGTAAATCTGTAGAGTAATTTCCCTGCTCCTGTGGTGTAACGGATAGCACAAAGGTCTTCGGAACCTTTGGTCAGGGTTCGAATCCTTGCAGGAGTACTATTGTCAGAGTAACAATTCAGATTTTCTTATGATAGTTATTTAATGTAATCAGTGCCGAATTTTTCCTTTTCATGCTTCATGGTTAAATCTCGCGCAGCTATGTATATGAAAATGTAAAACAATCCGAATCCAAGTAGTAATGTGATCAAAGCGAAAATACTGCTCATGTATCCGGTAACAAAGTACATAATGATCATAAACAATATAGCAGATACAACTCCTGCTCCCAAAAATCTTTTTAAGAGATTCTCTATACTTTCTTTCATAAACTTATCCAGATATTCTTTCCTGTCCAAAGTGATTTCTTCTTCCTGTTCTTTCACATTTTGAATTTTGGTTGCATATTCCGCCGGATTGATCTTCTCCAAAAGTAAGAGTGCTTTGATTCTTTTTTCATACAGATCAGCGGATTCCAGGTCATTGTTTGATGAGCATGAATCAGAATCGGAAAATGTGATATCAATAATTTTCGACAGAACCCTCGTATCATTTGCATCATAAGCTTCGAAGACCTCAAAGAGGAAATCAATATGGCTTGGCCACAGATCATGTGTAACCAAATCTCTTATTACTATTTCTTTTATCTCGTTTCGTTCATCTTCATTTGCAAATTTGCGCGCCTGTACCGAGTATGCCAGACCCTCTCTCATTTTTGTAACATCTCCGTTTGAAGAATTTATGCAAGCAGCGGCTTTAACCCACCAGGCTTTGACATTCTTGCTGTCTAATTCCAATACTTTGTTGGAATATAAAATTGCCTCATCAAAATTTCTTGCTTTAACAGATTGAAAAGCAATATCGAGATAATTCTCGATGTTGCCTTCTAACTTCAACAACAATGCTTCCCGAATCTTCACCGAACTTCCGCAATATTTACATTCTATAATGTCTTGATCTGCGGAGCATTCAAGTTCTCCGGAACATGAAGGACACTTAAGAATCACCGGCTTCATATTGGTTTACCCTTTCAATAATTTGTTTGAACGATGTTTTCTTTGCTTCTAAAATTATGAAACTAAGGATAAATATTTTCCTGATTTACTTTCTGAATCGTACCCGGTGTAGTTTACATTAGATTCACTGCATCAACATCAACGCTAACATTGACCTTTTTCGTAATCTCCCTTTTCACATACTCATTTACTTCTTTCAAAATACGTTTCATATAATTTCCGGAGGCGTCATTCGCGCGACTAAACTTGATAAGAAGATGAAAACGAAATTTGTCCTTGAGCTTTGCAAATAGCGGTGGATGCGGAGGGAGTATCTGCATAAGTTTCAATGCATCAAGCTGACTTACAACATTAAACAGCTCTTTAATCTTTCCCTCTGCAAGAGCTTTGTCTTCCGATTTCGTTTCTATAACAATCAGCCTGCTGAACGGCGGATAGTTAAGCTGTTCCCTTATGAGTATTTCTTTTTCGTAAAACTTTTTGTAATCATGATTTCTGATGTCGGCAAAAACATTGAAGTCACCATGATTAGTTTGAATTATCACTTCTCCTTTATTGACACTTCTCCCGCTCCTTCCTGATACTTGCGTAAGTATCTGGAATGTTCTTTCCGTTGCTCGAAAATCAGGATTAAGCAACCCTATATCGGCATTGATCACACCAACTAAAGTTACGTTAGGGAAATCAAGTCCTTTAGAGATCATCTGTGTGCCCGCAAGAATGTCTATCTTACCTTCGTAAAAATCATTCAACACTCTCCTATAGATCTTCCCGGAAGTCATTGTATCTGAATCCATTCTTGCAATTGCCGCAGATGGGAAAATCCTCTTCAACTCTTCTTCCACTCTCTCTGTACCTGCTCCCTTAGGTATGAGCTTGTCTGAATTGCAGACCGTGCAGACTTTGGTATATCTCCTTGAGTATCCGCAGTAATGACACTTCATAATTTCAAAAAATTTATGATATGTAAGAGCAATGCTGCATCTTCTGCACATCTCGACATTGCCGCAATTAAGGCATTCAAGATATGAATGATAACCCCTTCTGTTTTGCAAAATTATTATTCCCTGCTTTTTCACGAGTCGCTGACCAATTTCGAAGATCAATTCCTTTGAAAGAAATTTCACCCGAACTCTGTCAATGGTATCAAAAAAATCCTTCTTCTCTTCATCATCACTTATAACCTGCTTTTCACTAAGATCAACTATCTTTATTTCCGGCAGATCGGAATCATTCACCCGCGAAGGAAGTGAAAGAAGCTCGTACTTTCCCGTGGTCGAATTGTAATAAGATTCAACTGAAGGAGTCGCAGAGCCAAGTACTGCAACAGCGTTGTTGAGAAATGCCCGGTATATTGCAGCATCCCGCGCATTGTATCGCGGAGAATTTTCCTGTTTGTACGATGTATCATGTTCTTCATCAACTATTATGATACCTATTTTCTTCAAAGGCGCAAATATAGCAGATCTTGCACCTATGACTATTCTGAATTTTCCGCTGACAATCCTGTCGTAAGTATCAAGTTTCTCGCCGTCAGATAACTTGCTGTGTATAACTCCAACCTGATCGTCAAATACAATTTTGAATCTGTGTACAAGCTGTGGAGTAAGTGAAATTTCCGGAACCAGAACAATGGCGGTCTTCCCTGTTTCAAGAATTTTCCTGATAACATTAATATAGACCTCTGTCTTTCCGCTGCCTGTTACTCCATGTATCAGTAAAGTCTTGAATTCATTTTTCTCTGAAGCGGAAAATATTCTGTCAAATGCAGATGATTGAAATTCATTGAGCACAATTTTCTTTGCAGCTTCGGGAAATGAATAATCTGAATCACGTAATGTGCGGACTTTTTTTGTTACAAGAAGACCTTTTCTTATCAATCCATCTACCGATGACTTGCTAATCCTGTTGTCATGCTTGATGCCGGAAAGATCAAATTCATTCACTTTTGAAAAAACCTTCAAAGCTTCGATCATTCGTGAAGACTTAATCTTATTTTCTTCAATGATTGAATCAATCTTTTCTTCATCGAAATTTTTCAAAACGAAAGTAGCGTATTTTGGCTGCGTAGGTCTTGAGTAATAGCTGTCGGTTCTTACTATCTTTTCATTTGTAAGCTGTCTTAACTGCTTTGAAAGATCTTTGGTATTGAACTTTCTTTCAAGTTGTCTTTTCGTGAATCCTGGATAAGGATTGTTCTCGATGACGGTTATAATTTCCATATTGAGCTCATCATCAAAACGAGCTTTATCGAGTTTCTCACAGTAATCTTCTTCAAGCGAATAATAAGATTCAGATTTAATATTAATGTTCCTGGGAATGGCAGAGAACATTACTTCTCCAATTGGCGCCACATAATATTCGGAGATCCAATTGCAGAATGTCATCAGCTCCTCCGGAATCATGCTTTCATCATCAATGACGGCTCTTAAGTCTTTGACATTTTCCATTGGTGTGAAATCTTTGATTCCCATTATTATCCCGGTAATCACTTTCTTCCCAAAACCGGCAAGAACACGCTTTCCCGGAAGAACTTTATCCGCCAGATGGTCGGGAACTCTATATGTAAATAGTGAATCAACCGGAAGGTTCAGTGCAATGTCAGCATAAAGTTCTCTCATAATAAAATAATTTATGAAATTAAATTTTAATTTTAAACTTGAAATTGAAAAATCAGATTTGAAACTTAGCAAAGCCGGGAAGGATACTCGACGAATAAATTTTTTTTCAATTATACATCGAATCTTTCTTTGTTGAAGAATTCAAATTTCGGGTTTAAAAACTAAAATTCGGTACTATGTGGATTTTATATGCAATACTCTCCGCAGTCTTCGCATCGCTCACAGCGATCTTTGCTAAGATTGGAGTAAAGGATATTAATTCGAACCTTGCAACAGCTATTCGAACTATTGTCGTGCTGATTCTGATATGGATCATAGTTCTTGTAAGAGGTGAGCAGGAGGGAATAAGCCTGATTTCAAAAAAGAATATATTGTTCCTTGTAATATCGGGAGTCATGACCGGATTGTCCTGGATATTTTATTTCAAAGCGATACAGGAAGGTCCGCTCTCGTTTGTTGCCCCCGTCGAGAAACTAAGCGTAGCGCTGACAATTGTTTTATCATTCATAATATTCAGCGAGCCGGTAACTCTCAAAGCAGTTCTCGGCTCGCTTCTTGTAATTTCAGGAATAATTGTTCTATTGCTTTAGTGAATACTAATTGCCGACTCATTCAATAATGTTACTTTTTCTTATAAGTAACGGTCAATTTTTGTTCAGGCATCGAATTTTCTGATGCATCTTTCATTTTGAATGTTACGTCACTTGTCATTGAATCACCGTCAATTGTTATGATTCTTTCCTCTGTCATCTTATCATTTGCTCCGCTCATAATTATCTTATTTCCTTCCACTTTTCCTGTATAATTCATCATTCCGTTCTTTCCGAAGATGTCATAGAATGTTCCTGACATCGTTCCGTCTCCGGAAGGAGCAAACATACCAATGCCCTCGTAAACAAATCCATTATCCATAATATTTTTTACATTCACTTCCAGAAATTGTCCGTTGAGAACCATCTTCTGCGTGACAGTCTCTGTGCATTTCATTCCCATCATTTCATAAGGTTCAGATACCCAGGTACCTGTTGCAGCTTCAAGCATCGGCGATGAAATCGGCGAAGGCGGCATCATTCCTTGTGAAAAAGACCTTCCGGAAATTAGAATGAATACTAATGCGAAAAGATAATTCAGTTTTCTCATGGTTGTAGATATTTGATTTTATAAATATGTTACTGAAAAGATTTTTTTTGAAACTTTCCAAAATTTCAGGATGCGAATGTGACGATAATCTTTCATCATTTCACAATGCAAATTTTTCCTTAACAAAATAACCCTTTTCATTTAGTCCAATTCTTGCGCATTCAGAGTGAGGATCATGCTCAAACAGAACCATCCAATCATTATCCGTGATTTGCTTAAGATACTTTTTCTTTTCATCGAGCGTCGTCAATGGGAACAAATCATAACCCATAATATACGGAGCAGGGACGTGTCCTGCCGTTGGTACAAGGTCAGCAAGATAAATGAGGCATTTCTCACCGTCGGAAATCTTGAGCAACTGCATGTGATTAGTATGCCCGTTAAGCGGAAGCAGTGTTATAAACTCATCGAACCTGAATTCCTCATTTGTAAATTTCAGCATCTTCTTCTCAAACAGGGGAACGTAATTCTCCGGGAAAAAACTAGCTCTGTCTCTTTCCGATGGATTCATTGCCCATTCAAATTGTTTCTGCTGAACGTAATACGTTGCATTTTTATATGTTGGTCTGACGATGCCATCAGCATCTCTGTATGTACTTCCCCCGCAGTGATCAAAGTGAAGGTGCGTAAGTATTACATCTGTAATCTCATCACAGTTGGTTCCTGCTGCGGAAAGGCTCTTCTCAACCGAAAAATTCGAGTAATCCACATCATATATTTTGTTGACTTTATCAGATAGTTTATAACCTATCCCATTATCAATCAGTATCTTCTTTTTGTCACTGACCAGCAGCAGCGCGCGTGTACACATTTCAATGCGGTTTTGCCCGTCACCGGGATTTGTCTTTTGCCAAAGATTCTTCGGGACAACTCCGAACATTGCGCCTCCATCGAGCCTGAACAAACCCGTTTGAATCGAACAAAGGCTGTAATTTCCAATTTTCATTTATCGTAAAATCTTTTATTAAAATTATGAAATTGCCAAATATATTTCACCTGAATAATCATGGAAGGTTACGCGGCAAGGATTCGGACGGATAGGTTTTGCGCTGTGAAAACTTCGTAATTTACAAAATTATGCATAGTTTACAGGATTTGTTCCCATATAAAATGCATAGGAAATCACTTTATGGCTATTGGAAGGTCGAAATTCGAACGTGAATATAATAAAAAATATTTTAAAAAAAACCTTTGCGGAAAAGTTTTTTCTATTTATTTTTGTAACAGACTTGCGGCTAGCCCAAAAAGCTCATTCTAAATTCCCAAGCTTTTGGTAAAGGAAGTAAAAATGATAACATCCCTCAAGGCCGTTCAACCCCAAATTTTGAACGGTGAAAGGAGAAGCGAGGGATGTTAATCGTTTCTTATTTAAGTTATCAAGCTCGTAAAAACTTTCCTATAAACTCTTCAGTTAAATTATTACAACTGTCTTATTTAAACTTCTTAATCCTTTTATCCAGTCTTGCAACCACGTAATGGGGAAGTTGCTTTGACTTCTCTCTTACTTACATTTCAATATCTTTGCACACCATTACATCACCAACGAATACCGAAATATAATGAACACCGTTTTCTACTGACCTGACAACCGTTATCAGATCTTGTTTGTCAGAGGCTGTATTTGCTCTGGCTTCTGAACCTGCTGCAAATAAATTGACAGCTACTACGAATACTATTGCTACTAATACTGCTTTAAAAAATTTTTTCATGATAACTTAAATCTCCTTTCTTGCTTGATTGTTTAGCAAAATTATTAATATACTTCACATTTTACAAAGAAATTTATTTACACTTGTCGCAGATTTTTTACTTGAGACTTGGGGGACACTTTTACAAAGTTGACTTTTTAGCAACTATTACATATTTTTGATTAGCTTTCGTTGTTTAAGATTGTCGCAATTTTCGCGAAATTAACCTCATAAAACGTGTATACACATGAACTAATAAATCTGTTTAAAACCTTTTCAGACAAGGAACTAATGAAGTTTGGCAAATTTCTGAACTCACCTTATTTCAATAACAGAAAGCAATTAAGCCGGCTATATAGGGTTTTGCGCAAGTTCCATCCTAATTATGAGGGCATTCGCTTTACAAAGGAGAACTTATTTAAGTTAATATATGGGAACATTAAGTTCAATGACTCTACATTCAGAAACCTGATGTCAGACCTGTTATTGCAGGCGATGCAGTTTGTTAAGCAGGAAGGTATAGAAGACAATGAAATTGAATCATCATTCTATTTGACGCAGGAACTGTTTAACAGGGAATGTTACGGGCTGTTCAGGACGAAGATGGGAAAGACGATGAAATCTCTGGACGAAAGGGGTACTTTTGACAGCAATTATTTCTTCAGCAGATACAAGGTCGAAACCGACAGCTTCTATGTTAATTTGTTAACGCAAAAGGTTTTGAAGAAGAAGTATGTCATTTCAGAATCAGAAAGGCTCATAGAAGGAATTGTCTGCATACTCAACTACTTTTTTATTGAGACGATTAAGCATAACGATAACCTTCTTCAGTATTCGCGGTCATATAATGTCCAGGACAATGTCAGTACTGTTTCCGAATTTCTGGAGATTTTCAACTTCGACAAACTGATTAAGTATATACGTAAAAATCCCGTAACAAACATTCCCGTCGTAGAGGTCTTCTATAACCTTCTTCAGGCATTTACTCATATCGAAGACGAGAAGCATTATTTTGAATTCAAGAAATCACTATTTCAATGCTCGAAAAACCTTGGCATTACAGACAACAACTTCCTTCATCTCCGGCTCATCGGTTATTGTATTCAAAAAATGAATCTCGGACTTCATTCGAGCTTTAATCTCAATGAGGAAATTTTCGAGTTGTATAAGGTATATACCCAGAATGAATTCTATAAGACAGAGACAAGCAAGTTTCTTCCGTTCGACACTTATCGAAACGTTCTTCTCAATAGCATTCTCGTAAAGAAGTTGTCATACATGGAAAATTTTATTCGCAATTTCTCCAATAAACTTTTACCCGAACATATTTCGGGAGTCGAGAACTACAGTTATGCGTTGCTTAATTTTGAGAAGAAGGCATTCGATAAAGCGCTGAATTATCTGAATAGAATTAAGTTCGATCAATTTGTCTTTAAGCTCGACATGAAAAATCTGCAGTTGAAAATAAACTACGAGCTTAATCATCTCGAAACAGCAATCTCGACCATTGACTCTTACAGACATTTTCTCAAGAATAATGTACTCATATCCGAAAGCAGGAGAGAAATGCACAATAATTTTGCCAATTATACAGGGCAACTGATACAATATAAGCTTGGTTCAAAACGAATCAATCTTCCTTTCATTTCTCACAAAGTTGAAATGTCGAAGAAGATATTCGACAAGGTATGGCTCAAGGACAAGTTGAAAGAATTGATGTCTCCTACAAAGATGAAACGCGCATAAGCTAACATTAGCCGATGACACTTCTCTGACACGGCTGATTGCAACATAAAGTTCGGCTATAAACAAAATGAGTTACAAGCCGCAGGACTTGTAACTCACATATCTGATACCTTGTCAAAATTATCTATCGAAGACTTTAAAAAAACCTTTGTCTCCTTTTTTTTCTTTACTCTGTACAGTCGAACGCGGCTTAAAGTTATCTTGCTTGCTTAGCTCCTTCAACAGCTCCTTTTCCTTTGCATTCAGTTTTGATGGAATGTGAACGCTGACCTTTACAATCTGATCTCCCCTGCCGTAACCGTTCAGATTCTTTATCCCTTTATTCCTCATTCTTAGCAGACTTCCTGATTGAGTTCCGGGTTCAACAGTGAGTTTAGCCTTTCCTGAAAGTGTAGGTACAACAACTTCCGCACCCACTATAGCATCAACTATGCTGATCTCAAGTTCAAAGTAAATATCATCTCCATCTCGTACAAAATTCTTATGCTTTTCTTCTTCAATAAATACAAGCAAGTTACCTGCTGAACCACCTCGCACACCTGCGTTACCTTGCCCTCTTAGCGGAATGTAATTTCCATCGGCAACTCCTGCAGGAATATTTATCTTTATTGTAGATTCCGTAGTTTCTCTCCCTTCCCCATTACATACGTCACACTTGTGCTCGATGATTTTCCCTTCGCCGTTGCAATGCCTGCACATTGTAACATTCACAAATTGGCCGAACATTGATCTGGATACCTGGCGTATCTCGCCTGTGCCATTGCAATGTTGACATTTCTTGCGGCTGCTTCCGGGCTTAGCTCCGGAACCACTGCACTTTGAACATGTCTTAAGTTTCTTAACTTTAATTGTCTTCTCTATGCCTTCAGAAATTTCTTCAAGAGTCAGTTTCAGGGAAATCCTAAGATCACTTCCTGTATTACTGGCTTGCTCTCTTTGCCTTCCACCGCCAAACAAGTCATCAAATATACTTCCTCCGCCAAAGCCACCGAATATATCGCTAAAGTGTGAGAATATATCGTTGACATTGTCGAATCCATGGAACCCCGTTCCGTTCACGCCCTGATGTCCAAATTGATCATATCTCTGTCTCTTATTTGGATCGGACAAGACTTCATAAGCTTCCGCGAGCTCTTTGAATTTTTCTTCTGCTTCAACATTCCCGGGATTGCGGTCAGGATGATGTTTCATTGCAAGCTTTCTGTAAGAAGATTTTATCTCTTCGCTTGTAGCAGACTTGCTTACAGAAAGTATTTCATAATAATCTCTCTTTGTCATTTATTTTTATTCAGATTCAATTTGGGGTTGACTTGAAACGAGAACTTTCTCATGCTTTATGACTTTGTCTTTAAGCTTATACCCTTTCTCAACTATGTCTATCACTGTATTTGGCTTCACATCATCTCGAGGCACCATCATCAGTGCAGAATTGACATTGACGTCAAATTCCTTTCCCAGCGAATTAATTTCTGTCAGTCCTTCTCTATGAAGGACATTCTTGAACTTGTCAAAAATCAATGCCATACCTGTCTTTAACGCTTCAAAATCTTTTGTCTCACCTTTGTCTATCGAATCAATAGATCTCTGTAAATCATCATAAACAGGTATAAGATCTCCAATGAGTTTTTCGGAAGCATATTTGATATAGTTAGAAATCTCTGCATCGGTTCTTCTCTTATAATTTTCAAATTCAGCAGCTTTCCTCAAAAATTTATCCTTCCACTCCGATGAAGTGTCTGTTTCCTGTTCCTGTGTCTTTTCGTTAAATGTTTGCGATTCATTTACACGTTCGTTTTCATCATTCACCATCGTTTCTCCGCCTTTGCTCTTCCCGTCTTTTATGGGAATGTTGTGCTTATTCTTATTCATTTTGATTGTATATTTATTTTAAACTTTTGATAAATCAGATCGAAATCTGATTTATTAATCGAGATGTGTATTCAAGGAGCGAAATCATTCTTCCGTAGTTCATCCTCTTAGGTCCAATTACACCAATATTGCCCGTAATCCCGCCCACTCTGTATGAAGTTGTTACTACACTGTAATTTTTTAGCTTCTCGTCCTGATTTTCGCTTCCGATTGAAATGAAAACTTCATTTTCTGATTTTGCTTTGTTCTTAAATATATGAACAACGAGGTTCTTATCTTCTGCTAATGTTATAATATCTTTAAAATTTTTAGGGTCTTCAAATTCGGGCTGAAGTATAATGTCTCCAGTTCCACCGATATATACTTTGCTTCCTCTCTCTTCTTCTGCATATAGTTTGTCAATTGAATTTACAAAATATCGTATCAACTCGGGCTCCTTTGCGGAGTAATCGTTGACCCGTTCTATAAAAGTATTTCTGATTTCTTCGAGTGTCAATCCATGCAGACGCTCATTTAAGAATGCCGCCAGGCTGTCGAGGCGCGACCTGGTAATTTCGCTTGCTATCTCCATCATCACGGTTCTTACAACCCCGGACTTGATGTTTAAAATTACAAGCACTTTGTCGGAGGAAATTTCTATCAACTCCAACTTATCAAATATTCCCCGTATAATCTGCGGCTGCGAAACCACTGCCAACAAACTCGCAATCTTCCCGATTATTTTCGAAGTCTCGATGTAAAGGTCCTGACTTTCCAGAAATTTCATGTTCTTCTCTTCAAAAAAACTTTTCAGATTAAATTCTTCCTTCCTGTTTAACCTTTCCTTCTCCATCAGTATATCAACAAAATATCTGTAGCCCTTATCTGTCGGAATTCTTCCGGATGATGTGTGAGGAGTATCAAGCAATTCCATTTCTTCCAAATCGCTCATTACATTTCTAATGGTTGCAGACGAAAGATTCAAATCTGTTTGCTTTGAAATGCTTCTCGATCCCACCGGAGCCGCGCTCCGTATAAAATTTTCAACTATATACTTTAAGACCTCTTTTTCACGGTCTGTTAATTTCTCATTCATAACTTTATTACATCTATGCCTTGAAAATACTCAATTTGGGATTCTAATTAAATAGAATTAAATCCGGATTTTTGCCTTCCGACCAATGTTGTCCAAATTAATTTTGAAATCGAGTAATAACTTAGAAAGTATATCAAAATCGGAAGCTAAAATATTTTTTTGAAAA
>JBDHXH010000023.1:0-40559 GCA_039810605.1 Ignavibacteria bacterium | reverse complement strand
GGAATCATTTCCGAAACCAGCGCTGCAAGAGCTATGATGCACAGCAGTACTTCGTGACGCATCAATATGAATGGTTCTGGGATCAAATATAAATTATAGAGTATAAATTTAAACTATTGTTTTGGTAATCTGATTTGAGTTTCTATAATTTGTCAAATCACATTTTCAATTACTTAGCTTTTTCACAATCGGTTCAACGCTTTGCATTATCAGATTTGAAAGCCAGAGCGGAACAATTCCCATTGCTGCGATTGCGGCGATCAAAACCGAAGTCGAAACTTTCTCATGCCACGCTGCATCTTTCATCTGCACATATTCAGCCTTCGTTACAGGTCCAAGCAAGAGAGTACCGACTACTCTTAAAATGTAAACTGCGGTGATAACAATTGACGCGCACGCAACTATTGTTCCGACTTTATAAAACAAACCCTGACGTTCAAACGAGCCTACGAATATTGTCATTTCGGCAACGAACCCGCTCAAACCCGGAAGTCCGAGTGATGCAAGACCTGCAATGACATAAGACACTGCAAGGAAAGGAATGACTTTCATCAAACCTCCCATTAATCTGATATCGCGAGTGTGAGTTCTCTCATATATCATTCCGATCAATGCAAAGAAAAGCGCAGTCATCAGTCCGTGAGAAATCATTTGGAGAACTGAACCATTGATGGAAGTTTTCGTACTCATCAAAATTGCAAACAGCACAAGACCGCAGTGACTCACAGAAGAATATGCATTGATGTATTTCAAATCTTTCTGAACTACTGCACCAAATGCTCCATACACAGTGCTTATCGCTGTGAGAATAATGAAGATCCATCCAAGTTCATTTGCAGCATCCGGCATCAGATACATTGCAACACGCAGACAACCGTATCCTCCCATTTTCATAAGCACACCCGCATGAAGCATGGAAACTGCGGTTGGTGCTGAAGAATGTCCGTCCGGCGACCATGTATGCAGCGGGAACAATGCTCCGAGTACTCCGAAACCAATAAAAACCATTGGAAAGAATTTTAGCTGAACGTCTTGAGGCAATTTCGTTTTTGCAATTTCAAGTATATTGAATGTAAGATTTCCTCCGGAAGATGAGTAAGAATATAGTCCGAGAATTCCCACAAGTAACAATGCCGAAGCTCCCATAAGCATCAATGTCAACTTCATTGCAGCGTATTCTTTGTTTCCGCTTCCCCAGATACCTATCAATAAATACATTGGAATTACTGCAAGTTCAAAGAATAAAAACATTGTGAACAAGTCCAGCGAAATGAAAAAGCCAAACACACCTGCTGCAAGTGTAATGAGTGAAATAAAAAATTCCTTTTGCATGTATTCCACTTTCCACGAAGCAAGCGCCCCGGTGAAAATTACAATGCCGGTCAGCGCAATGAGTGAAACCGAGATACCGTCTATTCCAACGCTATATGCAATGTTCCAGGATTTAAACCACATAACGGTCCTTGTGAATATCATCTCATCTATAATGCCGGAATTTCTTTCTTTGAGATATGCAATGACAAGGTATAGCGACTGCAGCATCTGGATACCCATGCCTGTTACGGCAGAAACCCGAACCTGATGATGACTGCGGCTGACTACAATTGCAATTATTGTAAGCGCCGGAACGATCAATAAAAAAGTCAGTATGTCCATTGTGCTTTATTCAACTTACCCTATTTTGTTATTTCAATAAATAAAATATCAGGAATAAAATTAAGACAGCTCCTGAAATCATGACATAAGCATATTGCTGAAGCTGTCCCGACTGAAATCCCTTTATCTTTTCTGAAACTGAATTTGTCAAATACGCAATTGCATTCATAGTTCCGTCAACAATGTGCCTGTCAAACCATGCAACCGGTGTTGAAACCAAATTAAAAATAATTTTCTTTGTAACGAAAATATAAATCTGATCAATGTAAAATTTGTTTGAGACAATAATACGAAATGAAATCATTGACGAACTTATTTTTTTCGGTACGACTCTTTCCTTCTTGTATAACACGTACGAAATTCCAATTCCTGTCAATGCGAATGCAAGAGCCGGGAGCGCAACTTCAAGATGAATATGACTTACAATCGGCTTGCCGTTGGAAGTTACCAGACTGCCGAAAGGAATGAAGCCTGCAAATGCAGAGCCTGCAGCAAGTATGATCAGCGGGATTATCATTATGATTGGCGACTCATGAGGCGTCTTGTTATATCTTGTTTCGCGATTCCAGAATACAATGAAGTAAAGCCTGAACATATAGAAAGCCGTCAATCCGGCAATCACAAGTTCTGCTATGAAGATAATCGAACTCTTTTGCAGACCTGCCGTCATTATTTCATCTTTGCTGAAAAATCCCGATAGCGG
This sequence comes from Ignavibacteria bacterium, assembly GCA_039810605.1. Taxonomy (GTDB): domain Bacteria; phylum Bacteroidota; class Ignavibacteria; order Tepidaquicellales; family Tepidaquicellaceae; genus JAGPCH01. Next base: position 38,200 of record JBDHXH010000023.1, on the reverse strand, counting down.
AGGTATGCCCGCAATTGCAAGACATGCAATTAGAAATGTAATGTGAGTGTAGGGCAAATATTTCCGTAATCCGCCCATTTCAAAAATTTCATTTGTGTGAACTGAATGAATCACCGAACCCGCGCATAGGAACAACAATGCTTTGAACATTGCATGTGTGAACAGATGAAACATTGATGCCATATACCCAAGGCCCGCTTCTCCTCCATAACCTGCGACTCCTATTCCTGCCATCATCAATCCGATTTGGGAAATTGTCGAGAATGCAAGTACGCGCTTGATGTCTGTTTGTGTAGTTGCAATCAATGCGGCAAACAACGATGTGAACACTCCCACCACAGCAACGACTTCAAGAGCATCGGGAGCAAAAAAAGCATAGACAGGAAACAATCTTGCAACAAGATAGACTCCGGCAACTACCATCGTAGCCGCGTGAATCAAAGCCGAAACGGGTGTGGGACCTTCCATTGCATCAGGAAGCCAGATATGAAGAGGAAACATTGCCGACTTACCCGCGCATCCCATATAAATCAAGATCAATGACCATGTCAATGCTGACATTCCAAGAAATGTTGAGGTTGTTCCTGATGCAAGCGATGAACCGTTGGGATTGTTGAGAACCGCAAAATCAAAAGTTCCGCTAATACTTGAGAGAACCAGAATTCCGACAAGGAATCCCAGATCGGCAAAACGCGTGACTATGAATGCCTTCTTGGCCGCTGCAACTGCCGAAGGCTTGTCGTAATAAAAACCAATCAGCAAGTATGATGAAATGCCAACAAGTTCCCAGAAAATATACGTCTGGAAAATGTTTGTTGATATTACAAGCCCGGTCATTGAAAAAGTAAACAACGATAGGAATGCAAAGTATCTCGAGAAACCCTTTTCGCCTTTCATATATCCGATGCTGTAAATGTGTACCATCAGTGAGACAGTAGAAATTACCACCAGCATCATCACCGAGATAGGATCCAGAAGTATTCCCATATCAATGTATAACCTGTCTGTAAATTTTAGCCACAATGTATTGAAAGGAATTACGGACTGATATGCGCCACTAACTTTTCCGGATATGAAAAAATAATTATAAGCAGTGATCCATGAGAGAATTGCTGCAACGGACACGCTGATTATTCCTGCAATACCGGAGATGACCGGTTTCAGCTTTCCGCCTCCGAATCCAATCAGAAGGAAAGAGATAAATAATATTGCCGGAATTATTATCGTGTATCCGAAATCACTCATATCTTAGGGAATGGAAAAGTTTTTTTAACTCGTAAATCTTAACCTGTAAATTTATTTATTGCAAATTGGATCAGTATTTCATTTCATCTGCTCTTTCAACATCAATTACTTTAATTCTTCTGTAAAGGCTGATTATGATTGCGATTGCGACTGCTGCTTCCGTTGCCGCAACTGCAATTACAAAAAGCGCAAAGAAATGTCCCTGCAGATTCTCGGGGTAGTAATATTTGTTGAATGCAACAAAGTTAATGTTCACCGCAGTCAATATCAGCTCGACTGACATCAGAATCGTAACAAGGTTTTTTCTTGTAAGGAAACCATAAATCCCAATGAAAAATAAAAGCGTATTAACAATCAGGATATTTTCAATTCCGATGCCTTCTATCATTTAGTTTCGTCTCTCCTTGTAATCATTATTGTTCCGACAATTGCCGCGAGCAACAATATGCTGATGACTTCAAACGGAAGCGCATATCCGCCTGATTCATAATTCAGAAGACTCTTTCCTATAACCTGCATGCTGTTTACGGGCTGCTTTGACGAGGGGATCGGGAATTCATATTTTAAGAAAGCAAAAATCGTCAGACAGGCGCCGAGAAGACATGCCATGAAGGAGAAATAAACTTTTTTGAAAGCAGGAGCTTCAAGCTTTTCATCCACATGGCTGGTAAGCATAATTGAAAAAATGAAAAGCACGATTATACCGCCCGCATAAATAGTAATCTGTACTGCTGCGAGAAAGTGATAGCTCATCATGAAAAAAATTCCTGCTGCCGAAAGCAAAACAAAAAGAAGAAAGACTGCTGCTCTTAAAATTCTTCTGCTTGTTACGCACATAATCGAAAAGATTATTATGACAGACGAGAATATGTAAAATAGAATCTTCTCCAAATTCTTACTCTTTTACTTTTTCCTTTACACCCGCCATGATTTTAGAACCGGGTCTGTTTAAAATTTTAGTAAGCTTCGAACGGTCATAGACAGAATGTTCAAATGTCTGCGCCATCTTTATAGCATCTGTCGGACATGCAATTATGCATAGATTGCAAAATGTGCACATCGAAAGTTGATATACAAATTTATCAATTACTTTCTTTGGCTTTCCAGTTTCAGGGTCAATAGCCTTATCGCTGATTATTTCAATCGAGCCATTGGGGCACGCAATTTCACAAGCAGAGCATCCTGTGCAGGCATGCTCATTGTTCTCATTGTGAATCAGAACTACTTCGCCTCTGAAGCGCTCAAACATCTTTAGCGTTTCTCTGTTCTCCGGATATTGCTGCGTTATAATTTCTTTTGGATGAGAGAAATAATACCCCGTCACCTTCATTCCGGTCAAAAGCGACTTTATCGCACTGTATATATCGGCAAAATATTTTTTTATACTCTTGAACATGATTCTATTTCAAATTCAGAAGTGCCACCCTTTCCACGCAATCACAGACATCAACAGCAGATTAGCGAGATTCAGGGGAAGCAGATATTTCCATTCAAGCAGGAGCATTTGATCTATCCTCAATCTCGGGAAGGTCCACTTGAACCACATAATTATAAAAATGATTACTGCTACTTTGCCAAAGAACCAGATGATAGGCGGAATAAAATCCATCACCTTATTGAATGCTTCAAAATTTCCGGCATGAAGCGGCATCCATCCTCCAAAGAAAACTGTTGCTGCAATGGCTGCTATTATAAAAAGATTAATATATTCGGCAAGAAAGAAGAATGCGAATTTTATTCCCGAATATTCCGTATGAAATCCTGCTGTCAGTTCAGATTCCGCTTCAGCCATATCAAAAGGTCCGCGGTTTGTTTCTGCTGTACTCGCCACAATAAAAATAATAAATGCAATGATGACAGGTATATTACCTTTGAAAATCCACCAGCCGTCACGCTGACTTTCTACAATCTCGGATAACTGAAGGCTGCCTGTTAGAATAACAATTGTAAGAAGAGATAGTCCGACCGAAAGTTCGTAACTGATTATCTGTGCGCCGCTTCTCATTGCACCTATAAGTGAATACTTATTATTGCTTGACCAACCGGCAAGTAAAATTCCGGTAACGCCAAGAGACGATATGGCAACGATGTATAGTATTCCAATATCAATATCCATTGCATGGAGACCTTTGGCAAACGGAACAACTCCAATTATCATGAATGGCGCAAGTATAACGATAAATGCTGCAAGGTTAAAAAGGAATTTATCGGAATTCCTCGTAATCAGTGATTCTTTGAAAAGCAGTTTGACTATATCGGCTATTGTTTGCGCAGTTCCCCAGTAGCCGACTCTCATTGGTCCAAGCCTTTGCTGAAAAAATGCACAGACTTTTCTTTCAACATAAACAAGAACGAGTCCAAGCAGTGATACAAACAACAGGAAGCAAATTCCTACAAGTACCATTTCAATAATTACAGCCGTCTGCGGAGAAAATGCCTCACGCAGAAACTTGTCTATTGAAAGGATGAATCCGGTAAAATCGTATATGCTGAAATTCATTTTAACATGTCAATCCCAAATTGAACATTGAAAATTGAACATTATCTATCAATGTCAGGTATCACTAAATCAAGCGTTGACATCATTGCAACGAGGTCGGCAATCTTACATCCTCTTGCCATTGTGTCAAGCGCCGACAAGTTTGAAAATCCCGGGGAACGGAATTTAACTCTGTAGGGACTTTTTTTATTGTCGCTTATGATATAAACTCCAAATTCTCCACGCGCCGTTTCAACACGCTGATAATATTCTCCGGCAGGCAATTTAATAACCGCCTTGGTCTTAGATTTATAATCTCCTTCCGGAATGTTATCAATGAGTTGTTCGATTATATTCATGGATTCTTTCATCTCATCAATTCTCACTCTGTAACGAGCATACGAATCGCCGCCGTCATAAATAATTTCCTTAAACTCAACTTTATCATAAACATTATACGGGTGCCTCTTTCTCACATCACATTGAAATCCCGAACCTCTTCCTGTCGGACCTGTTACGCCATAAGAAATCACATCCTCTCTCGAAATATATCCTACACCCTGTGTCCTTTCAAGAAATATTATGTTTGTTGACAACAACTCGTCGTACTCGGGAAGTTTTTTCCTGAAGTGAGTAATATACTCTTTAGTTCGTCGTTGGAAATTGGGATGAATATCAAACATGAGTCCTCCGGGAACATTGTAGCTCATTGTAAGTCTTGCTCCGCAAGTCTCCTCGAAGATATCTGTTATCATTTCCCTGTCTCTGAATCCATACAAGAAGGTAGTTATGGCGCCGAGATCCATTCCCATCACTCCCCACCAGAGCTGGTGTGACGACAGTCTTGTCAGCTCATCCACAATTGTGCGAATCACTTTTACTCTTTCGGGAATTTCCAATTGCAGACCGGCTTCTACGCAAAGACATACTGCTTCATTGTTAATATGACATGACAAATAATCCATCCTGTCAGTAAGATGGACAATCTGCTGATAGGAATCTTTCTCGCACATTTTTTCGATAGAACGGTGAATGTAACCGATATGTGGTTCTACTTTTCTAATGATCTCCCCGTCAACAGTCAGCAAAAGCCTCAATACCCCGTGAGTCGAAGGATGCTGCGGACCCATGTTAATGAAGTATTCCTGTGTCTCTGCAACTGTATCGGGCGAATCAATCACATCTGTTATACTCTTTTCGATAATGCTCATAGCTCCACAATATTTGCTTCATCTCTGTAATCTTTTCTCAAAGGATAACCGCTCCAGTCATCTTCAAGCAATATTCTTCTCAAATCAGGATGATTGATAAATTTGATTCCGAACAAATCGAAAATTTCTCTTTCATGAAATTCGGCTGTCTTCCAGATATCACTTACCGTTTCTATCTCCGGATTCCCTCTGTCTTCGAGCTTTACTTTCAGCACAATATCGTGATTGAACTCTGTAGATGTGAGATGATATACAACCATCAAATGAGTAATCCAATCTACACCCGTAAGGCAAAACAAGAAATCGAATTTCAATTCGGGATTGTTTCTCAAAAAAAGTGAAAGGGATTTTAGCTGTTGGGGAGTAACAATAACATTCAAAAACTGACTTCCCTGTTCGACGAATTCTATGGTGTCAAATTCAGATAATATTTTTCCCTTCAGTTTTTCATTGTCCATTGGTCATCATCAATATTCCTCCACAGGCTGTCGCGGATTTTTTATGGATTCTTTTTTAATTTTTTCCTGGAGTTGCATTATTCCATAAAGCAACGCTTCAGGTCTGGGAGGACATCCCGGAACGTATACATCAACCGGGATTACATGATCTGCGCCTTTTACAACCGAATACGAATTGTAATAAAAAGGTCCGCCGGAGATTGCACAAGCTCCCATTGCAATTACATATTTAGGATCGGCCATCTGGTCATACAATCTTTTCAATACCGGCGCCATCTTGTTGACTATTGTTCCGGCAATTACAATCAGATCAGCCTGACGGGGGGTTGCACGCGCAACCTCTGTTCCGAAACGCGCCCAGTCATGTCTCGACGCGCCTGTTGCCATCATTTCAATAGCGCAGCAACTCGTACCGAATACAAGCGGCCATAACGAATTTGCTCTCGACCAATTAATGACACCGTCAATGGTTGTAACTACAATGTTACCGCCCGGAGAAGGATAAACTGTTCCCGGAAAATCCGGAGGAACATTCGGATTCGGCGCTACTCCCATTTCAATGCTCTTTTGTTCCATGCGTAAACTAATCCCAAAATTAAAATTAACAAGAAAATAAAAATTTCGATGAATGCAACCATCCCAACTTCTTTCATCACTACTGCCCATGGGAACAGAAAGACAGTTTCAACTTCGAAAACAAGAAACAAAATCGCAAAGAGATAATAACCTACTTTGAACTGCAGCCACGAAACTCCCTGTGTCGGTACACCGCATTCATAAGTCTCTTCTTTGACAAGGTTTTTTGATTTAGGAGCAATTATTGAAGATGTGAGTATTCCACCGCCTACAAGTACAATGCCTGCAATAAAAAACATTATCAGAATTTCAGTTCCCATCGAAAATTTTTTGAAAAATAGACAAGGCACAATTAATATAAAAGGTAAAATCCGTATTGAAGGAGAAGTCAGGAGAGTCAGGATGCTTTTGTATCCAAATTAGTTTGCAGAAACCACCCACTAAACGGAGGTTCGCTGGGAAATTTTAAACTCTCCTAACTCAATGTGGACCAATCACTATCAATGAGTCTTTAACTGATCAGAATCCAAATAAGAACCGCTTTGGATAATATCTTTCGGAAGCAAGGATGAAAACTCTTTTAGGTCGGCAGTAAGTTTCTCTGATTCTTCCGGTGACACCGCATAAAATGAAACAGTGCTTCCGGCAACGATAACATTCTGCCGGATAGTCCACTCGCCGATTTTTTTCCATTGGGGAGGCAGACCGCCATAAGCTATGAACCAGTGATCATAGACTATTGCAATTGCGACATGCTTCTCATTGCACAAATTATAAATCTTGTCACGGCTAAGTGTTTTGGTTTTCATAAGTTCCGCAACTTCGATACTCGCGAGTCCTGCAAGGTCAACACATTCGATATCCGCAAGATAATTGATGACTCCAATGTCATTTGCGGCAATGGTTTGTCCGCGGTAATATTTATTCAGGAATAATCCCATTTGATACTGCTGTTCATAAATGTTGTTGCTCGCCCTGGCTGTAATGAGCAAAGAATTCTCTGCCCTGTTGATCAGCGGTATGCAGAACAAAATTATTGAAACCGAAATTGCAGCAGTTGGCAGAATCTGCTTTCTGAATTTCCCGAATGAAAATTCATCCGGAATAAATTCTCGCAGCGAAATTACAATCACAAATATTCCAAGGCAAACAAGATATGACTCATATCTGTAAAATGATCCTGTCCTGGCGAACTGCATGTGCATCAAACTAACGGAGAAAAAAACCAACAGCATGATCTTGTAATCAATCCAGAATGATCTTTTGTCAGTTACCGATAAAATGAAAATTAAAATTGACGAGATAAGCAAACACATGATCGAGGGATTTGCAACCAACTGTTTTATGCCCTGAAGCAGAAAACTGACTATTCCCGAAAATGAATTCAGATCCGGGACCTGTCCCTTAAGCAGAATTGAATTCGGAAGAAAATACCATCCATTCAAAACTGATATAATGCCATATACAACCACAGGAAGGACCCCAAGAAAAATTATCAGACATCCAAGTTTAAACTTCTTATTGAATGCAAGCAGTACTGCAGCTGCAAATACCAGAAACAACCCCTCATATCTTGCAAGGACAATCAGTGGTGTAAGGATAATGAATAATGCCGATGAGCTGCCTTCACAAAGTATCCTGACCAGCAGATATACATAAACCAATGTCAGGAATATGTGCATTATATGTTCCTGACCTGTCAGTACGAGAGAAATCAGAGGGGTAAAGAATATTATTGCTGACAATCCGGCAAGAGTTAAAACTTTTCCGGTTTTATACTTGACAAAACAATAATAGCTGAAGCAAATGACAAGTAAAGCAAAAATTAGATTTAATCCGAGAGGAATATATTTGTTAATTCCGATAACGAGCATGGACGACGAGAGTAATATCATCCACAATGGCGATGAAGAAGAAGACGTGAAGTTTTTATTATCAACACTCCAGTGACCGTATCTCACAAAATTTTCAGCCATCGAAAAATGTATATAGTTATCATCGGTGGCATAAATGAGTTGATTACTGTTATACTTGTATGAAGTTCTTAAGGTGTTGGCAAGGAGGACGAGAAAGATTCCGGCACAGAGTAGCAAGACCCAGTTCTTAAACAAGCTGTGCAATACTTTTCCCATTCATATTAAATAAAATTATAAACGATAAATTGTGCCTGATTAACATTGTCGGTGATTAAATCCAAACTGTTGAGTTTGCTATTCTTTATAACAAACTACAGAATGCTGATGCGAGAAGCAGCGACTCTTGATCAGCTCGCACAATGATTTAGAAATTGAAGTTAGATTTATTTGATAAGCACCATCTTTTTCGCTTCGACAAAATTTCCCGAACGCATCACATAGAAATAAATTCCACTGGCAAGCCCGCCTGCATTGAATTCCAATGTGTAATAACCTGCATTCCTGAATTCGTTCAGGAGTGTTTTCATTTCCCTTCCGCTCAAATCATAGACTCTGATATCAACCTTTGCATCGGAAGGAAGATCGAAATTTATTCTTGTAGAAGGATTAAAAGGATTGGGATAATTTTGTGACAGATCAAACTTTGAAGGAATACCAAGCGTGACATCATTGCCGAGATTGTAAAATCTGAATGCCCCGTTAAAGTCCATCTGCTTTAACCTGTATTGATAAATTCCAGATTCCAGATTCCTGTCGGTAAAGGAATATGAAGTCGGCGCTGTTGTATTTCCGGCGCCATTCAGAAACCGGATTTTTTTCCATGCTGATTCAGCTTCCGAGCTCAACTTCCTTTCAACATCAAAACCCTTGTTATTAATTTCTTCCGCTGTCTCCCAGTTAAGAGTTACATTCCTTCCTGCAACTACCGAATTAAAAGAAGAAAGTTCAACAGGCAGAATGATAGTATTATATGTAAGCGTTACGGGGAAATTTTGCTTAGACGGATCATCAGTCGTAAGATCCATCTCAACGTTGTAAACAATGTTGGAGTGAAGCATGCTTCCCGTATCTGCCGGAGGCTTTAGTTTAAGAAGTATGAGTCCGCTGTCATTAGGCGGTATCGAAATTGGAATTGTTGACTCAAGCGCAAAGTCTTGCGCCCGATTGCCATTTAATGTGAGCTCATATATTCCAAGATCGGCATTGCCTGTATTCCTAACATAAAATTCTTTAAGAAGCGAATCAGGATAAATGACAGTTCCGAAGTCAACCAACGAGTCTTGAGGAGTATCTAAACGCGCACAAGGTCTCGGGGCTCCTGAAGTTCGCGTGAAAGTAATTCTCACGCTGTCAAAATAACCCTGGTTGCCTGCATGCTGATCGTAGTTCATAATTTTCCAGTCACCCTGTGCGTTATAGCCATTGAGACCGTTAAGTATATAATCACCTTTGAAGGATCCGTTGAAATAAGGCGCGACACCGGATATCCAAAATTGATTTGCAGAGTCTGTAACCATGGCTCCGTGAATATTTGCACCACCGCCGTTGGAAGAGAATAAACACTTCCTGTTATTGTTGGGATCAGAAAGCGGAGAATTCAAAAATATAATTTCATCAGCAAGAGACTGATGTTCAAGATACAGTTCAACTCTTGTATCAACAATCGTAAAGTTCGGAAATGTAATAGCGGGAGACAAAGTTATTCCGGGGTCGAGGCAAGTAAATCCTTCAATCTTGTTTGATTCTGAAACAAGCGAACCCACGGCAAAATAGCATAGCCAGAAATTATTGGGAGCGCCTTTCGGAAATGTAGTTTCATTTCCCAAAAAATCTCTTGCACGAATGTAATATTGGAACTGTGTTTCATAGCCCGCGCACGGAAGATGAAATTCAAAGTTGTTTCCAACAAATCCGAATGCGTCAAGTGAATCGAAAGCCGTCCAAACTGAATTATTGAAATTTCTGCGGAAGAAAATTTTCGGTTGATTGACACCGTCGGTCGGCACCGGCGTTCCGTCCTGGTCAATAATCTCGGCAAATATTTTTGTAGGGAATGTACTCGAATGTGAATAAACATTCTTATGAACAATTGTAGGAGGAGTTACGTCAACACCCGCAGCAAGTCTTACAGAATTAAAAGCATTCACTTTTCCGTAACCGCAGTAATCATTCCACCTGCCATAAGGTTTTGCAATCGAGTAAGGAACATTTTCAATTTTATCGCAACCTCTGTAAAGATATTCCATCGCCTGGATTCTTGTAAGTGAGGGATTAACTGAAAGCATAAGCGCAACAATTCCTGCAGTATTGGGACAAGATGAAGAAGTTCCGGAGAAAGTTGCATAATAATTCCCTGCAGCTCCCGGCAAATGATTATAACCGAAAGCACCCTGAATATCAGTTGTATAACAAATGGCGGGTGCAACTACATCCACATCACCTTTTGCATCCTCTCCATAATTTCCACCCCATGCAAACTGATTCCCCGTGCCGGGAGCTTTTTTCTGATCATGCGGAGTGGAGGCGCCAACACTTATTACTTCATTGATATACGATGGATACCAGACAGAATTATGTCCGTCATTGCCTGAAGAAAAGAGAATGATACACCCCAGTCCTCCACGTCCGTTGATTGCTGCATTCTCAATTGCATCAGTAACCAATGAAACGGGAGTGAATCCATTCCAGCTATTGCTGATTACATCAACTCCGGCAACTCTCGCCGTGTCGAATGCTCTTGCAATCACAACGGTATTCAAAGATCCGAGCTGATCAAAAATTCTGAATGCCATTAATTTACATTCGGGAGCAACTCCCGCCACGCCGATAGAATTATTAATCAGAGCAGCCGCAAGTCCCGCGCAACAAGTCCCATGTCCACCGAAATTTCCTGAATCTTTCGGGACTCCGTATTTATCAAAGCACGCATCATATCCAGTTCTGATATGTCCTGCCGCATTGAAATCCGGGTGAGTAGAATCAATGCCCGTATCAAAGATGCCGATTGTTATTGAAGAGTTACCCATCGTGAAGTCCCATGCAAGATTGACTTCCATGTCGGCGCCCGGAATACCTTGAACGTTTGGCACATCCCCGTTTGATGAATCTCCTGTCTGCACCGTTTGTCCCGTGTTGTTAAGAGCCCACTGCTTCGGATAATAAAAATCATTTGGCGAATAATTCAGCAGGCAATAATCCGGATATACAAAATTCGGTTCTGCATATTCAAACAGACCGGAATTGTAATATACAGATGAAAGTTTCAGAGCATTCATCTTCACATTATCATACGATCGTAAAACAAATCCTCTATCATCCGTAACTTTCCCGACGATTTGCACATTGTTCATGGAATTAAGCAATGCCAGTTTGTCGCTATCCTTTGCATATTTAAGTCTTACAATGAATTCGTCCGAAGGGATTTGCGTGACTCTGTGTGATTCTCCAAAATAAACCGGCGTAATAAATTTTACAAAATTGCCTGAAGAAAAACCTGCAAGATCATTGGTCAGATTTTCAATTGTCTTGCCGTTCTGATTAAGATCCGTAAGAAGAATATTATCTCGAACCTTGTGTGAAGCATAGCCGAGAGAATTAAGTTTGCCGAGAATATTACCGCAAGCTTGAATCGTGAAATTGTCCGAGTTAAGTATCACGGCAGCCTTATCCGGCCGTCGCTCAAGGACTATTTGGGAACCTTTATAATAATAGTATTCCTCCGCGTAGGAAATTTTGAAAAGAATTAGAAATGAGACCGCTGTAAAAAATTTTCTCATTGAAAATATAGTCCTGAATTGAGATTCTTGTTTTAATCAATTATGATTTTCGATGTCAACCAGCCTTTTTTCTCCTGATCTTTTTCTTCGGAATCTTTTGTTCTCCATATAACTTTAAACTCTGTCCTACAAAAATTTTGTCGCTCTTCAGATCGTTCCAGTTCAAAATATTTTCAACCGTTACTCCATTGTCTCCGGCAATTGAGGCAAGAGTTTCACCTTTCTTTACCTTGTGGATTTTCTTTGAACCGGAAGTTGTATTCTTCTTCTCAACTTCATACAATCTTAACTTCTGACCTTTGTAAATTAAATCACTTTCTAAATTATTAAATTCCATAATGTCGCTAACCGATACATCATATTGATTTGCAATCGTTGTAAGCGTTTCACCTTCCGTTACTACATGATACGTAGTTGCTGACTTCTTTGGTTTTCCCTGATTAACGATCAATGTTTGCCCGGTCAAAATCTTATCGTCTTCGAGATTGTTCCATTCTTTTAACTGCTGAACCGTAACATTATTCTTTGCGGCTATCGAAGTAAGATTATCTCCTTCGGCTACTTTATAGGACGTTGCATTTCCTTTTACCACATCACCTTTTTTTACAGGCTCAATCTCTTCAGTCCGGTTATCATTCTCATTCTCTGACTGTGATTCATTTTCATTTTCAACTTGTGTTGTATTATCATTTTCCGTTTGTGATACATCTTCAACCTGATTTTCAGATATAGTACTATTATCTGTTGCAGATGAATTTTCAATTTGAGTTTCGCTGTCAGTCGAAGGATAATCTGTATCAGTCTTTACTGTTTGATTATTTACAACGCTAACATTATCATCAGATGCCTGCACAGTGCTATTGTCATTCTTCGGCGCTTCAGTCTGAACCGGAGCTGATTCAATATCTTCAATGCTTGCAACTTTGTTTTCAGGCTCGCTCAAAGCATCGCCATGAAGCCGTTTATATTTCTCTTCGCTGACATAAATTTCCAATTTCTGACTGGACTTGGGATTTTCTCCGTATGATAAATTATTCCAGATCCTAATCTCCACAGGTCTGACATCATAGAAGGCAGCGACGGCAGTAAGCGGCTGATTGACTCTGAACTCATGTACTACTTTCATTCTTGTCTTCGTGCTTGCAATTGTTCTTACATCATCCGGCTCATAATTCTCGACCTTATAACTTGTAAAGGCGGTGCTGCTGCCGTAGCCTCCGATTTCGTTTCCGGCAAATTCAGGAACTCCGTTTTGAACAATGTCACTCGCATTCTTATAGTTCGCGGCAAATTTCTTGTAACTGCCTTCGGGAATTCGCAATTGATAATCAGTGCCGTATTGAGGCAGTGCATCACTTGTCAATTCGGGATTCAGATCCCTGATGCTTTCAATATCGGTTTCACAAAGCTCCGCTACCCGCTGAAGGGAAATATCCGAATTAATATTAACTCTGTCAAATGAAAGAGGTGTGCCGTATTCAACATCATTGAATCCATATTCCTCCGGGTTTCTAAGAACAAACGAGAGCGCAAGAATCGAAGGTACATAATTTTTGGTCTCTCCCGGCAGATAATTACGCAATACCCAGAAATCATTCGAGCCGCTTTTTCTAATAGCAGAATTGACTCTTCCGGGTCCGGCATTATATGCGCTAAATGCCAGATACCAGTCATCAAAAGTTCTGTATAAGTCTTTCAAATGTCTTGCTGCTGCATCAGTTGACTTTTCAAAGTCTCTCCTGTCATCATGGTAACCATCCTGATACAATCCGTAAGATGAACCCGTAGTCGGCATAAACTGCCACAAACCAACTGCACCGGCTCGGGAGACAATTGTTGGAGACAATCCGGATTCCTGAACAGAAAGATAAATCAGTTCTTCAGGTGCATTATTAAACTTCAGAATCTTTCTCATCAGCGGGAAATATTTTCCCGAACGATAAAGACATTTATCAATAAACGATCTGCCTCTGTCAGTCTTTGAGAAGAAATCAATATACTCGTCAACATAGGAATTCCTTATCAATGGGATATCGCTTCCGTCAGGCAAAGGAGCCCTGTCATTGCTCACATGCTCAACCTTTTCATAACCAAGTGATACTCTCTTTGCAAACTCGAAAACAAGACTCTTGCTGTTTATTTCCGGCTGTGTTGTGAGGTAGTCTTCGACAATACTCTTCGCAAGTTCATCATAATCCTGTTTCCAGAAATAATTACCGGCATGATTCACTACTTCGAAATCAATTTCTTTCAGATATTTCAGCGAGAGTTCAAACGATTGTGCTGCTTTTTCTGTATTATCAGACTCATTATAGCTAAGAGCTTTCTTGTACATTGCGAAAGCTTTTTGCAAACCTGTGTAAACTCCAATCGAATCTACGGTTCTTTGATCAGTTGTTTCTTCTGACCCCGAACACCCGGAATACAGTTGAGCAAGCAGCAGCGCAGAAACAACAATACCTGCATAGGCAATGTTCTTTACTCCATTAAAAAAGAATTTGTTTTGCATAATTCGTTTTTTAAATTTCATACATATCAACAGCTTATGGAAATATAGTAAAGTTTCATTTTAAGATGTAATAAAATATGAAATGTAATTTTAAAATAACAGTAAAATATAAAGCGAATAGAGCTCATTTTTCTTATGCCAAGGCTCATATTGTGCGGCATTAATGTTTCCATCCGGACCTGTATGAGTTGAACATGAAATCCATTTAATAAATGCAAAGATCATATTACTTATTGGTTCCCAAGGTTCTTACGAAGCAGCGCATTGACAAATACATTGCAATGTTCATTGAAAATGCTTCCAGAACAAAAGTTCAGAAAGCGATTGACCTTGGATATGTCACCGTCAATGGAGAATTGATTAAATCAAATTACATTGTAAAACCGGATGACGAAATTGAAATCGAACTTGATTATCCTGATAAGCAGGATATCGTGCCTGAAGACATTCCGCTTGATATTGCTTATGAAGATGAGTATCTGCTGATAATCAATAAGCCTGCAGGAATGGTTGTTCACCCTGCTTATAAGAATTACAGCGGCACGCTTGTAAATGCCGTTATGCATTATGCACTTCAGAAAAATGAAAGTCTCTCCAATTTAAACGGCTTTGAACGTGCGGGAATTGTTCACCGGCTTGATAAGGATACCTCCGGACTTATAGTTGTGGCGAAAGATGAAGTAACTCACAGAAAACTTTCTGAACAGTTTTTTCACCACACAATCGAAAGAGAATATGTCTCTCTTGTTTGGGGCAATCTGAAAACAAAAAAAGGAGAAATCTCTAACCGGCTCGGTCGTGACAAACGGGACAGGAAAAAAGTTGCCGTAATAAGCGATGAAGGGGAATCCGGAAAACTTGCAATCACAAATTATGAAGTGATCGAGGAGTTTGATTACCTTTCCCTCATTAGACTAAGATTAAAAACAGGAAGAACGCATCAAATCAGAGTGCATTTATCACACATCGGTCATCCTGTTTTCGGAGATGAAACTTATGGAGGGCGAGACTTCAATGCACCCAACCTTACAACAAGCAAGAGAGCTCAAATCAAAAATCTTCTGGGGATAATGACAAGACAAGCACTGCATGCCAGACTCATCGGATTTATTCACCCTTCTACAAATGAAAAAATGATTTTTGAATCTGAACTTCCCGGAGACATGAAACAAGTCATGGCAAAACTGCAATCCGTCTGATATATGAATGCATCAATCCTAATTGCCATCATCTTCTCCTTTGCTGCTGTCAGTTTTTGAGTTGTCTTTGTTTTTTATTTCTACTTTTTCCGTTTTGGTTTCCCATGGCAGCCTGTCTTCTCGAACTTCAGGATGGTGAATCCTTGCTCCCATTGTTGCTGTGTAACCCATCATTGCACTGACTATGAGCATAAGAATCAGCATCAGGTATGCAATAGAATTCGGAAGAGGCTTTTGTTTCTTGTACAACAGCATAATAAGAATCGCCGCCGCGCCAATTACATCCATGACAATGAAACTATACAAGGCAAAATCTTCGTGTATTTCAATAAACGTCTCATCAACGTCTTCATAATTTCCTTCAATCTTTCCTTCGGCGCTATTGCCTGAAATATAAACAGGGATAGTGAGCAGCGCAGTAACGAGCATCAGCAGCATGCTTACTTTTTTAACTTCATCGCTTTTTCGGATTAGTCCCACAATTAATACAAACAACGCCAGTGCAGTTCCTATAATCGGAACGTGATTTAATACAAGGTGCAGATGTGCGGAATTCAACATGTGTGTTTTAATTTTGTTTTATGAAATTCAATCTTTCTTCTTTTATAATGATTTCATAACAAAAATATTTCCTCATTGTAAAATAAAAAAATTTAAATCGAACTAAATGTAGGATTCAATTCAACTGTTTCTATTTGTGATGACCAACTTACGTTCAATTAATACCGGGGGTAGTATCTTAACTTGGCGGAAAATAACGGTAAATAGTAGGCAAATCGAAATTCAACATATATGTTCTCGCCGAAATTTCTCTGTTACTGTTTTCAATACTTTCACATTTTTTCACAAGCAGCAAAAAATTCGTCTTATATTTGAATCATATATTCAGTATTTTGTAAGTCCCAACATAAACTTCCTAAACAAAAAATAAATGAGACGAGAAATCACAAAATGGTTCAGTCCTGTTCTGCAAAAGGACATGGATATTGTTGCTTACGGGCATTATGGATTTGCATTGCTGTTGTTTCCAACTGCTGCAGCGGACTTCCTTGAGTACGAAAGATTTATGCTGATTGATGAATTGAAACCCTTTATTGAAGCAGGCATCTGTAAAGTTTATTCGATTAACAGCATTAACAATGAGAGTTGGCTTAATGATGAACTTCATCCGAGTCAGAAATCACTCCGGCACCATCAGTTTAATGAGTATGTTTACAATGAAGTCGTTCCTTACATTCAGCGCGACTGCAATAATGAAGCACAGATAATCACATCAGGAGCATCGCTTGGAGCTCTTCACTCCGCAAATATTTTCTTCAAACGTCCCGATCTCATCCACGGTACAATTGCAATGAGCGGCTCTTATGATCTTGATGATTATTCAAAAGGTCACAAGGACGACTATACATATTTTAATTCGCCGGTTGCTTATCTGTCTAATCTTTCAGATGAAAATGTTCTTGGTCAAATGAGGAAGAGCAACCACATTCATATTCTGACCGGACAGGGTAATTATGAAAACCCTAAGGCATCAGTTACTCTTTCGGAAATTCTGAACGACAAGAATGTCCCGAACGATCTCGAGCTTTGGGGACACGATGTTCATCACGACTGGCCTACATGGAGACAAATGCTTCCTTATGTCATTGGAACAAAGTTCTGATTAAAGTTATGATTCGGTTGTCATTACTAATTTCACTTTAGCATCTCAATGTGATGATGATGAGGAGTCATTATTGAATAAACACAAATCTGATCTATTCAAAAAAAATTTTTTGAAAATAGCATTTATCGCTTCGGAATGTTTTCCGTTTGTAAAGACAGGCGGACTTGGTGATGTAGTTGGCTCGCTTCCAAAATCTCTTGCAAGAGATGGGTGCGATGTGAAAGTGTTTCTCCCTCTTTACGGAGGAATAAAAACAGAGCTGCACAAGATCGAACCGGTTTCCGAATTCGGAGACATCACCGTCAAAGTTGGTGAAAAAAATATTTCATTCAATATCCAAAAGTCAAAACTCCCGGAATCAGAAGTTGAAGTATATTTCATCAATTGCCCTGTCTATTTTCACAGGGAAATGCCTTACACAAACGATCCGGATGAAGATGAACGGTTCATACTTTTTCAAATTGCAGTGATTGAAACATTACAGAGACTGAAATTTTCTCCTGATGTAGTTCATTGCAATGACTGGCAGACTGCTCTCATTCCAGTTTATCTGAAAACTAACTACCGCTGGGACAAACTTTTTGAAAACACAAAGACGATTTTAACGATTCATAACATCGGCTATCAGGGAAGGTTCTCGAGAAATGCGCTTTACAATTCGGGACTTTCGTATTCCAAATTTTATCCGGGAGGTCCGCTGGAATTTGACGGCAACTTCTGTTTTCTCAAAGCCGGAATTCTTTATTCGGAAATAATTTCGACCGTAAGCCCAACTTACGCCAACGAAATTCAGACAAAGGAATTCGGCGCAGGAATGGAAGGTGTTCTTTCAGTCCGCAAAGATAATTTGTTCGGTGTACTGAATGGAATTGATACGACATTGTGGAATCCAAAGACAGACAAATTTATCCCAAGCAATTACTCAAAGAAGAATATTGCGGGCAAGAAGCAATGCAAGATGGATTTGTTGAAAGAAGCTGAATTGACTTACGATGAAGACGTTCCTGTAATCGGCATTATCTCGCGCTTTGCCTCGCAGAAAGGATTTGATTTACTGTCTCCGGTTGCAGAGCAGTTAATGAAGCTTCCATTGCAACTTCTGGTTTTGGGAAGCGGAGAGACCGCAACGGAAGATTTTTTCAAAGCTCTTGCGGCACATCATCCTGAAAAAGTGAATACATACATCGGCTATAATAACAAGCTTGCACATTTCATTACTGCAGGCTCCGACATGTTTTTGATGCCTTCACATTATGAGCCGTGCGGGCTGAATCAGATGTACAGTCTGAATTACGGAACCATACCAATCGTGAGGAAGACAGGAGGTCTGGCTGACACCGTCAAAGATTATCACGAATTTGACGAGAAGGGAAACGGGTTTTCATTTGAAGAAAGCTCGCCTTCGGCATTGTATTCTGCAATTGAACGCGCGGTATTTATGTTCAAAGAAAAAAAAATCTGGAAACAGATTATGCAAAGAGGTATGAAAGAAGATTTTTCATGGAAGCATTCAGCCGATGAGTATATAAAACTATATCGCAGCATAAGCGAACAGAAAAGCGGATAGTACAATTTCTCAAATCTTGCCAATATCGTTTGAACGTTGTCTGAATCGGATTTGTTGATTCATAATCATTTGTTTAAAATCATTAAGAATATTCAGCGTCTTACATTTTTTAACTCAATCGTAATCTATATATTAATTTCATAAAACAACATTTGAACAATGAAAACAAAAAAGGATTATCTTAAGGAGACCATTCAGCATATAGACATAAAAAAACACAATGTCATCTCTCTCGTTGAAGACATGCACAACATGGCATTTTCCTCGCGCGATCTTGCAATTGCTGCTAAGTATTATGACATGATGCTTGCGGATAAAAATTGTTCTGTGATGCTTTGTCTTGCAGGATCATTATTTTCCGCGGGACTCAAGAATGTTGTTGTTGACATGATCAGGAATAATATGGTTGATGCGATAGTCTCGACCGGCGCGATCATGGTAGACCAGGATTTCTTTGAGGGGCTGGGATTCAAGCATTATAAGGGCTCGCAGTTTGTTGACGATAACGTGTTGCGTGAATTAATGATTGACAGAATTTACGATACATACATTGACGAAGAAGATTTACGTGAATGTGATATGACAATTGCAAAGATCTGTGATTCACTTGAAAGGCGTCCTTATTCATCGCGTGAATTCATCTGGCACATGGGCGAGTATCTTTCAAAGAATGGAAAGAACAAGGATTCTGTAGTGCTTGCAGCCTACGAAAATAATGTTCCAATTTTTGTTCCTGCATTTTCTGATTGTTCGGCAGGCTTCGGATTTGTGCACCATCAGTGGAACAATCCCGATTCGAATGTTTCAATAGATTCGGCAAAGGATTTTCTTGAGCTTACGAAAATAAAACTTGAAGCTTTTGAGACCGGATTATTCATGGTTGGCGGAGGAGTTCCCAAGAACTTTGCGCAAGACACTGTTGTCGCCGCAGAAATTCTGAACAAGGAAGTTCCGATGCACAAGTATGCGATTCAAATCACCGTTGCCGATGACCGTGACGGCGCATTATCCGGATCAACTCTTAAGGAAGCGAGTTCGTGGGGAAAGGTTGACATGACTTATGAGCAAATGATTTATTGCGAAGCAACAATCGCAATGCCGCTCATCGCGGGATATGCATTTCATAAGGGCAATTGGAAAAACAGATCGAAGAGAGAATTTCAGAAAATGTTTTTAAAGGAAAATATAGAAGCCTGACAAATAGTTTTCTATGTTGAAACATTTAACCTCACCACAAATCCGCCGGTGAGGTTTTTTTTTGATTAATTTCATCAACGAAATCAGAATGCAGTGGGCGTAAAGATTTTATCTTTCATTCTTATTGAGGATGACAAGCGCAGCTATTACGCCCGGCACCCATCCAATGAATGTAAGGATTGTAACGATCAGAATTGAACCGCAACCTTTATCCAGCACGGCAAGCGGTGGAAGAATAATGCACAATATGACTCTCCAGATGCTCATGCAGTTTCTGTAAATTCTTTTATTACACTTTCAATGCTTATTGTATTTTCAAAATAGGATAGAATTTTCCTAAGGACTTCATCCACAATCGAATCGGGACACGAAGCTCCGCTTGTCAGAATAATTCTGACCGGCTCTTTCGGTGGAAGAAAACTTTCGGTTGTTATTTCCTTATTAGCACTCAAATCAAAATGGCTGATTAGATTTTTTGAAAGAATTTTATCTGCAGATGAAATGAAATATGTGGGAAGTTTTTCTGAACAGAGCTCGACAATATGAGAAGTATTGGAGCTGTTATATCCTCCCACTACTATTGCCAAATCCGCGTTCATCTCAAGCAGCCCTAAAGTCGCGCGCTGGTTGTCATGTGTCGCGTAGCACAATGTATCCCGCGTGTCCGCAAAATGTTTTGAAATATTTTCCTCGCCGAATTTCTCAATCATTATTTTCCGGAGATAATCAGCAATGGCTTGGGTCTCTGTCGCAAGCATGGTGGTCTGATTTACGACTCCAATTTTTTCAAGATGAATTTCGGGAATAAAGTTCTTTGAATGTTTATCTTCGAATGAATCAAAAAAAGATTTCCGGTCATCTGCAAGAATAATTTCACCGAGCCTTTTCGCCTCATCAATGTCCCTTACAATAAGTGTCGGGGCAGATTCCTTGCTATGCGAGAAGGTTGCCCGTGTCTCTTCATGTTTATATTTCCCGTGAACAATCACGGTAAATCCCGTCTTCCCGAGAGTTTCAGCGCGATTCCAGACTTTCTCCACAAAAGGACACGTCGTATTATATTTCAGCGGACTTATCCCTCTCTCTGAAAGTTTGTTTTCTATCTCAAGTGTTGTCCCGAATGCCGGAATGATTATTATGTCATCTGCATTGAGTTCATTCCAGTCAACGAACTTTCTGCCATCGGTATTCATCACAAACTTTACTCCCCTTCTCGTCAGATCCTCGTTCACATCCGAATTATGTATCATTTCGCTTAGCAGGAAAATTCTCTTATCGGGATTCTCTTCAATCGCTCTGTAAGAAATCTCAATCGCGTTTTCTACACCATAGCAAAAACCAAAATGCCGGGCGATATAAAATATTACAGAACCAAAATTCAATTCTGTCGGAGCATAGTCCTTCTTGCGGGGATCGTTTGCTTTGCGTGAATGTTTTATCTTTGAAATTACCGGGCTTCGGTAAAAAACCGGAATGTCAAATGTCTTCATCTATTGGAAAATAATGGATAATAATTTTTCTTATTCAAATGCTGCAATCCCGGTTACATCTTCACCGAGAATCAAAGTATGCATTTCGTGAGTGCCTTCATAAGTCTTCACCGACTCTATGTTATTGAGATGCCTCATCACAGGATATTCGTCAAGTATTCCGTTTGCTCCAAGCATTTCTCTTGCCATGCTGGCAATGTTTTTTGCAATCTCGCAATTGTTTCTCTTCGCGAGCGAAACTTGCTGCGGACGCATCTTGCCGGAATCTTTCAATTGACCGAGACGGAAACATAGTAGCTGCGCTTTTGTAATTTCGGTAAGCATGTATGCAAGCTTTTCCTGTGTGATCTGGTAGGATGCTATGGGCTTTCCAAATTGAATTCTTGAAAGCGAGTAGTTAAGCGCCGTGCTGTAACATTCCATTGCCATCCCCAATGCTCCCCATGCAATTCCATATCTTGCCTGCGTCAGACACATCAGCGGCGATTTCAATCCACCGCTGTTAGGCATCAGGTTCGCTTCCGGTATATGACAATCTTCAAACACAAGCTCGGAAGTAATTGAAGCCCGCAGTGAAAGTTTTCCCTTCATCTCCGGTGCAGAAAATCCTTTTGTACCTTTATCAACCAGAAACCCTCTCACCTTTCCGTCCAACTTTGCCCAGACAACAGCAACGTCGGCGATTGTTCCGTTTGTTATCCACATCTTTGCACCGTTTAATACATAACCGTCTTTCACCTTTTCTGCTTTAGTTATCATTCCTCCGGGATTGCTTCCGAAGTCAGGCTCCGTAAGTCCGAAACATCCTATCATCTCTCCCCTTGCAAGCTCCGGCAAATATTTTTTCTTCTGCTCTTCGCTTCCGAAGGTATATATCGGATACATAACAAGACCTGATTGGACCGACGCGAAACTTCTAACACCGCTGTCACCACGCTCCAGTTCTCTCATTATGAGACCATACGCAATATTGTTGATTCCCATTCCACCGTATTCCGGCGGAAGAGTCGGACCAAATATTCCGAGTTCCGCCATCTTGGGAATGAGCTGTTTCGGGAATTGCATCTCCTGATTGTATTCCTCAATGATCGGAATTACTTCTTCATTCACAAAATCTCTCACAGTATCTCTTATAGATTTTTCTTCATCCGAAAGCAATTCGTCAATGTCATAATAGTCTACACCTTTGTTTGTTCCTACAGTTTCCATGCTATATTAATTTTGTTTAATTTATCTATTTAATTTATCTAATTGAGCAGTGTTGTTATTCCTGCAGCATTTTTAATTTTGAATAATTTTTTTCATTTGCTCTCACAGTAACCTTTATACTTTTTTTCAGATATTTGACTTCTTTCACTTCGGCAAGTTTATAAATCATGCTGACTTTCCTGTGATCATCCGGCTTCAGCCTGATAATCTTCTCTACATTTTCTTTACTGAATTCTTCTTTGATCTTTTCAAGCAGAGAATTAATGTTGATTCCTTTCTCCGCAGAAATAAAAATCGCATCTCTGAATTCATGCTTAAGAGAGTTTAATACACCGGCATCTTCCAGCATATCAACTTTGTTAAACACATTAATGATTACCTTATTCCCTGCTCCGATTTCTTCGAGCGTATCTTTTACAACTTCCATTTGCTCCATGAATTCAGGATTTGAAACATCTATCACATGCAACAGCAAATCTGACTCTACTACCTCCGACAATGTAGATTTGAATGACTCGATCAGATTGTGAGGAAGATTCCTGATAAAACCAACTGTATCGGATATCAAAACTTTTTTCGGAAACTTTGAAACCTTTTCCTTCTTCCCATTGACGGACAATTGCAAAGCCTTAGTAGATGTATCAAGCGTCGCAAAGAGTTTGTTTTCAACGTAGACTCTTGAGTCGGTCAGAGTATTAAGTAAAGTTGATTTCCCTACATTCGTATATCCTACAAGTGAAATTCGGAAAAACTTGCTTCTCTCTGCAGACTGTGTCTTTCTTTGCTCGGCAACCTTCACAAGTTTCTCTTTCAATACTGAAATCCTTGTACCAATTAATCTTCTGTCTGTTTCAATCTGCGTTTCACCGGGTCCCTTTGTGCCAATTCCTCCAAATTGTTTTGAAAGGTGGGTCCATTGTCTTGTCAACCTTGGCAGTGAATATTCAAGCTGCGCAAGCTCTACCTGCAGTTTTGCCTGCGAAGTTCTTGCGTTGCCGGCAAAGATATCGAGAATGAGGTTAGACTTGTCAATGATTTTGCATTTAATTTTCTGTTCGAGGTTTCGCAGTTGCGTATATGCAAGTTCATTTTCAAAAATAACAAGTTGAATGGATTGTTCATTGACGAATTCTGCAATCTCATCAGCTTTGCCCTTTCCAATCATAAATCTGGGGTCATAAGAATCTTTTTCCTGATAAAAAGTTTTCACTACCAGGGCTCCCGCAGTCTCTGCAAGAAATTTCAATTCATTAAGAGACTCTTCATGATGAAAGTTTTTTTTATCTCTTCTGTTTGAATAGCAGACTAATATTGTT
Organism: Ignavibacteria bacterium; assembly: GCA_039810605.1. Classification (GTDB taxonomy): domain Bacteria; phylum Bacteroidota; class Ignavibacteria; order Tepidaquicellales; family Tepidaquicellaceae; genus JAGPCH01. The sequence continues at coordinate 14,386 of JBDHXH010000023.1, read as the reverse complement.
TTTTCCGGCTGTTTAGATGTCTCTATCAATCAAATAAATTTTTCAAAATTACCCAAACTGCAGTTGATATTAAAGTTATAATTTCAGCAGTTGTATGCAATCCAATGCTGCCCAAATTAATTTTGAAATCGGGAGATTTTTCTTTTGCCAAGCTTTTCTTTTGATCTCTTCAAAAGAAATGCTGACCTAAAATTTTGATCTGACTTTCGGAGATCGTTTTGGAAAGAGTTGTATGCAATCCCGGAAATTTCATCTTTGTTTATTGCTAATCCAAAAAATAATCAATAGATTAAATCAACTATTCTTTCAAAACCAAAACATTAACCGGCATGAAAAAATCAATACAAGTTTTTGCTTTAATGTTCTTGTTTGTTATCGGTTTGAAGGCACAGGATAACAATGAGAAAAGAAACACTGCAATCGAACCGGCGCCAGGCAGCTCCGTTGTTTCTGATATCAACATTGGTACCGGCAACAACCCGGCTGCATGGGGAAGCAGATGGTTCGCAGAAAATGCAGCGGCTACAAGTTTCTTTACAAAGGGATTCCTTAATTCTTCGGCATCTCACACAAATTTTGGTTCGAGTACAACTGCTCTGTTCGGAGCTATGGAGTTTGATAATACAGGAAAACTCTATTGCATTAACGTAGCAGCAAGTTCGCCGCTTCAAATATTGGATACTATTACCGGAGTCTTATCCGCCGGAACCCCGATTACGGGAGTTACCGGACAGGTTCTCGGCATGGCATTTAATACTGCGAATAATATGATGTACCTCTCCGTCGTAGATGGTTCAACATCAGACAAACTTTATACTCTGAATCTGACCACAGGCGCAGGCACATTAGTCGGCGGAACCAATGCTAATTTGTTTGACATTGCCATTAACTCTGCAGGTCAGTGTTATGGTGTGACTATTACAGATAATCTGGTAAGCATTGATTTGACTACAGGTAACAGCACGGTCATTGGACCTATCGGGTTTGATGCAAATTTCATACAGGGTCTTAGCTTCGACAGAAGCACAGATTCACTTTGGTATGCATGTTATAATCAAACAGCAGGACGAGGTGAACTTAGAAAAGTCAATCTTACTTCGGGTGCGACCGTTCTTGTAGGTCCTTTCAATCCTGCCGCGGAGATTTGTGGATTCTGTATTCCTTCGGCTGCTCCGCCTCCATCATCCTGCAACCGTTTTTCGTCGCAGTGGTGTTCAGCAGGAACTTTCCCTGCATTGCCTGCTCCGGCGTATTTTCAGGCGTCTGCATGGATGGGAGATACTTTGTATGTTCAATGCCCGACATCTGCCGGAGCCGGAGATGTCACTGTCAATCGCTATACTTACGGAGGATCATGGTCTGCAGGTGTTCCGTTGCCATCACCAAAAGTTGGAGGAGCAATGGTGAAGTGTAACAACAAACTATATTATGTTGGAGGCGGACCGGCAACAATGACAACAGGCGGAAATGAACTCTTGGAATATTCTTCTTCAAGCGGAACATGGGTTACAAAGGCTCCTTTACCTGCTGCTCTTTCAGGACATGGAGCAGTTTGCTGGGGAGATAGTGTGATATTTGTAGTGGGAGGACCTTATACGGGTTCGGCTACAAATCTCAATGTTCACTATTATAGAGTTGCATCCGATACATGGGGAACAATTACAAGCTCATTGCCAGCGGGTATGGGAAGAAGAACATTTGGATTGGGAATTAGCGGCAACAAAATTGTTGTCTCTGCAGGATTCAATACTGCATTCCTGAAATCAACACTTATTGGTGCAATCGGCTCGAATGCCTCGTCAATAACATGGACCTCTGCACCTGATGTTCCTACACCTTATCTTGGATTGAGTCGTCCGGGAGCCGCATACTACGGAGATCTCTTTTTCCTTGTCAATGGGGAAAGAGCCGGAATCGGCGGATACTACGATACAACACATGTTTACCAGTTCTCGTCTAATTCATGGATAACAATGATAACCGGTAAACCTTATAAGATGTCAAATATATGCAATGCAGTTACTGCAAGATGTATTAATGACACAGTAAAGTTGTTTGTTCCCGGAGGATACGGAAGTATTTCAGGCGGAACTCCCGGAACTGCAACTAATCAATTCGACGTCGTAGGTTGTGGACCGTATCTTGTTGGCGTTTCAAACCAGATTGCAAGCATCCCCGGAGAATATAGTCTCAAACAGAATTATCCGAATCCTTTCAATCCCGCTACAAAAATCAGTTACACGATTCCAGTAAGCGGACTTGTTACTCTGAAAGTTTATGATATTCTTGGAAAGGAAATTGCAAATCTTGTAAATGAATTTAAGAACGCGGGAAATTACAATGTGATATTCAATGCTTCAAACCTGTCCAGCGGTGTTTATTTCTACAGGCTGGAATCAGGGAATTTTGTTGAAACAAAACGAATGTCATTCCTTAAATAAGTTACATTAACTGAACAAGATCCCGTCTCTCGCATGGCGGGATCTTGCTTTATTTCATGAAGGAAATTCTTACTGCATCCCTCACCCAAGTTGAAACTCTTAGAGCCGGTTCTTGATCAAGTTAACTCAAGTAATGCAAATTATTTCAAATTACCCAGGTTCAAAACTGGTTTGAATTTTCTTGCCATAATTTGTATTTTTCAGACTTTAAAAAGCTAATGTGGGGCTATAGCTCAGCTTGGTAGAGCGTCTGAATGGCATTCAGAAGGTCAGCGGTTCGACCCCGCTTAGCTCCACTAATCTAAAACTAACACAAAATATTCAGATGTACGCAATCGTAAATATCAAAGGCAATCAGTATAAGGTTACTGAAAATCAAAGAGTATTCGTTCCCAGACTTAAAGAAGAGGTTGGGTCAAAAGTTACATTTGACCAGGTTCTCATGTTCACATCCGACGGAAAATCATTTGAGATAGGTACTCCCAATCTTTCAAAGAAAGTTGAAGCAACAGTTCTTGATCATGTTAAGGATGACAAAGTAATTGTTTTCAAAAAGAAGAGAAGGAAAGGATACAAAGTAAGAAGGGGTCACAGACAGAATTATACCGCAGTCAAAATTGACGCAATATCTTAAGGTTCGTAAATTGTTGCAGTGATTTTTTAACAATGCAGAATTTGCAAATCCAATTTTAGGAGAAAGAAACTTAGCAAAATTTAACAAACAAAATTTAAAAAGAAATGGCACATAAAAAAGGGCTCGGAAGTTCAAAGAACGGAAGAGATTCACAATCGCAAAGACTTGGTGTAAAGAGGTTCGGCGGAGAATTGGTGAAAGCCGGAAACATTCTTGTAAGACAGAGAGGTACAAAATTCTTACCGGGAGAAAACGTAGGATTGGGAAGGGACTATACCATATTTTCAATGATTGATGGTCATGTCAATTTTGTAACTAAGAAAGGCAGAAAGATTTTAAATGTTGTTCCGCTTCAAAATGCTTAATCTTTCCCGGAAAATCTTAACAAACTCATACTAAGTTTTAAATCACGAAGGTTGTTTCTGTAAAAGGAAATAACCTTTTTTATTTTAATTTTAAATTATTAAATACGATGAAAGCAACAGTGATTGGCGCAGGAAATGTCGGTGCAACTTGCGCAAATGTAATTGCACATAAAGAATTGGTGCGGGATCTTGTGCTGCTGGATGTGAAGCAGGGAATTGCCGAAGGGAAAGCTCTTGACATCATACAAACAGCAGGCATAAATAATTACGATACGAAAATAGTTGGTGTCACTAATGATTATGCAATGACAGCAGATTCGGATGTCGTTGTCATTACTTCCGGCGTTCCAAGGAAACCGGGAATGAGCCGCGATGATTTGATTTCAACCAACGCCGAAATAGTCAGGTCAGTTACTGAAAATATTGTGAAGTATTCACCTGATACCATCATTATCGTCGTTGCAAATCCGCTGGACGTTATGACATATTGCGCATTCATCACTTCTAAATTTCCGCGATCGCGCGTTATGGGAATGGCAGGAATACTTGACACTGCACGTTATAGAGCTTTCCTTGCCGATGAAATCGGATGTTCACCAAAGGAAATTACTGCCATGCTTCTCGGTGGTCATGGTGATACTATGGTTCCGCTCGAACGATATACATCCGTCAGCGGTATTCCGGTGCTTGAACTGGTGGCAAAAGAAAAGCTTGATGCTATTGTGGAAAGAACAAAGCAAGGAGGTGGTGAACTCGTAAAACTTATGGGCACATCTGCATGGTATGCTCCAGGAGCAGGCGCTGCACAAATGGTTGAGGCAATCGTGAGAAATCAAAAAAGAGTATTTCCCGTTTGCGCGTGGCTGCAGGGAGAATACGGTCTGAAGGATGTGTTTATGGGAGTTCCCGTTATACTCGGCAGAGATGGAATAGAGAAGATAATTGAATTGAAACTTAACAAGGATGAAATGAAACTCGTTGATGAATCCGCCAAAGCAGTTAAAGAAGTTATGAATGTCCTTGATGAGATCAATAAAACTTCTGCTGCAAAGTAATTCTGTTTAAATTTGATTCCTCAAAAAAAAGCAGTCGTAATTTTTTATGACTGCTTTTTTGCCGTGAGAATATACTCTGTACCACTGCTCGTTGAATGGCATTGGAACCCATCAACAAGCGATCTGATTATGAATATTCCTCTTCCGCTTTCCTTCATAATGTTTTCATTTGAAGTGGGATCAGGAAGTTTCGAAATATCAAATCCATTGCCTTGATCTTTCAGTCTCACTTCTAAAAACCTTTCATCAAACGTTATCCTCGCATAGACCTTTTTCGACCTGTCTTCCTTGTTGCCGTGTACGATTGAATTAACAAGAGCTTCGGAACAGGCAATCTGAAAATTTATAAACTTTTCGACTGCAAGATTAAATTTTTTGTTGACTTCCTCAAGTACAGCTTCAAATTTCCGGATCTCTCCTCTGTCGCTTTCCAGAATAAGTTCTATACTATCCAACTTTGATTATTAGTTTTAGAAAGTTTTCCTCTGAAAAAATTATATATTCCAGTTCACATTGAACTGAAGATTAACCGACGAATTACTTTGTGGCGGACTCTGATATTTGATAATATCATAGCCGCCGGTAAAGTTAATTATTGAATTGTTATATAGATATAAAATTATTTTCCCTAACGGACCATAAGTACTGTAAACATTTGCAAGCCTCTTCTCTGAATTTTCGTACTGATATCTTCTTTGCGAAAAAAATTTGTAACCAATTCCGATAAGCAGAGATTTATTCACGAAATAATTTATTCCCGGCAAATAAAACTGCTCTGCATAATATGCAACCGGCTTTACTGAAAAATTTGAATTGTTAAACTGACCTTGCTCATAAAACTTCAGCTCGGCATTGAAATCAAGTGAAAGATTCTTTGTCAAATTATACGCAGACGAGTCTCTGATATAAAGCTGCCTGTATGAAAAACTCTGAACTTGCGAGACTATGTCCTCATAATCGTACACGGTATAGTTTGCAAGCACCTGCACGTAATTCCTTGTCGTAAATTTCTCTGCAGGCTTGAAGTAGCTTTCAGAAGAAAGTTTATAAATCCTGTTCCTGTAATTGTTTGCGCTCTTCTGGGAAAAGATATAACTAAGCTTGGAAAGAATTATTTCGAAACGGGTCTGGACATGAAAATTAATCAAGTTGTCATATCTGTGATATGCCGATATTATTGATTCGAGCTCATCGCGGTCGTCATAGTTCTCTTCGAAATCGGTATCATACCTCAAGAGAGACGTTGAGCCTGTCAGTCCAAGAGTGTTTGTATTTGAATAGAGATAATTGAAGTCTATAAGCGCCGAGGTACGGCGACTATTATTGTTTTTATTTTTTTCAGCCCGCTTAAGTTCGGATATCTGGCTCTGATTGAGTCCGGAAACATTGATCAGAGAATGATTCTCCGACCTTTCATCATAGATCATTCTGAATTGAGAGATAATCCTGTTCCAGTTGAAATTAAGATCCGCCGCAAATACAAGATTGTTCTCTAGAATCTTAGTGTCGTAAACATTTTCAAAAAGTATACTTGCCGTGGAAGGCAGGTATTTAAACTGACGCGTAATAATTCTGTTGACAAAGAAACCCGACAGCGACAAATTCAGATTTGGATTTATCAGGTAATTTAGATTGTCGCCTATGCGGAAATAATTTTCAATCCTCTTCTCGATGTTATTCCTCACATTATACTCAATAGCAACGCTTGGTGTCGCGGGAGAATAAATGTCATTCCTTTGATTGTAATATCTGATCGAGCCTGTATTGTCCGTTTCTGAAGTAAACCTTTTATACAAACTTGAATTGATTTCGTAATTATGATTCTGCTTCTGAATCAGGTTTTCATAAAACAGCGTAACATACCCGTCGCCTATGTAACTGTCGAGCGACAGATTATTTCCTTCGGCTGACAATATGCCGCTGAAGCCCTTATTAAATTCTCCTATCTGATCTTCCAATTTAAAACCAAGCCTCGAGTTTAGGCGAAGATTCCTCTGCGGGAAATAATCTGTATTCAGAAAATAATAACTGCTGTTGTTCTTATTTGTCTTAACGTTCTTATCATCGGTATAGAATTTATTCTGAAAGCCTAATCCTGCTTCCAAATTCCTTTTGAGTGCGTAGCTCAATATTAATTTAAAGTTATTATAATCTGTATAAAAATTCTGACCGAACTTGGAGACATTGGAGAGATAATAGTTGCCGACTGTAATTCCGAATCTCTTATGTCTTCCGGAGTAGTTCAATATAGAATTCAGACTGGCAAGATTGATATCATTTACCAAATCAGTGTTCAGGAAATTATAATTGTAAACCGTATCAAGAGGCAGGACTGAAAATTGTGCAGTGGCCGTTTCCGCAATAATCAAAAAACCCATTACAAACTTAATCAAACAGGCCTTCATAGGATTTTTTCTTCGTTTCGGATTTCGAACTTAATTCCAAAAAAAGATTTTCCAATCCGGAATATTCTTTGGAATTCTTCAACTCATCGGTTCTCTTATTCAGAATTATCCTTCCCTTATCCAGTACGACAATTCCCGTGGCAACTTTTTCAACCGCAGTGAGCAGATGCGAGCAATACAAAATTGCTCTTCCTCGCCCTGAAATACATTTCAGCAGATCCTGAAAAACAAAAATGGAATCGGCATCGAGTCCGTTTAGAGGTTCATCAAGAAGCAAAACTTCGGGATCGTGAAGCAAAGCAGAAGTAATCAGCACCTTTTGTTTATTTCCTTTGGACAAATTGCCGATTGATTCATTGAGCAAATCTTTGAAATCAAAAAGCTCGCTGAAATTATCAACACGTCTGTTCATCACACTTGCTTCGAGTCCTCTTACATTTGATATGAATGAAAAATATTCAGCAGCCGATAGTGAATTAAATAAATTTGCAGTTTCAGGAATGTAGCCGACAACTTTTTTCACTTCGATAGGTTTATCTTTGATCTTGTAGCCGGAGACAGTCGCCTCACCCTTATCAAAATCTACAATGCCCGAAAGAATCTTAACCGTAGTTGATTTCCCTGCCCCGTTGGTCCCTATGTAACCGCAGATTTCTCCTTTTCCCACATCAAAAGAAACATCGTCCAGCGCGGTTACACCGTTTGGATATCGCTTGGTTACGTTATTAAATGAAATCATGAATAAGAATGGTGTAAATAAAATAAATCGAAGAAGACTTAACAAGTCTGAACGTGAGGCTAAAAGAACCAAACTTTTTGAATGGGTGTGATTATCTGCTAAGCTTAGGATCAAATGCATCTCTCAAGCCGTCGCCGAGAAGATTAACTGCGAATACTGTCAGCATGATTGCAATGGAAGGAAAAACAGCAAGACCCCAGTTCGTTCCGACAACAATATATTTATACCCGTCAAAAATCATCTGACCCCAACTTGCAGTCGGAGGCTGGACTCCAAGTCCGAGAAAACTTAAGCTTGCTTCAAATATAATCGCGGCTGCCAGACCAACAGTACCGGTAACTATGACGGGACCCATGCAATTTGGAAGAATGTGACGTGTGATTACTCTTGCGGGTTTGAACCCAATCGCTTTGGTTGCCTCAACAAATTCTGTTTCGCGCAATGAAAAGAATTGACCCCGGACAATTCTGGCAATGTCAACCCATCCTGTGAGACCGATTGCAACAAAAGCCTGCCACAGACCTTTTCCAAGAACAACCGATAATGCTATAATAAGGAGTATAGCGGGAAATGCAAATATTACATTCACCAGCCACATCACTACCATATCTGCTTTACCCCGGAAATAACCTGCGATGGCGCCAAGAACAAGTCCGAGAAAAATTGCAATGCTTTCTGAAACAAGGCCCACAGTAAGACTCACCCTGCTTCCATAAATTAGCCGGCTCAACACATCTCTTCCAAAACGATCAGTTCCCAAATAATATTTCTCCATATGTTCATAGCTGCCATTTTCTTTTTCGAGCATTCCGGTCTCAATACTTACTTCCTTATCCTCGAAATCTGTATAAAATAATTTTCCGTTTTCTTCTTTGACAATATTCTTAAGCGGAATGAATCTGTTTTCATCATTATTTTTGTCGTCAACTTTCTTCACTAACACCCTGCCTTCAAATCCGAGCGGCTTCGCTGCAAATTCAAGCACTTGCATATTCGGATTAAACGGCGCAATCAATGGAGCAAAAATTGCAATCAAGATTAAAAAGACTATTGTAACCAATCCTGCCATTGCAAGACGGTTCCTCTTTAATCTTCTCCACGAAAGATACCAAAGGCTGTGACTTTTCTCATCCTGAATTATCTGATCGGTTACTATTGAAGTCTCTGGCTGCAATGTCTTATTTTAGAAATGTAGATTTAACAATATATATGAAAACATTAACTAAGACTACTTTACATTTTTGTTAATCTGATACCGATGCTTGAACTAATTCAGTTTAACTTTCGGGTCCAACAAAGCATACACCAAATCCACGAAGAAGTTTATGACGACAAACACAATTGCGCTGAACAAGACAGTTCCCTGTATCATCGGAAAATCAAGTTTGAAAATCGCATCAATTGCGAGCAGACCAATGCCGGGCCAGTTGAAAATGTATTCGATAAAAAATACTCCTCCAAGTGTCGCAGCCAGTGATGCACTGATAGTTGTCACAACAGGATTCAACGCATTTCTCAATGTGTGTTTAAAGATCACCATTCCCGAACTCAATCCTTTGGCTTTTGCAGTTCTTACATAATCCTGGCTAAGAACATCGAGCATCGAGGAGCGTGTGATTCTTGCTGTGATTGCGAGAGGTCGCAATGCGAGCGTAAGCATGGGGAGTACCAAATATATTGCGCCTTCATTAATGTATCCCGATATCGGAAACCATTTCAGCAAATGTCCAAAAACCAAAGCCATAATTAATCCGAATGCAAAAGACGGAAACGATATTCCGAACAATGCGAAAACCATAGCACCATTATCCAGCGCTGTGTATTTTTTCACCGAAGAAATTATTCCGATCAAGACGCCGAGTATTGCAGAGATTGTCAGAGCGCTTAAAGAGAGCAGTGCAGTTGCGGGAAATTTTTCCAGAATTGTCTGCACGACTTTTCTGTTTGTCGAATATGATCTCCCGAGGTCCCCCTGAAATGCATTTGACATAAACATTACATACTGGACATAGACGGGTTTATTCAGACCGAGCTCCTCTCTTACTGCCTCGACTGAAGCAACGTCAGCTCGTTGCCCCAGCATCATTCTCGCAGGGTCACCCGGAATAATATAGAGCAGGCAAAAAGTAACAGTCAAAACGCCAAGCAGGATGACAATCGAACGCAATAACTGACGTGCTGTATATACCCACATAATGATTTGAAGGATTACAAATTCAAATTAACGAATGTGATTGGCATTTTCAAAAATGACAAAAAAAAATCCCGGTATCCGTGATATATGGACACCGGGATTGACTTTTATTCATTTACAAATTTTTTATTGCTCGATTACTCTTCGCGCTTTGAGATATGTTCTTGTATAGAACTCATCATCAAGTGAAGCAACTGCAACGCCGGTTCTGGAACCGGAGTGAGCAAAGTAACCGTTACCGAGATACATTCCGACGTGCGTTACACGACCTTTTCTCATCGTATCAAAGAAAATCAAATCACCAAATTTGAGATCGGCTTTTTCAACCGGTTCTCCTACCGATGACTGCTCGAGTGAAGTTCTCGGAAGCGCAATGCCAAGAGCCTGATAGAACATTGTTTGTATAAAAGCGGAACAATCAATTCCTCTTTTTGATGTGCCTCCCCATAAATAAGGAGTGTTAATGTACTCAATAAATTTGTACATTACTTCATCTTTATCCATATCTTTTGCAAATTCCGGACTTGATATAAATCCTGCAATGCTGCTTGATATCGCTTCGAGATTTTCTTTGTTGATTGAGGTCTTTTCGGTTAAGGTGCCGGTGGAAACCACTTCTTTTGAGTTTTTGAATCCATTGGCATCTTTGTAACCTTCATCATCACGGGAAATATCTCTGCTGCTTGAACATCCAACTAACACCGATACTGCAAACGCAAGGAATGCAATAGGGAGAATGTTGGTCAGCTTTAATTTCACCATTAGCTAATCCTCCGTTAAGTTAATGAAATTACTTTTGTTAAAGAACTATGAAGCTATACTTAAATTTGAACTGACTAACCTATAAATTCTATTCCTATTTATCAAGTGAGAAATTCCATTGACCCATTTTTTTCGCATTATGCGCATATTCGAACTTGAAATTTACTTATCCATCCACAAATGCCTGAAATTCACCCGATGCATCGCGTCAAGCGCATAGCCTATGACATACGACTGCAGCAGCCTGTAATCTTCATCATAATAAATGAGCATCATCGGCGCCTGTGAAGTCGCAATCTGCTCGGCCTGAACATACAATTTATATCTTTCCGCCTGGTCTGTAGTTGCAATTGCTTTCTCAAACAGCACATCAAAATCAGGATTTTGATAACGGGTGCTGTTAATCGGACTTATTTGCTTGGGGTCCTTCGGAACATTTTTACCGTAGCAAAGATTGAGGAAATTTTCCGGTTCAGGATAATCAGCAATCCATCCAAGCCTGAAAAAATCTGCTCTTCCGGCATCAATGTTATCAAGGTGTTGTGCAAACTGAATTATGTTAAGTTTCATTGTTACACCGATTTCTTTCAGCATGTTCTGTATTGATTCGGCTATCTGGATATTTCTGTCGCCACCGGAGTTTATCTGAAGCACTGCTTCAGGAAAGCCTTTCCCATCGGGATAACCCGCTTCCGTCATCAGTAGTTTTGCTTTTTCCAAATCAAATTTATATCCCTCAATCTTCTTGTAATCATAATTTGGCATAGACGGAGGAACAATTCCATAAATTGCTCCCATATATCCCTGACCATTCAGAACGAATTTCAAAATCTTATCCCTGTCAATAGCGTAATTAAATGCCTGCCTTACTTTCTCATTGTTGAAAATTTTTCCTGTGGTAAGAAATCCATAGAACTGAATTGCAAGCGAAGGTACTTTCTGAAGTTTGAATTGCGAGTATTCCGGAGTCAAAGTCTTTTGAGGAGTAACAATCTCTTTAAACGATTCATTCGGAATTCTGTAACACTCATCCAGATTTCCATTCCTGAATTCAAGAAGTTGCTGGGATACTTCTTTCAGGAATTTAAATTTTACGCCGTCAAGGTAAGGCAACTGATTACCGGACTTATCCTTTTCCCAATAGTTAGGATTCTTTTTAAGATTAAGTTCAAGATCGGGTTTCCAGTCAACAAAAACAAAAGGTCCGGTACCAACCGGATTCTGGAAATAATCTTTCCCGTATTTGTCCACTGCTTCTTTCGGGATCACATAAGCAAATGCAAGCGTCAGATAGTAAATAAATGGTCCGAATGAATGATTTAATTTTATTTGAAATGTGGAATCATCTTTCACCATAAACCCTGAAACACCGTGAATTTTTGGATCACGCGATTCACGCCTAGCGATTGTCATTTCTTCAAAATAATCCTTTGCACCTTCAACATGATTTTTGTAATAATCAAAACCAAGCGTGCCGGTAGCGGGGTTGCAAACCCTGTCAAGTGAATACTTCACATCATTGGCATTGAATTCTCTCCCCTTGCCGTTTGGAAAACATGCATTGTCCTGAAACATTACTCCCTTGCGAAGATGAAAAGTATAAAGCAATCCGTCTTCGGAAATTTCCCATCTTGTTGCAAGAGCAGGAATGAGATTCAGATTAGAATCAAGATCAACGAGTAGATCATATATCTGATGAGAAACATGGTGTGATACAACATCGTTGATGCCGACAGGATCCAGACTGCGGATATTTTCAAGTTCGTTTATCCTGTATATGCCTCCGCCCTTTACTCCACCGCTTAACTGAACCGTTTTACTTTCTTCTTTTTTCCCGCATGAAAAAATTAAAAGCGAAATCGAAAATGTGCAAACGATAGCAATGATACTTTTCATTTAATTAAGGTTTTGTTTTTGATAATCGAAAAATAAAATTAAATTTTCATTAAAGCTATTTAGAATGTGCGAAGGAAATTTTCTCCAAACTTTTTCGCAAGATTTCAATGCGTTCTTGAGTTATAAATCTTCTCAAGCATTTCAGCCAATCTTGTTGACAAATAAAAAGACCGGAGAGAAATTCTCCGGTCTTCCGATGGTTCAAAGTCAATCTGATCTTTGAAATATTCAGTGCATCGTTTCTATCTCTCGCCGAAGCTTGACCCTGACTGATATGAATCAGGATTATTATTTATGATTGATTGATTTGCATTCTTTCTGCTCTCTTCAATCAGTCTAAATTGATCTTCGGTCCATGTTGACATTACTTTTTTCACCATTTCATCAACATTACCTGCCTTTATCAGCTCCAATCCTTCCTTCATACTGATTTTCTTTTTCGGAATGATTTGAGATTGCTGCTGTTGTTGCTGTTTCATTATTTCAATCGTCTTCTCAAGTTTTTGTCTGCTGACTTCATCTGTCACCTTAGTGTTCTTTATTACTTCAGCAATTGTTTGCACTGCATCAGGTTCACCTCCCGGAGGAGCAACTCTTGTTACAAAAGCATTGGCATTATTATACGTAATTGTAAGATCCGAAAGATCCACAAAATCGTCGCCCGTAATATCGGTTATCACATAGCCGGATATAAAAGCATTCGCGTCATTGAACACGGCAGTTATGTCGCTAAGATCAATGACAGAATCCTTGAACACTTCTCCTCCATACATTCCATAATATCCGGCTATATCAATTAATTTCTGATTGTTTCCGTAAGCCTGACCTGAAGGCTGTATAAAATTGTAATGGGTATTTGACCCTCTGGTATATACTTCACCTCCTGCCTTGCTCCATGTCTCTATGCAGTTTCTATGTCTTATTACCTTGTAATATGCTCCGCTTTGCGCATTCGCAAAATTTAAAGCAGTTGCAACAGCGAACGTCGAAAAAACGTCTGTAGCAGAATCAACTACAACATTAGGATAATCTGTCCTGTGCAGATACATTCTTACAGTATCAGGAGCAACAGCATGAGGAGATGGAAGTGCTCTATAATATCCTTCAGGAACAATCCCAATGGAATTTACTACCGGAGCCGGCAGTGTCTTAATGCATACATTATCAACCCAGATATCATTTCCGAATCCACTCACTGCGCGAAGTCTGATTCTGTTTGTTCCAACAGGGAGCGCATAAATTTTTGTTCTCCACTGGTGGTTTGCAGGAGTAAACTCACCGCCACCATCGAAGACTGTATTTAAAGGACCTGCTTGTGCTCCAAGTCCTCCCCATAACCTTGCAAGAGCAGTGTATGATACTCCGGCGTTTAAGGAAGTCTCAACAATAAGAGAATCAACATTTCCTCCTGACCAAGGTGCATAAGCTTCATCGAAGGTCAGATACTGACCCGGAACAGAAAGACTTGCAAGCGTATATGAAGCCAAAGACTGACTTGTTCCTACTGTTGCACTCCATGCATTGAACATTGCCGAACCGGATCCTGAACCAAATGCGCTTGGCGCCTGCTTCGACCAGTAATTTGTTCCGGAAAATTCTTCAAGCATTGTTGATGGCGGGAAATACGAACAGGAAAAATCTTCGCATATTGTCGGGATCGTAACATCAACGGAAGCAATCCATGATTGAGTCTTGGAAAGCTGCGAAGGATCCATCCAGTTGCACCAGATCTTACCGTTGCCGGAAGTAATTCCCATATAATCTCCCGTGTATCCGGTAGCAAGACCCGGGATAGAAGTTAAATTAATTGAATGATCGCTTACCTTTACATCAGTAAAAGTCTGCCCTCCGTCAGTTGATCTTGAGAGATAAGTTTCTTCAAGGGTACCGGCAAC
>JBDHXH010000022.1:0-40721 GCA_039810605.1 Ignavibacteria bacterium | reverse complement strand
AGAAAACGCCGGCAAATACCGGCGTAGATTTCGTACAGGATTCGATTATCTTGTCTTAGAAATTTAAGAATAAATTTGCGGCATACTTTTTTAGTTCACCACTGCTTCTTTTGAATCCAGCTTTTTGTGTTCCGCTGTAATTCTTAGAATTACCGCGATACTCCAAGAAGTTTATGGGATTAATATAAAAACCAAGACCTATTGCGAATGTGCCTAATCTCATTTTAGCCGATGGTTGAATCAGCAGAGGGAGAAAATTAGCCATGTATGTATATCCCTTGTCAATAGCTGTTCCCGGTGCTTCAAAATAATTTACAGTGCCACCTATATTAAGGAAAGTAACAGCTAAAGCAGCTTCGAGAGAATTGTCTTTTGAAAATTTAAAAAGATACTCGAAGTTTGCGTTTAGAGAAAAGAGATCAGCTATTGCGGTATACGTGTTAAATTTATAAGAATGGTTAGTGTTATGATTTGCTTCGGGGAAACTTGTGTACAAAGAACTTTTTGAGAAAGCTGCACCAAGATTAAATGATGCGCCAATGTTCATCCTTGCATAGCCGCTTTTAGCAATAGTGGCAAGATTATAATTTAATCCTAAGAGAATTCCATTTTGAGGTTTGTTCTGCCCGATGTATCCCGCCGGAAAGGTCTGAACGATTTGAAGATATCCAATGCTCAAGTAAGTTCGCGGAGCGAGAGGATCTTCTGGTATAAGGTCTTCGTTTGTAATCTCTTCTTCAACGGTTTCGCCTTCTACCATGTATTCGTCTACTTCGGTAGAGTCTGTCTTAGCTGAAATTAATGAGCTGAAGGTTAAAATCGTAATCAGTGAAATTAAAGATTTTGAAAGTAAAGTTTTCATGATCAATTTATTTTGAGGTTAAAAAATAATTCTTTTGGAAAGGAAACCCCTTTTAGTTTCAATAAATGTTTCTGTTACGAAAGTATAAATTCAGCTGAATTGTTTAGAATATTTGTTCTTCCTTAATTCAAGTTTGGTTTCCCTTTAATTTTATTTGAACTTTCATTTTACAAATGTTTCAAGTTCTATTGATACAAAAATATGAGTTGCTTTTTATCTGTGCAAAGAGAAATAATTAAAGATTACACTTCCGAGAAATCGTTAAGTCGTAAACGCAACAGTGAAAATCAGACGATAATTACTAATTTCTCAAACAATAGTTACACTCGGGATTGTGATTTCAAAAAAGCAAGAGGAGGCTAATCAAGGAAGTGAGGAAGATCGGTTTAGCAAATTCGAAGATGCAAGTAGTATGAAGATAATTTTAAACAGATGAGATCGGCTTGATAAATACTGTAGCTGTAAAGTCTAACATGCTGAAGACAATGCGACTTCAATTACGTTGGAAAATCCTTAGGATGATGTAGTGACAATATATGGATATTACTTTCAGAGACTTCCAATTCGCGATTTCCAAAGCCTCAATTAATATCCGGCAGTTCAAGCGATATGTCACTTGATTCTGCGTCACGCCAGATGTTCTGACACGGAAATTGGTTTTCATATAATGCCCTGGCAATCATTACCGAATCAACTCCAAGAGGTTCGATTGCCATCACCTTTTTGAGGTCGCTGAAATTTGATATGCCGCCTGCGGAAGTGATTTTTAAATTTGTATTCTCCGCAAGTTCAACCAGACGTTCGATATGAGGTCCGGAAAGATTTCCAACTCTTGTTACATCCTGATAAATGATTCTTTTCACTCCGATTGCTTCCATCTGTTTTGCGAATTCTAGCGGAGTAACATCGGCATAATTCATCCATCCGTCCATTACAACATTATTAAGTTTTTCATCAATACAAATTACAACTTTGCTTGATGAAAACTCATCAAGAATTTTTTTAACAAAGTCAGGATTCTGTAGTGCCGCTGTTCCAATTACCAGACGGTAAACACCCAGTTCGTTAATGACTCTTGAAGCCATTTCAAAATCTCTTATTCCGCCGCCGAGTTGAATGGGTATATCAACTGATTTGGTAATTTGCTTTATCAGATCAAAATTTTTCATTGTGCCGTGAAGCGCACCATCGAGATCGGTTATGTGAATGGTTTTAAAATTTTCTCTTCTGAAAAGCCGCGCCATGTTGATCGGACTCTCCGTATAAAACTGCATTACGTTGGAATGCCCCTGGATTACACGGACACACTTGCCTTCTTTAATATCAATTACAGGAATTACAAGCATAAGGGTTTTATTTTCTTACAACTGCAACTTTGCCTGTGCCGACTTTGCTGCCATCCTGATTATAAGCAACGATAATGTATATGCCGGTTGGGACGTATTCATTGTTTGAATTCTTTCCATTCCAGACTGCAATTCTTCCGCCCGGCGAATCGAAGTTACTTACAATTTCGCCGCTTAAAGTAATTATCTTAATGATGCTATTTTCAATAAGTCCGTCAATCTTCATTCCCGAATTTGAAGGAAGAAGATACGGATTCGGCGATGCAGTAATTTCTCCGAATTCTGCAACCGGCTTTATGGCATCGGTTTGATATGACGAAAGACCTTTTTGTGTTCCGAAGTAAGCTCTACCGGTTACATTACTGACTTCAATTGTTGTTACCTTATTGGAAAGAATCGGAGATTTGGATGTGTTAAACTGTTCTAACAAGGTAGACCCGTCTGATGATAGATGAAACACGCCGTTAGTTTCAGTCCCTATCCATTTGTTATTGAGAATATCATTTGTAATCGTAATACAATTTTCGGTGAAAGGCACCTTCAGATTTCCTGAAATAATTCCGAGTTTTTGTGCAGGCGGTTTCTGATTAGGATTTTGAATTGCGCCGTAAGGATTGCTGATGATAAATACTCCGTTATTTGTTGCGACCCATACTTCATTGTTTCTCTCAACTATCACATCGTTAATGTTTGTTACTTCCGAACCGAAGTCTGAATTATCATAAAAACCATAAATGTCATCATCGGGATTTTGAAGCGAACCATTTTCATTAAAAAAATAAATTCCCGATCTTGCACCCTGGCACACAATCCATTTTGTATTGTATGAATCTACGGCTACGTCCGCAAGTATTGCCACACCTATTATAGACGGATTGATGAAGCCTGTCCATGTATTGTTGCTATAAGCATAAAGCGATTTTCCCGAATTTGATGCGAAGAAGCTAACCCAGAACGTGCCTGTATTATCATACGCTCCACCGTAGGGAACGCAGAAGTTGGGGTTATTTGAAATCCCGGGGAGTATTGAGTTTGAAGTATTAAAGCAGGTAATATTATTGCCTTCAATTTTAGTCACTCCTCCGCCGAAACTCATAGCCCAGACTATTCCGTTACCGTTGGTAATTTTCTGATACCAGTTAGAGCTGCAAATTTCAGGATGAGTTTGTGTGTTAAAATTTTCCCAGACACCGTCGTATTTGTAAAATCCGGCATCCGTCGTGCCTCCTGCCGCCCATATATTGTTTGAAGCATCAATGGAGATTTGATTGAAGATATTCGTGAAAGGACTATTCGGGAAAATGTAATTCCCGCCGTCAATTCTGATTCCGTTATTCGACAAGCCGAGTATCAGAAAATTTCCTTTCGATGCAGTTGAATGAAAATTCAAAGTTGTATAACTGTCTTGATTCAGAAATGGGGTTACGACAGAAAGGTTTGTTGAATCGGAAAAGAATACGTTATTGCCGGAGATGAAATATAATTTTCCTGCACCGGCTTCGATAAAGATTGTATTCTGATTTGCAACAGTTCCATTAGGATATTGGAGCCAGTTGGTTCCGTCGAAGTATGCCAGACCTTCAGGCGAGCCGGCAAAAATTTTATTGTCAAATGTTTCAATTGTTTTAACATCGGCGCTTAGGGGCAGATTGCTGTAATTATTCCATGACAGCGGATTATTCAAATTTGAAGAGACATAATTTGCATAAGCAACTCCGTATTTCGTTGCAGCATATAAAACATTATTCAATGATGTCAGAGAATAGACGGGAGCATTTGTAACGAAAGTGCCGAGCTTATAATAAGGAGCATCAATAAAATTAAAACTCGATGTCGAGATTTTTTGTATGCCGTAACCTGTGGCAACATACATGAAATTTCCGATAGGATACATATAATTAATTGACTTATCCGACTCGGAAGAATTCTTGATGTCAAATATATATTTCCAGGTAAAGTTCTCAACATTTAAAATTGAAATTGAACCGTCACTCGCGCCAACCCACAGTCTGCCGCTTCCGTCAATTGTAAGTGAGGTGAGATCATTGCTAATTAATCCATTAAGATTCGTGTACTTCTTGGTTACATCGCCTGATGAATTTACCACAAATAATCCGCCGCTTGAGGCGCAATAA
The DNA here is from genome assembly GCA_039810605.1 of Ignavibacteria bacterium. Classification (GTDB taxonomy): domain Bacteria; phylum Bacteroidota; class Ignavibacteria; order Tepidaquicellales; family Tepidaquicellaceae; genus JAGPCH01. The sequence goes on along the minus strand of JBDHXH010000022.1, from coordinate 36,378 downwards.
ATATTATTATCCTGATTATCCGAAGCAATTGCTGTTACAGTTTTATAGTCTGTAAAATTTTCCCACTTCGACGTTTGAGAAAATAATGTGCCGGATGAAATGAAAAGTATCGCTATGATAACAAAATTACATTTTGCCATGTTGATTTGATTCAGCTTCTTAATGAAATTTTAAAAATTCGTAGAGATTGCTATGATGAAAATTTATTTGAATGTTGCGGAAAAAATTTACGGGTTGAGTTCAACGCAGATAATTTTGTTTTGCTGATAATTTTTGCGTCAATATTGCAGATTTTATGATACAAAATCAATTGCATACAACATCGTCATCAGCGCATTCGGCTTCAATTCAAGGGAATTTTATTTCATCAGAATCATTTTTCTTGACTCAATGAAATTACCGTTTACATACAATCCGTAATAATATACTCCCGATGGAAATCTTCCGCCGTCGAATGTAACTCTGTATGTTCCTGCTCCGTTGCCGGATTGCAAATTCTGATTTGCCAATGTGTAAACTTCTCTCCCGTTTACGTCAAAAATTTTTATGCTTACATTCAAACCGCTCCCTGAATTTTTAATTTGAGATACATCATACTCAATTGTTGTGGAGGGATTAAATGGATTGGGATAATTTTGTCTTAGCGAAAATTTTTCAGGAACTTCGTTGCTGATTTTCGTAATTCCCAATTCGGCGGGATCAAATGAGGCATACCATACCTGATAATTTCCTGTCTGATCCTGCATCCATACAGGAAATAATTTTCCGTTATTGAAAACGATTCCTATATTATCGCCTTGATTGCCTGCGCCGACAGCGCCGGTTACTGACTTTGGTTTAAACCGGAACTGATTGATTCTGTAATCATGCCAAGTGTTACCTCCGTCTGTTGAGCGTGAAAGGAACACATCCATCGAATCGGATGCAACGGTGCGGTTGTCATAATAAATAATGTTAATGCCGCCATCGTCATCAACTGCAATAGCCGGAAAGTACTGAACCTTTCCATTATTGAGCGGGTCCTGATTGACTCTGATTGATTGCGACCATGTGCTGCCGCCGTCAGTTGAACGGTTAAATACAATGTCAGGATCTGTACCGGCTGGTAGCAGATCTTTTTGACCTGTCACAATATAAATCCATCCGTTACGAGCGCCTCCGGTCTTGTCAATTTCAATGTGAGGATAGCCGTTGATGCGAATATTCCACGGTTGAAGAGATGAAGTCTTAACCCCGTTCATGTTAAAAATATTTTCACTTACCGACCAATTCACTCCGCCGTTTGTTGACTTGCCAAATCCACAGAACTTTTCATTCTGCGGCGAAGTAGTCAACACTCCTGCCCAGCAGACAAGAACTTCTCCATTTGTGCCTGTTCTTATATCTGTGCCAAGAGAAAGAAATCCGGACGGTGTAGTATTAATCTGATATATCTGACTCCAGTTTACACCGCCGTTAGATGTATAAGAAATCACAATCGGAAACGGATTCAAAAATCTTGTCCAAGATAGATATGTTCTTCCGTAAAACTGACTCGATGCAACATCATCGGTTGTGGGAGTTCCCTTATCCTGATCGCCTGAAGCAATCTGATAACTGCCGCTCCACGTTTCTCCGAGGTTAGTTGAATAATTTGAAAACATGCCGACAATAAATGAACCCTGATGAGTCAGGATTGCTCTTCCGTCTTTATCAATCACCGGACCGGGATCACCTCCGTGATTGTTTGTGGAAGCCCCTGTGATGCATGTATCCGATCCGTGCCATGTTGCGCCGCCGTCTGTTGAAAAATAAACTCCTTCGCTTCTGAAGGAAGCACTTATCGTGTAGGCTGACGTAAACATTATCTGCGGATTTGCGGGATGCTTTACAATGGAAGGCTCTATCTGCGCATTGGAAGAAGGATGCATCCTGTAATTCGGAATCTGCGAAAATGTTTCTGCCGAATTCAGTAACAGTATCAGAAAAAACAAAATGAATTTATTCATGTCCAAGGAAAAAAATTTCAAAACTTATAACCTAAATTTAAACCGAGGTAATAACTTCTGGGTTCACCTGTTTCGTAATATCTTCTCTGATCAGGCGGCAATTCAGGATTTGCATTAATATTGATGAATCCCACGAATCTTCTGTCAAAAATATTTTTGACTCCGCCTGTTAAGAGCAAGTTGAAATTCTTTGAGCTCCAGGTTGCTCCAAGCATTACATTTCCGTAAAAATATTCCGGTACCGTTGCGGAGTTAGCATCGTCAACAAACATTTTAGTCACGTAGTCCATGTCCCACAAAGCTATTCCGGTTAATTCCTTTGATAGTTTGAATTGATAATTCAAGATGAAATTAACAAGGCTCTTTGGAATTGCGGGCACTGTGTTGCCCGAATAATCTGCGCGAATGGTATCTCCGCTGCCTGTGTAATTAATTGCGATATAATCTTTGTAATGAAAATCAGAGAAGGTATAATTTGTAGCAAGTTCGACGCCGTCTAACAATTCAAACTTTACTCCGCATTCAACTCCGGTCCTGTTGGTATTCGCGGCATTTCTGTAATAAGTAAGATCATTAATTACAAAAGGAACAATCTCATCCTCAATTCTTGTGTTGTAAAATGTTACTTCAAAGAATGCTTTCTCGAGCAATTTGCTTTCGGAAAAAATATTTCCTTTGATGCCAAGTTCAAAGTTCTTTGATTTTTGAGGATTGAGATCAGGATTAAGAGTCGTTGCTCCTGTGTTTGATGTGTAAGGATAATTCTGAAGTTCCACCGCTGCAGGGGTTTCAAACGCATAGCCATAAGAAGAATATACAGCAATTGATGGAGTGAACTTGTAATTCATCGCGATCCTCGGTGTGAATCTTGAAAATGTACGTGCAGAATTCTGAATGCTAAAGAGCTGATTGTCATTTGAAATCACAACGTCATCATATCTGCCGGACAAAAATACGGAAGCCTTGTCTTTGTAAAAGAAATATTGGTTTTGAACATAAACACCGAGATTATTCAGAACTTCCAAATTCTGCGCCTGAAGATTATCACCCTTATTCCCTGCAACATTATCAAAAGAAGTTATGTCCCCATAAACATAATTATAATCCGTACCGATTGAAAAATGATTTTTCTTTTTGAATATGTCGGAAGTATTGTTAAATCTTGCGATTGCTCCAATGTAATATCTTCCGTTGTATGTATAAAGCGTATTGGTTGTGTATTGCAGATCCTTCAGTTGAACAAATCCCGTGAGTTCAATATCATTTTTTGATTTGCTTCCGAATGAAGTATTATATCTGACGGCAAGTTTTCCCTTTTCGAGATCGCGCTTGAAGTCACTTGAAAGAGCTACCGAGTATGCTCCGAAAGGATTGGTTTCATATTCGGATCTTGTGAGAGCCCCCGGAAGTTTGACAAGTCCTCTTGCATAATTTCCAAGAACAGATACTGTTGTTTTTGAATCAGGATAAACCTGAAAGACAGAATTTACAAGATGGATATATTCACTGCTGTGTTCGCGGAAACCGCCGAAACTCCTGTAACTGTAAGAAAGAAAATATTTGTAATTCTTTTCCATTATTCCGGTCTTGAATCCGTTTTGAAACAACTTATAGTTTCCGAACATATTTGTCTGCTTGAGGTAATCATTCTTAAATGTCAGGTCCGTCAAAAAATTTATGACACCTCCCGGAGCGTTAGTATATAATGAAGATAAGTTTCCCTTTGCAACTTCAACTGTTTCAAGCGAAGTGTAATCAATTGCGTCAATGCTTGTTTCTCCGTCCGGTTCAGATTCCGGTATTCCGTCCTGAAGAATTCTGATGCCGCGGGTTCCTGAATTTGAACGGTTGCCGTAACCTCGGATTGAAATCCGGTCATCATGACTTCCATACCTTGATTGAAGAAAAAGTCCGGGAACATCCGTGAGAACATCCTTCAATCCAATGTTTCTGCTGTATGCAAGTTCCTTTCTGTCAACCTTAAAGACTGAAAAAGGAACATTGATAATCTTTTCAGGAATCCTTGTTCCGGTAATTACGATTTCATCGGTCTCACCTTCTTCCATTTCTTTTTCGGACTTAAGAGAATCCTTTTTTTCTTTTTCATTTTCATCCTGCGCTTTTGTGTCTAATGCAATTACAAAAAGCATGAAGAACAAGAATGTGAAGCATTTCAAGCTGATTATTTTCAAAAGCATGGCTATGTTTTTTTTTACTCCAAATGTAAAAAATAATCCTTGAGCATATAAGATAAATTAAAATCCCCAACTCTGCAAATTCCTGTATGGATATTTCGTTTTCAAGCAGACTCGCCGCGGGGCTGTCCCCAAAAGTAAGGATTTAATCGTAGCACAGGCTATTAGCCTGTGGAAATCCTCAAAAAACACAATGACAATTTTGAAAATCCGATTCGGCGAGACTTTTTGGACAGCACTGCTCCGATTCACGCAGATTCAACGTTGATCGAAATCTTATCATCCCTCCTATCTTGGGACAACTGTGGACTCCCAAACTAAAGAAATGTAATTTTTTCATTACAATTCTTTTGAACAAATCTTAACTTAGCCTCCAAGTTCATTTGTTATATGAAAAAAGAATTAACAAAAATTAAAAACAGGTACGGCGATAATCTTAATGCTGACCTGCGCTTCCCGGAAGGGAAGAAAGACCTTCCGCTCGTGATTTTTTGTCATGGCTTCAAGGGATTCAAAGACTGGGGATGTTTCCCTTATATGCTGGATAAGATCGCATCCGAAAATTATTTCACGGTGTCATTTAATTTTTCATACAACGGCACGGGAGATAATGAAAAAGAGCAAAGTGATTTTACAAGGCTCGATCTCTTTGCAAAAAATACTTTCTCTCGAGAGCTTGATGACCTCGGAAGCGTAATTGATTACATGTTCGAAAATCAGAGTAAATATGGTTATGATACTTCCAACATAACGCTGATAGGTCATTCGAGAGGCGGAGGAATTTCAATTCTGAAAACGGCAGAGGATAACAGGATTACAAAGTTGATTGTGCTTTCATCAGTTAACACCTTTGACAGATATAGCGAAGTCCTGAAGAAGAAATGGAAAGAATCCGGATATTTTGAGGTGCTCAATTCAAGAACAAATCAGACGATGAGAATGAATTATACACTGATTGAAGATCTCGAAAGAAATAAGGAACGGCTTGATATTCAAAAGGCTATTGAAAAAATCAAAGTGCCTGTCCTGCTGATTCATGGGACGCAGGATATAACTGTTGATTATTCGAATGCTGAAGATTTGTACGCACGCAGAATTGAAGCCGATGCATCCTGTAAAAAAAATACCGAACTGGTGTTAATCGAAAATACCGGACATACTTTCGGAGCGGAGCATCCTTTTAAAGGAACTACCGAAGCTCTTGAGAAAGTAATTACGCTTATGCTGGATTTTCTTCAAAAGACATTTCGCTGATTAAGAGAACTTAATGAAATTTGCAGTCATACATTTTCCGGTGAAACCGTTCCTGATTTTATGCATTACTCTGTTGACTCTCTCGCTGTATCCGGAAAGATCAATTAGCAATGATTTAAAATCGGAGAACGCTTCTTCAATTGTAAAAGATAATTCCAACGAAGATGCTGTCTCACACGGAGATAAGTTCGCGCCGATTTATCTGCTGTTGTTTGTCATTATATTCGGCGCGATGATAGGAAGATTCGTTGCAAAAAAACTAAAACAGCCGGAAGTTCTTGGAGAGCTAATAATAGGAGTAGTCATCGGGGTTGTATTGATGATGTTGAATTCGCCTGTGATGACACTTGTGAGGCATCATGAGGAAGTTCAGACCATCATTCAGAAAAATCTGGGTGATGAAAATTCATGGAAAGAGGAGATCAGAAATAACATTCCTGCAGAAGCATTTGCCGATAACGGTTATGGTCATGAACTGACACGAATTATGGAGAGCCCGGATTTTCCAAAGTACAACATTACAGTTGAAGCAATTTTCTTGTTGTCGAGTTTCGGAGTGCTTATATTACTTTTTGCTGTGGGGCTTGAATCGGAAGTTGATGATTTGATGGAAGTCGGAAAGCCGTCACTGATTGTCGCAATCATCGGAGTAATTGCGCCTTCTGTTCTCGGATATTTCAGTGCGGAGGCTTTACTTCCGGACAAGGGAACTAACTTTTATTTATTTGTCGGCGCAACTTTATGTGCGACGAGCATTGGTATTACCGCTCGTGTATTTAAAGACATGAACAAGCTTAACATCCCCGAGTCAAAGATAGTGCTTGGCGCTGCGGTGATTGATGACATACTCGGATTGATTGTGTTGGCTGTTGTTGCGGGAATAATCTCAAGTGGTGCGCTCGAGATTTCAACAGTATTGATAATTTTGCTGAAAGCAATTTTGTTCCTGGGAATTACGCTTTATGCCGGCACCAGATTTATTAAAAATCAGATCCGGTTTGCATCAGTCATAGAGAACAAGAATGTGAGACTGCTGTTTCCGTTCGCTCTGCTTGTGCTGCTTGCATGGTTAGCGGATTTTATCGGGCTTGCAAGTATTGTCGGAGCGTTTGCTGCAGGTTTAATTCTGAAGGAACAAGACTTCGACAATGTCCTTCAGGACAGCAATCATACAGTCAAAGATGTAATAGAGCCGATTGAGGTTATTTTTGCTCCGGTATTTTTTGTAATAATGGGACTTCAGGTTGATCTGACTGCATTTATGAAATCAGATATACTTGGCATTGCGCTCGCTCTGACAATTGTCGCAGTAGCAGGAAAATTAATCTCCGGAATTTTTGCAAAAGGAATGGATAGGAGAATCATTGGGATCGGCATGGTTCCTCGCGGTGAAGTTGGATTAATCTTTGCGGGGATCGGAAAGAGTCTGGGAGTTTTGAACAGTGAAATGTTTTCGGCAGTGATAATAATTGTAATACTAACGACATTCATAACTCCTCCGGCTCTAAAATGGGCTTTTGAAAAGTACGACAGGAACAAATCCTTTTAACATTAAGCAGGAAAAATGAAAGTAAAAATTATCCTTATTATTGTGCTGCTTCTTTCGGGATGCGCATATCTTTTTTTCAAAAAAAATCCCTTTCCGGAAAAATCACACGGCGAAGAAAACAAAACTTCGGAAGATCTTATCCCTGCAGACGACTGGTTTGTGAGACAGCGCGCATTCCCATTTGATGAAATTCCACAGGAAGAATATCTGAAGTCAGTTGAATATGTGAGAAACAAAATGCATGTCAACGAATCCGATAACCTGCCTGCATGGACATCAGTTGGTCCGGCAAACATTGAAGGAAGAATTACTACAGTTGCGATACATCCTTCAAATCCGCAGATAGTCTATGCAGGAACGGCAAACGGCGGCTTGTGGAAATCAACTAACTTTTGCCAGACGTGGTCAAGCGTCTTTGACAATCAGAATACTTCTTCCGTCGGAGCATTTGCAATTGACCCTGTGAATCCTGAAACTATTTATTGCGGAACCGGCGAAGCAAATGCTTTACGAAGTTACTATCCCGGGACAGGAATGTATAAATCAACCAACGGCGGCGCAAGCTGGACATTCATTGGTCTTGACAGTTCTTTCTGCATTGGAAAAATTGCAATCAATCCAAATAACACACAGGAAGTTTTTACCGCAGCATCAGGCTGGACAAGAAGAAGAAATGAGCAAAGAGGAATTTACAAATCAACCAACGGCGGGATTAACTGGAATAGAAAATTCTATATTGCCGATTCAGTCGGAGCAATTGATGTTGTCATTGATCCAAATAACACTTCAAAAATTTTTGCCGCAATGTGGGAAAGAACGAGAAGAGAAGATTACATCAAGTACGGCGGTGCAAAATCAGGATTGTTTCTTTCCACTGATTCAGGAGATAGCTGGAATCAGATTGGCGGCGGATTTCCCATTAACGACGCCAACCTCGGAAGAATTTCATTGGACATTTCAAAATCAAACGCACAAATTATTTACGCGCTGACCGCTAACGCATCCGGCACATCCAGAGGATTATTCAAATCAACAAATGCCGGTGTCAACTGGACAAATGTAAATTCATCCGTCGCCACTTCGTCAAACTATGCTTGGTTCAACAGGATTTGCAAAACCGATCCTTCCAATTCCAATAAAGTTCTTTGCGGCGGCCTTGATATGGAACTTTCATCAAATGGCGGCTCATCATTTTCGGTTGTCGGTGAATCACACGTTGACCAGCATGCGGCGGATTTTTCACAATCAAATCCAAATTATATTGTAATCGGAAATGACGGCGGAATTGACTACTCAACAGACGGAGGTTCATCCTGGGGTGCAAGCACAACACTTCCGATTTCACAATTTTATGCAGGAGATATTGATTACAGTAATCCGGACAAAATGCTGGGCGGTCTTCAGGACAACGGCACCGTACGCACTACAACGGGCGGAACGGGTAACTGGCAGGAAATAAACGGCGGCGATGGATTTTATGCGCTGATAGATTATCAAAATCCATTGAGAGTTTATTCGTCAACTCAAAACGGTGGACTTGCAAGATCAACTGACGGCGGTAACAGTTTCTTCGGAGGAACTTCCGGACTTGATGTCCAATATACGAACTGGATGACTCCTTATATCATGGACAAAAATAATCCGCTGACTATGTATTGCGGTACGTACAAAATTTTTAAATCAACTAACGGTATGCAATCATGGAGCGCTATAAGTCCGGATCTTGCAAATGCTCACATCAGAAATCTCGGAACCATTACCACTGTTGATGTCTCAAGGTCTGATCCGAATGTAATATATTGCGGAACAGATGATGCAAATGTATGGAGGACAACAAACGGCGGAAGCAATTGGATCAAGATAAATTCCGGACTTCCATACAGATGGGTTACGCGGGTTGCCATTCATCCCGATTCTGCCAATGTATGCTATGTGACTCTATCCGGTTATAAAGTTGATTCGACAGGTTCTCACATATTTCGTACAACTAATTTCGGAAGCAGCTGGTCTTCAATCAAAGGAAATCTTCCCGATGCTCCCATTAATGACGTAGTGATTGATCCGGACAACACGAGTACTTTGTATATAGGGACAGATATTTCGGTAATGTATTCTTCAAATCTTGGAACAAGCTGGAATATTCTTGCAACAGGTCTTCCATCAAATGTACCTTGTCATGATCTGACATTTCATCAGCCGACCAGAACGCTTGTGGTGTGGACGCATGGAAGAAGTGCGTTCAGGACGGTTGTACCGCTGACAGGAATACAGCACAGCAATGAGAATGTTGTTAATTCATTTGTGCTAAGTCAGAATTTTCCTAATCCGTTTAACCCTGAAACAAAAATCAATTTTACTATTGCGACACGTGCAGGCCATCAGATGTCGGATGTAATGTTGATAGCGTATGATGCACTCGGAAGAGAGATTGCTGTTTTGGTAAATGAGAAATTTGCACCCGGAAATTACAGTACATCATTCAACGGAGAAAACTTTCCAAGCGGTATTTACTTTTATGCAATGTATCTGGACGGAGTTGCAGTTGCCACAAAGAGTATGGTGCTGCTAAAATAGGATTATGAAAAGTTCAATTGAATCCGCTTTCCCGTTTGGTTAAAAATTAATGAGAGAAGGAAGTTGCTTCACAAATCTAAGTTTTTTCTCAACGACTCTTTCTCAATTTTTTTCTTAAATGCAATTATCTTGTGCAGATATTTTTTTTCGGAAACTGCAAGTATCTGAACTGCAAGCAATGCGGCATTCTTCGAATTGTTAATCGCTACAGTTGCAACCGGTACCCCATAAGGCATCTGAACTATCGAAAGCAATGAATCCAATCCTTTCAATGCTTTGGTTTCAACCGGTACGCCGATTACGGGCAGAGGTGAATTTGCCGCGCTCATTCCGGGCAAATGAGCCGAGCCACCCGCGCCCGCTATGATTACTTTTATTCCGCGCCTGTGTGCGCTCGCGGAATACTTAGACATAAACTCCGGAGTCCGATGTGCAGAAGTTATCTTCATCTCATAAGGCACCCCGAAATCGTCTAAAATTTCCGCCGCTTCTTTCATCACACTCATATCGGAATCCGAACCCATTATGATTCCTACCACGGGTTTTTGTTTTGCAGTCTTCATTAATTTCTCTGTATGACTAAGATTGTTAAATCATCTCTTTGTGCGCTTCCTGATGTAAACTTTTTTATATCTTCAATTAATCCCCGAAGCAATTCATTTGCGTTCTTATCAGAGTTACCATTCAGGTAAAGCTCAAGGTTATCAAGTCCGTATTCATGTCTCGATGCATTCATTGCTTCATTGACACCATCGGTATATAAAATCAATTTATCCCCTTTGTTAAATTCAAACATCATCTCATTTTCACCTGTGCTCTCTTCGACATTTCTCATTGCTCCAAGTGCGATGCCGTGTTTCTTGATTCTGAAAATCTCCTTCGATACAGCAGATATTCTGTAAGGAGGGAGATGACCTGCATTAAACAGTATGCATTTGTTTTTTCCCGAATCAATTATTGCAAGGATGGCCGTCACGAACATTCTTCTGCTTTGAGTTTTTCGGATCATGCGATTCAGTTTCTCCATGATTTCCTTTGGATGGGATTCGTTTTCAAGAATCAGATGCATACAGCTTCTTATTCCTGACAGCATCAATCCGCTTGCAACGCCGTGCCCTGAAACATCGCAAATAAAAAATCCTGTTTCACTTTCAGAAATCTTGAAATAGTCAAAATAGTCTCCCCCAACTTCGCTTGCAGGAATGGAGACACCCGATATTTCCAAATCGCCGATTTTTGCATCACTCTCCGGAAGCATCGAAAGTTGTATCTCTCTTGCATAATCCAATTCCTTCTTCATCCGCATGCTTTCATAGTTCTTCCTGTAATTGAAATCATACTGATCGAAAAATTTCCTTTGACGAGACTTCTCTCTTGAAAACGCAACTACAAAAAACAAAACCCCGAGCAGAATTGAAGGGATGACATTACCGGGCGATAGTTGTGAACCGAATACAAGTGTTGCAGCTATGGGCACCGAAAATCCAATCGCAAATAACTGCACAATCTCGGGTCTCGAAAATCTGAATATCATTATCATCACTCCGAAAAAAATGACGAAGCTTAAATAGTCATCATCCTTTCCCGATACGGTTACATTGAAATCATTTCCCTTTGCAAGAGTATCTTTCTTTACTGATTGTTCAGTCTTGCCCTTGGCTGAAACTTTTTCCGGTTCATCATCCGGATATGTCGCCTTTATTGCAATTAATATCAGCAATTGAGAAATCAAAAAAATAAAAATATGTCTCCGGATGTTTGAAACGTTAAAGAGTCTGTTAAAAAAAATCCGGAGGAACAGTATCGCAGCCATGTTAACTGCAGAAAGAATCAAAGAAAAATTGAAAGATTCAGTATCAGCGAGGTTTACAATGATAACCGTAAGGAATACAAGTGCAAGTATCGGCAAAAATTTCCTAAATATTCTGAAATTCCGCTCATCGAGATATCGGCTGTAGGCTTCTTCTCTCGGCATTTCCAGAAATCTTTCGAATCTTTCCAGTATATCCAAAATATTTTTTAATTATCGTTCTGTTCTAAAACGCAAAGGAATTTCGAATGTTACAAACATTTTCCGTCCTTCACGCAATTCCATCATTAAAGTTTAATTCCAAATCCAACTGTCATCCTTCGCTTCACAATCCTATCTTTTTCCTCCTGCTCAAATTTTCCATTAATGGATGAGCGCTCCTTTTCATCAAAATATATGGTTGCAGTCGCCTCGTATTTGTAGCGTATATCGTGCTCGTCTATGAATTCTTTTTCATATTTCCCGAACAGATCAAACTGAAAATAATATTTCTTAACCGTAATGCTCGCGGCGGTCAAAGAGTAATAATCTGTTCTGTCGAAATGATTCAATCCGCCGTAGGACCTCTCATAAGTTGCGCCAATTATCGGATTTATCCCGAAGACCCACTGGTTGTCTATCCCGTCATATCTGAATTTTATGTTTGAGATATTTCTAACGGGAATAAAAAATTTCGGAAAACTCGGCACGAAGGATAAATTAAATTTGAACTCATCAATACGCGAAGCAAAGTCTCTTCCGAATGCGAGGAACGGCTGTATTTTTCCGCTCCCCCCGCTGTATTCATAAACCCGGCTGTATAAATCAAATCCAAGCCTTACTTTTTCCAGCAAATCCTTTTCCTTACTTGAATAATCAAACTGAATGGAAGGCGTTACTCCGGTCTTGTCAAACCTGAACCCCTTGTATGCAAGTGCAACGTGTATGAGAAATATTGCTCTCTCATCGTCATCTTTCTTAAACGACAATAGTGCAGGCTTTGTGATTTCATCAGCAATATCAAATGAACGTCGGAGTTCAATTATTCTCTGAATCTTATCCATGAAAGAAGACTCCTTGTCCTTCTTTACATTTTCTTTCTTTCCCTTCCGGTTACTTTTCTGTTGCAGCGAATCATTTCTTTGTGAAGACGAATCTTTCGATTGAGGAAAAGCAATTTGTTCAGTCATCATGATCAGCAGTACAGCAAGAAAAGAAATTTTTATGATTGCGCTCATTCAGTGCTGCTGAACTATTTTGAGAGAAAATTATTGCGCATAATTTTATTTAAAAACTCATGAGCTGCTTAAGCTTTCTTTCAAATTCATTCTTCTGGAAAAAGTTTTCCTCAAGCGTGACGGCAAACGGGACAGGTGTATCGAGACTCGCGCTTCTCATTACCGGCGCGTCAAGACTCCGAAAGCAATGCTCGGAAATGTGTGCCGATATCTCCGCACCAATTCCTCCTGTCAAAGTATCTTCATGAAGAATTATTGCCTTTCCCGTTTTTGAGACGCTTTCTTCAACCGATTTCCTGTCCCATGGTTGAAGTGTCCGCAAATCAATGAGATCGGCAGAAATGTCTGAATTGTTCTTTAGAATACTTTCAGCCCAATGCACTCCCATTCCGTATGTTACAATTGTTACATCATCTCCTTCTTTGACAAATCTTGCCTTGCCTTGTTCAATTGTATAATAATCATCCGGTATCTCTTCGCTTACGCTTCTGTATAATGCCTTGTGTTCAAAAAACATGACCGGGTTTGGATCTTCAATGGCAGCGGTGATCAGTCCTTTTGCATCGTAAGGATTGGAAGGATAAAATATTTTCAGTCCCGGCGTATGAAAAAACCACGCTTCATTTGACTGTGAATGAAACGGACCGGCGCCAACTCCTGCACCACAAGGCATGCGAACTACAACATCCGCGTTTTGACCCCACCTGTAAAAAATCTTTGCAAGGTTGTTGATGATCTGATTGAATCCGCAGGTTACGAAATCGGCGAACTGCATTTCAACTACGGCTTTCATCTTCTTCACCGACAAACCTAATGCTGCTCCAACTATTGCCGACTCGCACAATGGCGTGTTTCGAATTCTTTCCTTCCCAAATTCTTTGTAAAAATTTTCCGTAACTTTAAATACTCCTCCATATTCCGCAATGTCCTGTCCCATTATCACAAGATCGTCAAACTTCTCCAATGATTGTCGCAATCCATCGGAGACAGCATCAACAAATCTTTTCAAAGTCTTCTTTCCTGTCTTTGGAAGAATAACCTTCTGTACAAAAGGAGCATAGACATCATTCAATTCCTTTTCTGTATCCGGCACGACTTCAGGTTCTTTAAATGTCTCTTCAAGAGCTTTGTCAATTTCATTCTTGAATTCATTTTTGATTGACTCAATCAATGTTTCATTGAGAATAGTTTCATCAACAAGATAGCTTTCATAATTTATAACCGGATCCTTTTTCTCCCATTCTTCAAATAATTCCTTCGGGACATATTTCACTCCGGAAGCTTCTTCGTGTCCTCGCATCCTGAATGTCTTGCATTCAAGCAGAATCGGACGCGGGTTGTTTCTGATGGATTCTGCATAAGTTTTGATTGTATCATAGACGGCAAGAATATTATTTCCGTCGAGTTGCATAGATTCCATACCATATCCGACTGCCTTGTCTATCAGCTCGGCGCATTTGTATTGCTCATTCAAAGGAGTTGACAGCCCGTACTGATTATTCTCTATTATAAAAATTACAGGGAGATTCCAGACTGCGGCAACATTCAGAGCTTCGTGAAAATCTCCTTCGCTTGTTCCTCCGTCACCGGTGAAAACGGCGGTTGCTTTTTTTTCTCTTTTCAAAATTGTTGCAAGTGCGATACCGTCTGCGATACCCAGCTGCGGTCCCAGATGTGAAATCATTCCCACTATGTGAAATTCGTTTGCGCCGAAATGAAATGATCTTTCTCTTCCTTTGGAAAATCCGTTGGGTTTTCCCTGCAACTGCTTAAATAATTTTTCCAGAGGCATGCCTCGTGCAGTGAAGACTGCGAGATTTCGGTGCATCGGAAGTATATACTCGTCACTTTCAAGAGCCATTGTAACGCCGGCTGCAATCGCCTCCTGTCCAATCCCCGAAAACCATTTTGAAATTTTTCCCTTCCTCAAAAGCAAGAGCATCTTTTCCTCAATCATTCTCGGCAATAATATCGCTTTGTAAAGATCAAGCAAAATTTTTTCGTCGTATGTTTTCTTGTCGAATAAGATTGCTCTGCGCTTGTATTCCAATGCAGGTTGAGACTCCATTTATTATCTGTTTTTGGTTAAAATAAGAATTGCCTTTGTTAGTTAGTAGTTACTTCAATTGAAAGTCACTCTGTTCAAATTTAAATCAGCTCACTCCGAATCTGAACTAAGTTCTTTCCTTACATTCTCAATTGCTTCAATTGTTTTATCCTTCAGCTTAGCAGGATCATCTTTCAAAAATTCTATCAGTGCCTTTTCAAAATATTCAATGCTCTTGTTGTAATTGATATGCTTGTATTCAAATTTTGCAAGACGCATGTGGTTGGTTCCCAGCGAATAATAAATTTCACCCATCCTCACATTTCCAAAATTTGGCAAATCCACTTTCAATGATTCAATCAGACACTCATTAGACTTGTGAAGATATTCCGGTTCACCTTCTGCCTCAAACAAGATTGAATATGCGTCACCAAGATTAAACATTGTATTTGAATAGATTACAGGTGCGCTGTCACGTTTTCTCACTTCCAGAGATCTTTCAAAGTATTCCTTTGCCTTAGTAGCGTTTGCTGATTTGTTGTTCACAGTCGAAAGGAGGCAATATACGTTGCCGATATTATTCAGGATCATTCCGTACTCAAACGGGTATTTTTTTTTGTCATAAATTTTCAGCGCATCTTCATAATGCATAAGGGCGGTGTTAAGGTTCTTCTCCATGTTTTCTATCTGGGAGATCCTTGCATAAGCGCCGGCGAGATTATTCTTTGTGTAAGCGTGACCTTTAGGATCTTCAGCGAGTGTTCTGATCTTAAGTGCATCTTCAAAGTATCGCACTGCATGAATAAGATTTTCCGTAGTTGTCTGGCTGTTGCTCGCCGTCATGTAAGCAGTTCCAAGCCCGTTTAAAACGCTCGCATGCTCTGCAGGAAATTCGCCGATGGTGTAAACATTAAGCGCCTCGTTGAGATTGGTGATTGCAAGAGAACAATTTTCTTCTTTGTTTTCAATCCCTGCAAGCAAAGTAAAAGTATTTCCAAGTTTGCTCTTCACCATCGCAAGTTCTAAAGGATGTTCCGAAATATATTTTGTTCCCAGAATTTTCTTATAATATTCTATTGACTTGAGACAATTTTCTCGCGTGTTCTCAAGCCTCGACATTCTCCAATGACAAATTCCAAGACATTTGTTTGCTTTGAAATAAAGTTGTTCGCTATTATTCGGATCAATCAGCTCGATGACACGCTCAAAGGATTGGATGGAAAGCTTTATGTACTTCAGAATATCCATGCTGACAGATCCTTTATCATAAGCTCTTTCTCCGGCCATCTGCAACACTTCCGGGTCACCGCTGAAGATTTCAATTATGTCTTCAAACTCTTCTATGTTCGAAACCTCCGTGTCGGGTTTAATTATATATTCGAGGTAAGCATCTTCCGCCCATACAAAATTTCTTCTTGTCATTTGTACAAATTCCTTTTCTTCGATTGACTTAAGCCAGCCTGACCATTCAAAATCTTTTCCTGTCAGCTCCGACCGCGCTGATACTTTTTTGATCCAATCAAGTCTGAACTGCGTGTTGTCCGTGTAAACTCCGCATGCATAAAGATTTCTGATAGATCTAAGAATTGTTTTTTCTATAGTACTGCATTGTTCAAATCTTCTCTGCATCTCGCTTAGCTTCATGAATATGGATCCGATAGTCCCATTGAATCTTATCATGTCCCAGCTCCGACCGCTGCTTTCAGCAATTTTCCTGCCGTCTTCAGCAGACACTTTTCCGATCTCATAAATATTCCCGCCAAAGATTACGTCCGCATCCAGGTTGTTTTCAATCAGTTTGTTGATTGCCTTCGAATACTCTTTTCCCGAATGACACGTAGCTACAACAGGTATGTTTTCATTCTTTGCTGATTTAAACAGAAGCGGAAAAGTATCCTGCTTATCAACGTAATTCTGAAAATCATCTATGAAAATTATTTTGTCGGAATTTATTCCGAATGATGATGGGAAAGCAAAGTGGTTCATTGAAACGCTTCGCGGAGCAAGTACAAGATATTTCCTTTTCTGATCTTTCAGAAAGTTATAGAAAGCCCTTGTCTTTCCGCTTAACGGAGGACCAACAAGCATCACATTCCTTCTTTCTGAAATTGCCTGACGAAGGAAATCATCAACTTCTCTCTTGAAATATTTCTCTTCAAACGGCCTCTCATTAAGAAGGTCTTTGGGAGATATTTTTTTTGAATTCTTCCAGATGAGAGAATAATAATTCCTCAACTCCTTCCTGCTTTTATAAAAGTATCCAACAACCGGAATCAATATCGAAAGCGCTATTCCAACAATGGTGAGGATTAATGTCAGATCCAAAATGTTTGACTGATTTGAAATTCAAAAATAGAAAACCGCTGCGCGATTATAAACATACAATGACGTCAGATAAGAAAAACTTTAGTACACGACAAAACTTTTCAAACAAAAACAAAAATCTGATCCGAGATTAGAAGAATCTATGCATTTTAGATATGTTCATTTCATAATCTTCATCTTTCAAAATGAAAATCTTGCCGAACTATACTTTCCATACTTCGGGACTTTGTTCCAATCCTCTCTTAAAAAAATTACCCACCCAAACTGGGGTTTGGGTGGGAGGTGTATAAAACTTTTGTCGTGTACTTATAAGAAAACGTCAACAGGTCAACACAGTAATGTAGAATTTAGATTTGCATGAATCGGTGAAATGTATTTCGGTAGAAGGAGTCAGCGGATAGCTTGTTTTAAAGTTGTGAATCAAAAAATAAAGAATTGAGAATTGGAAACCATAAGTTCCAATCCTCAATGCTTAATCCTTAATTCTTAATTTCATACTTTCTCAATCCCATTTGATCGTCGAGTGTAAGAAGTCCAAGCCCTTCTCCTTTTATCAGTTTCATTTTCGCAAGCAGTCTTGAGATGGTTGCCTCTTCCTCAACCTGCTCGTCCACATACCATTCGAGAAAACTCTTTACGGAGTGATCGTTTTCGGCAATTGCAACATCCATCAATTCGTTGATTGCCTTCGTAACCATCTTTTCATGTTTCAATGATTCTTCGATAACGTTCAGTACGGACTTGAAATCAGATCTTGGCTCCTTCAATGCTTTTAAGATTACTCTTCCCCCTTTATCATGAACAAAATTGAACATCTTCATAGCATGAAAATGTTCTTCCTGTGCCTGTACGTTGAAGTAATTTGCAAACCCTTCCATTTCAACTGATTCCATATATGCAGACATTGAGAGGTACAAATATTCAGCGAAGAATTCTCTGTTGATTTGATCGTTTAAAGCATCCTGAAGTTTCTTGGTTAGCATTGATATGTCTCCTATGATTTAATGATTTAATTTTATAATAAAATAACAAATGGAGATTAGATTTTAAAGTTTGAAGCAGATGTTCCGATGAAAAGTTTTCCATCCACGTCATGCCAAAAATATCGGCAGTCGCAAATTTTAAACATCGTTCATGACGTATGAGTGTTCTTATGCCTCCACCCTCCTGTGAATAACCTGTTTGAATCAATTTGAATCACAAGACAAATTTTTCCGATTATTCTTACTGTTTTAATTTCTATTTTTGAACGGGATTCAACTCTGAATTAATTATTATAACTTTCTATCCAACTTCGATAAATGCACAATTCCATAAAGGCACCAACAGGAAAAAGTCTAACCTGCAAGAGCTGGATTACTGAAGCAGCAATGAGGATGCTGATGAATAATCTTGATCCCGATGTTGCAGAGAATCCGGACGAACTCATCGTTTACGGCGGCAGCGGTAAAGCTGCGAGGAACTGGGAATGCTTCGACAGAATTGTTGAATCACTTAAGAACCTTGATGAAGATGAAACATTGTTAGTCCAATCGGGAAAGCCCGTTGCTGTTTTCAAAACTCATTTAAACGCGCCTCGCGTCGTAATTTCAAATTCGCAGATCGTTCCTGCATGGGCAAACTGGGATGAGTTCAGAAGACTCGAAGCGCTCGGTCTCACCATGTACGGACAAATGACCGCAGGTTCATGGATTTATATTGGAACGCAGGGAATACTTCAGGGAACTTATGAGACTTTCGCATCCTGCGCACAAAAACATTTTGACGGAACGCTTTCCGGAAAGTTTGTTCTCACTTGCGGACTCGGAGGAATGGGCGGAGCACAGCCGCTTGCAGCAACGCTAAACGGCGCTGCCTTTCTCGGTGTTGATGTTGACAGAGCTCGAATTCAAAAAAGAATTGACACCGGATACTGCGATGTGATGACGGAAGATATTGAAGAAGCACTTAAACTTGTCCTGGAAGCAAAACAAAATAAGAAAGCTCTGTCAGTCGGTCTGATTGGCAATGCAGGAGAAGCGCTTCCTGAAATTTTGAGAAGAGGAATTATTCCGGATGTTGTTACCGATCAAACTTCAGCACATGACATGCTTAACGGTTATGTTCCGATGGGAATGAGTTTTGAAAAAGCTCTTCAACTCCGCAAATCAGATCCCGCAAAATATCAGGAACTATCTCGCAAGACGGTGGTGCTTCATTGCAAGACGATGTGGGAGTTTATGCAAAAAGGCGCTGTGGTTTTTGACTATGGAAATAATCTGCGCGGAGAAGCTTATGCGAATTGTTTTAAATCGGCATTTGAAATTCCGGGATTTGTTCCAGAATATATCCGTCCGCTTTTTTGCGAAGGCAAAGGTCCGTTCCGATGGGTTGCATTGTCCGGAGATCCTGAAGATATTTATGTAACCGATGACGCAATAATGAAAGCATTTCCGGAGAACAAACCTCTTCACAAATGGCTCAAGGCTGCAAGGGAAAAGGTTCACTTTCAGGGATTGCCGGCGAGGATATGCTGGCTTGGTTACGGTGACAGAGCAAAGGCAGGAAGAATTTTTAACGATCTTGTTCGCGATGGTAAAGTGTCAGCTCCTATCGTAATCGGAAGAGACCATCTTGATTGCGGAAGCGTTGCATCACCAAATCGAGAAACCGAAAAAATGAAAGATGGCTCCGATGCGATTGCAGACTGGCCGATTCTGAATTTCGCATTACATTGCATTGGCGGAGCAAGCTGGGTTTCATTGCATCACGGAGGTGGCGTCGGCATCGGAAATTCAATTCATTCAGGAATGGTGATTGTAGCCGACGGCAGCGAAGAAGCCGAAGCAAGACTCGAACGCTGCCTTACTTATGATCCCGGAATGGGAATAGTCAGACATGCAGATGCAGGATATGAACTGGCTGTCGAAGAAAAGAAAAAATTCGGAATCAAAATGCCGATGCTGAAGTAACCGGAGTCAGCTGCATACATTGCCTTGGACAAACTTCCTCGAATTTTCTCTTTGGAATCGGACATCATATCAACAAAAATTTTTTCGGGACATTCCCTATTTTCAAAACAACTTCATAATACTTTGATAACGAAATATGTCTTAGCACTGGTAGCAATTCTCTTCTTGCCACTTACACTTTTCTCACAAACTTATTCCGGTCCGGAAAAAGAAATTCTGGAAATGCAGGACAGAAGAACGATAGGAGAAGAGGATTTGCTCATCAAGTATTTGCATTCTACGGATACGGATTTAAGGATACGGGCAATCTATGCACTGGCTAACATTGGCGATTCGAATTACATATCCGAAATTAATTATCTTCTTGCAGGACCTTTTGAAAATTATCCCACGCAGGGAGATATCAAAGCAATTGCATTCATGCTCGGTCAAATACCTTCGCGGCAAAGCATTGACATGCTGGAATTCATGTTGAATAACAGCTCGACTTACGACGACTCTTCCAAAGCTGATATAATTGATGCGCTGGGAAAAATCGGTGATGGTTCAAGTCTTGAAAAATTATTGAATGCCCATGGCTCGCATGACAGTGGTCAGTTGAAGAGCGCTATTGCAATGTCTATCGGCAGATTTGCTTTGAGAAAAATTAAGAGTGAAAAAGCCGTCGAAATTCTGAAGGCAATTTCATCCTCCGGTGATTCGATTGCGATGCGTAACTCTGCTTTTGCTTTCTGGAGAATTGGCGACAGGAAACTGCTTGAACCCGCGAAGCAGGAAATTTATGACGCCGCAGAATCAAAAGATGCACAAACGAGAATGTGGGGATTCAATGCACTTGGAAAACTTCAGGATCCCATACTCGGACTTTATACTTTAGAGTCCTTCAATTCAGAAAAAGACTGGAGAGTAAAAGTCAATATGCTGAACTCGCTCGCTAATTATGACAGCGGGTTTGTTAAAGATACCGATGATAAAATACTTTATGTGATCGGAGATTACAAAAACGGAGAGAATGAAAATCTCTCTGTGGTAAGACTTAATGTTCTTGGAAAAATATTCGCAGGGAAAAAATTTAAGGACTCGGCTGACATCAGAAACGGATTGATAGAAATCATAAACTCAAATGAATACGGCACGGCTATCCGAAGTGAAGCTTCAAATTCGCTTGCTTTGATTTTTAAAGATAACTCGAAAGAAGATTTGTTCAATGCCTTTTCGAATACGAATGACTATCGTTTGAAATCATCCATACTAAAATCATTCGGAAACTTTGAAGACGGAAACATTTACAGAGAAGTCCGCGACTCTGTCTCTGCGGAAGTTCAGCGTTACAATGCGGTTCATCCCAACACAACCGGCTTAATGATTGGGAGCAGTGATCTTGCAGAGTTGTACAGAGGATTTGTTGATATGCTTTCTGCTCTCGATGAAAAGGTTGACGTGGAAAACAGAAACACAATAAGGCTGATGCTGACAGAATTTGTGGGTTCAAAGGACATCGTGATTGTTGATGCGTGTCTGACAGCATTGCAGGATTCGATTTATCTCGATCATCGTGATGAAACTGTTTCGGTTTTGAAATTCGACTTTGATGAACTTGAATATCCTAAGGATACGGATGTCCTTCTTGCATTCATCTATGCATTTGGTGAATTGCGTGATTCATCTTTTGCAAACGTTCTGAATAACAGTCTTTCATTTCCGAATTATGAAATTGCAAAAGCATCGGCAGATGCGCTTCAAAAGATTTCATGGAAAGAACAACCTGTTAAATCTGTTCCTTGGTCTGACTATGACTGGAGCTACATTGAATCACTTCCCGAAAAAAGAAATGTGAAAATTTTAACAAGCAAAGGCGATATCAGAATCGAAATGTTTCCAACGATTGCTCCATTTACTGTTATGAATTTTCTGAAGCTTGCCGAAAGGAAATATTTTAACGGAACGGTTTTTCACAGAGTCGTTCCCAACTTTGTAATTCAGGGAGGCGATCCAACGGGAACAGGCTATGGAGGTCCGGGATATTCAATTCGAAGCGAGCTTTCTCCTTTGACTTATGAAACGGGAATGGTTGGCATGGCATCAAGCGGCAAAGATACAGAAGGGAGTCAGTTCTTCTTTACACATTCGGCTGCGCCGCATCTTGATGGGCGATATACGATCTTCGGAAAAGTGACCGACGGAATGGATGTCGTTGATAAAATTGTAATTGGCGATGAGATTAATTCGATAATTATAGAATAAGCTCAATGCAAATTCGGAAGCATAGACACTTATAGTTTATTTAGTTTATTGCTATCGAAAAAGTATTTTTTTTGAATCCCCCAACAGTTGTAAAAATACCTCAATTCAAATGATACATTTTGTTTTGAAAAAGAACCCGCCTGAAAATTTATTAGTGAATAAGATCCGTTGGTAAGCAGTTTGTCCTGATATGCCGGAACTTGCAGCAACTTAAATTACAAATTGATTATTCCTTTCATAATCTTTAATTTTAATCTAACGCAAAAATTCAAGGAGGGTAATCTTCTTCGAGCATGATCACAGATATAGATACAATCAGGTAAGCAATTTAAACGGTAAGGTTCTGGTGTTGAATCAGAACTATGAGCCGCTTACAATATGCAATGTTCGGAGAGCTGTAATTTTAATTTACCTTGGAAAAGCGGAAGCAATATACTGCATAGCGGAAAAAAAAATATCATCCGTTTCAAGAAGTTTTGAATGTCCGAGTATTGTTCGTCTTATTTTCTTCGTGAGAGTTCCTTTCAAAAAAATAATTTTATCAAGAAAGAATATCCTGCGCAGGGACATGCACCGATGTCAGTACTGTGGTACTACGTCAAATCTTACGGTTGATCACGTGATTCCAAAATCAAGAGGCGGCGAAGACAGTTGGGAAAATCTGACAACAGCATGTATCAAATGCAATAATAAAAAAGGTAACAGAACTCCGGAAGAAGCAAAGATGCATCTCATCAATTTGCCCAAGAGACCATCTCATATTACATTCATTAAGAATTTTGCGGGGAGAATTGATGACGAGTGGAAGCCATACCTTTATATGTAATATGTCGAGTGTGGAGTTGTTTGCGGTGCAAAGTTCGCAATATTAAATAAGTGTATTGAGCAAAGTTTTCAGGTTTTAATTCTTTTAACATTACGGATTTTATTCCTTCCAATCCAAATTTCTCCTTCAGATCCTTTAGAATTTTATAAACTAATTTCATATATAAATGGAAAAATATTTGTTATTCATTAACGGTGAATTCCGGGAGTCAAGTGACGGCAAGACATTTGATGCGGTGAATCCTGCAACGGAAGAAGTAATCGCAAAAGTTTCGAGGGCAACCGTGCAGGACGCAAAGGATGCTGTTGATGCCGCAAGAAAAGCATTTGATAGCGGTGTGTGGAGCGGACTGCCGCCGGAAGAACGCGGAAGAATCATGAAACAGATCGTTGACAAAATAAATGAGAATGCGAAGAGACTCACTGACCTGGAGATCAGTGATTCGGGATCAACATTCAAAAAAGCCTCCGAAGACATTTTTCTCTCTGCAAAGAGCCTGAATTACTTTGCAAAAATGGCTGCCGTGAATCTCGATGAAGATGTTGAAGGTCTTTCAAAGCCGGGCGTTAGCAAAAACGTAATAAGGAGAGAGCCTGTCGGAGTAGCTGCACTGATTATTCCCTGGAATTTTCCTTTGAAGATGGCAATATGGAAAATCGGACCCGCGCTCGCTGCAGGATGCACCGTGATTCTTAAACCGGCAATGGAAACTTCTGTTACCGCTTGTGAGCTCGCAAGACTTATCAGTGAAACGGATATGCCAAAGGGCGTCGTGAATATTATTACCGGGAGCGGAAGTGAAATCGGCAATGAACTTGTTTCAAATCCCAAAGTTGATAAAGTCGGATTCACGGGTTCCACGGAAGTTGGAAAGTCAATTATGAAAAATGCCGCAGGCAATCTGAAAAAGATTACACTCGAATGCGGCGGCAAGTCTGCAAACATTGTGCTTGATGATGCGGATATTGATATGGCTGTTGACGGTGCAATCTATGCGGGCTTTTATCATCAGGGTCAGTGCTGCGAAGGAGGAACAAGACTTCTGGTGCAGGAAAAAGTCTATGATGATTTTGTTTCAAAGCTGAAAGACAAAATATTGAAAATGAAGATCGGTGATCCGAAAGAGAAGACGACTGATGTTGGTCCTGTCATAAACAAAAAGCAATTTGATACTGTAATGGATTATGTTAAGATTGGAAAAGATGAAGGTGCGGAAATTCTAACGGGCGGGAAGAGAGCCGGCGATAAAGGATTTTACATCGAGCCGACAGTATTCGTGAATGCAGATAATAAGATGAGAATTTCACAGGAAGAAATTTTCGGACCGGTTGTTACATTGATAAAATTCAAAGATGATGACGAAGCGGCTTCCATTGCAAACGATTCCATATATGGATTGGGCGGAGCTGTATGGTCGGGAAGTGATGAGAGAGCATTGAAGCTCGCTGACAGGCTGCGAACCGGAACTGTCTGGATAAACGAATATCACTTGTTGAGTGACAGAGCACCGTTCGGAGGATACAAGCAAAGCGGTATCGGAAGAGAATTCGGAATAGACGGAATTAAAGAATACACAGAGACGAAACACATTCACATAGATGAAATAAAGGACAGATCGAAAAAATTCTGGTACGGAACGGTTGTTCCGAAATGAATAAAAATGGCATATATGCATTCGCGGATTGTGGTCTGAAAAAATTTCCTGATTTCTTTACGGGCTTTGGATTATTTTGCGTGATGCTGACTATATATCTCTATATTAAATCCCAAAGAATATTTATCTTGCCTCAATGGCAAAAGCAGAGCCAAAATATTTGATTTCCCGCCGTACTCTCTTGGAAAATTTGAACAAAAATGCTGCGCCGAATAATCTGCTGATTTCAGTGAGAGAAAAAGTTCTGCAGGATGAAATTATCAATCTTCTAAGGAAGAATCTGAAGACTGCGGAGAAGCCCGTTTATTTCAACGCCGAGGAAAGGATTGTGGAAAGCCTGATTAATGAATGCGCCAGCATGGGGCTTTTTGCCGAAAAAAAAATAATCGTACTTAGAAATGTAAAAAAGTTTTTAAAGAATGAAAAGATCTCGCTGCTCAAGTATCTGTCCAATCCCAATCCCGACACGCATCTTGTCATGATCTCCAATGATGAAGAATTTATTCCCGGAAAAATTTTCCTTTATGATTCAAAAGAGAACCCGGAAATTGCGGTGGCGAATAAGAAGATTGTAGAAAGCAGCGTAAGGATTTTTCAGATAGAAGAATTCAGTCCTGGTGAAATCAGGGATTGGATACGTGAACAGTTTGGATCCTGCAAAATCAGCGATGATGTGATAACTCATTTCATGCAGTTCACAAATAATTCTTTAGATGAAATATTGAGCGAAATAGAAAAGCTGAAAACATTTTGTGCAGACAGCAAAGAAGTTACAATGGAATCGGTTAATTTATGTAACGGTATGACAAAGGACTTTAGTGAAATGGATTTCATAAGAGCGATCATCGAAAGGAACCGGGAATCAGCCTTTAGAATTTATAATCAGATCTCATTAAAGAAAGATGCGGAGATATTTCTGATATTCCTTTTGAACTCCGCATTTGTAATCATTAGCAAATTTTTTGATCCTGCGACTTCAAAACTTAACGACTGGGAAACGAAGAGAAATCTTAAGCTGTGGGGTGATGATCAGCAGAGTCTTTTGCCTGTTTATAGAAATTACAGCCATGCGAGTTCACCTGATAAGATCAGCGCTGCTTTTTCGCATATATACAATGCGGACAAGACATTAAAGAGCTCCGGCGCCGATAAGCAGTCTGTGTTTACTTCACTTATCAACAGCCTCTGTGGTCTATGAAGTTTAAAGGAACTAAAGCGATAAACAACAGTTAAAAAATACATACAGATGCCCGTCAGAAGCGGTAATGACTACAAGAAACTAACCGATGAAGAATTAATACTCAAATTTCAAAAAGAAGATATTGATGCATTCAATGAACTGGTTAACAGATACAAAGATAAGATTATGAATTTCCTTTTCAGATACACAGGCAGCAGGGAAGAGGCAGAGGACTATGCGCAGGACGCGTTTTTCAATCTTTATAAATCGAAACATCTTTACAGAGAAGTCGGAAAATTTTCATCATGGTTTTACCGGATTGCAATAAACATTGCAAAGACAAATTACATGAAGAAAAAAAGATTGAGTACGATCTCAATCAGCAATGCAGATCCGGATGAAGAAAAGGATTACGAGCTGCCTGCAAAGATTATAAGTCCCGAAGAAAGCGCGCAGGCATCTATAGAAAGTTATTACATTCAGAGAGCGCTTGAAAATCTTAATGCAAAATACAGAGAGGTGGTTATTCTCCGCGACATTCAAGACCTTGATTATGAGGAAATCGCAAAGGTAACGAATCTGCCGCTGGGAACGGTTAAATCCCGCATTAATCGCGGACGCGAATGTTTGAAAGAAATGCTGGAGCATATTTACAAATCAAAATGAAATAAGCGAAACTTTGGATAGCGAAGAAAAATTTACGGACATACGACAGAAGCTTCAGAATCTTGAAAAGATCCGGACGGGAGAAGACTTTGTAAAGAATCTTCAGCTCAAAATTGTTGAGCATGAAGCAGAAAAAAGAAGGGAGCATGCTAAGAAATATGATGAATCCCGCGGAGGTTTTTTGAAAAATCTCTTCACGCCAAGACAGTATCCCTGGCTCATACCTGCAGCGGGATTTACTGTTCTTCTCTTCTTTGTCTTTTATATCACTTATGTCAACAGGAATGTTTCCGAAAAAAATATTCAAAGCAAGGCGAATGATTCCGCAAAAAATGAAATTTCACAAAGCATTCCGAAATCCGGTATTGAAAAGGTTGAACCGCCTGTTCCCGGGGACAGGATGACCGATGGTGGTGTCAATGTGCCGGAAAAGACTCCCGAAAAGAAAGACAAAGACATCGCAGCCATTGAGCAGGATAAAGAATCCCGGAGGAATGAAAGCAAGACAAGAGTCGAATCATTTGATGATCACAATCAAAAATTAGAAGCAGCTCCGAAACAGAGAAATGAAGATAGCAATTCAGATGATACAAAAGATGATAGCAATTCAGATGAGACAAAAGATGACAAGAAGACTGAATCTGCAATCATAAAGAGTGAGAATCAGAGAGGAGCGATGAAACCGCAGGAAGAGTCTGCTGTAAGGGAAATGGATTCAGGCGATACAGTCAGGAAGAAGATTGACCTGAAGATTGGAATTATTGATAAGACAAAGCTTGAAGAGATTCGTGAAAAAATCCAGAACAGCGGAAAGAGGTAGCCTTAGATTTGAAATTTTAATTTTGATTATTTATAACTCTTAATTTATAACAATTTTGTACACGGCAAAAATTCACGTTTCAATCCGCAAGACTATACTTGATCCGCAAGGAAAAGCAGTCGAACACTCGCTTAAGTCGCTTGGATTCGATTCGATTGAAGATACGCGAATCGGAAAATTTATAGAACTCAAGATTAATGCAAAGTCAAAAGAGGAAGCCCAAAGAATAACAGAGGAAGCATGCAGGAAACTACTTGCAAATCCCGTTATGGAAGATTTTGAGTTTAGGGTATTTGATGAAGGAGAAATCAATGGCTGAAGTAAGAGCCGGTGTCGTAGTGTTTCCGGGATCGAACTGCGATCATGACGTTTACAATGTGCTGAAAAATATTATGAACGTTAATACAATATTTCTCTGGCACAAGAGCAGCAATCTTGAAAACTCCAATGTAATAGTCCTGCCGGGAGGGTTTTCATTTGGCGATTACTTAAGGTGCGGAGCGATTGCCAAGTTTTCTCCCATAATGAATGAAGTCATTCGATTTGCAAACAAGGGAGGAATTGTGCTGGGAATTTGCAATGGCTTTCAGGTGCTATGTGAGACGGGACTGCTGCCCGGTGCATTACTGCGGAATGAAGATCTGAAGTTCATCTGTAAAACAGTTACATTGAAAGTCGAAAATAATAAGAGTATTTTTACAAGCGAATACAGGATAAAGCAGGAGATTAAGATTCCTGTTGCTCACGGGGAGGGAAATTATTTCTGCAATGATGATACTTTAACCGGGCTCATTGGAAATAATCAGATACTATTCCGATATGTTGACAATCCCAACGGTTCGCGCGATGACATTGCCGGAATTCAGAATTTGAATAGAAATGTTCTCGGACTAATGCCTCATCCGGAAAGAGCTTCCGATGAGATTCTGGGAAACTCCGAAGGGAGAAAGTTATTTCAAAGTGTAATTGAAAGTGTAATACAAAACTAAAACCGTTAGACGCGGTAAAGGAGTAATAAAAAATGTTTGGACTTGGAACACCCGAAATAATATTGATTGCAATTGTAATCCTGGTATTGTTTGGAGCAAAAAAGATTCCGGAACTTATGCAAGGTCTGGGAAAGGGAATTAAAGAATTCAAGAAGGCTTCATCCGATATCGAAAAAGATCTGACATCAACTGACGAAAGTAAAAAGAGTTAAGAATTGAAAATTAAGACCGGTGTCGTTTCATGGGTCAGTCTTGATCTGCTAAATGATTTCTCCGCATAAACAAATCTGATGCACAATATTCCCTTTACCTTAAAAGAGATTCGATCCAAAATATCTTCCGGCAGTCTTAGCTGTGAAAATCTTGTAAGCATGTATCTTGACAATATCAAGGAACAGGAAGAACTTAACGCATTCATTTCTGTTTTTGATGAAAAGGCATTGAAGCGTGCGCGCGAGATTGATGAAAAGATATCCAATGGAAATGCAGGAAGCTTAGCGGGAGCAGTGATTTCGGTCAAGGATGTTATTTCCGTTAAAGATCATCTTCTGACATGCGGCTCAAAAATGTTAAGTAGCTTTACGGCGAATTACAATGCAACGGTAATAGAGAGATTACTTGATGAAGATGCAATAATTATAGGGAAGACAAATTGTGATGAATTCGCAATGGGATCGTCCAACGAGAATTCGTTTTATGGTATAGTGAAGAATCCGCATGACAAGACAAGGGTTCCGGGAGGATCATCGGGAGGAAGTGCGGTATCTGTTGCAGCGAATATGTGTCTGCTTTCGCTCGGGTCCGAGACAGGCGGTTCTATAAGGCAGCCTGCTTCATTCTGCGGCATAACGGGATTGAAAGCAACTTACGGAAGAATATCAAGATTTGGACTGGTTGCATTTGCGTCTTCGTTTGATTCAATAGGAATTTTTGGAAGAGACAGTCATGACATATCAAGCGCGTTAAATGCAATTGCAGGTTATGACGAAAGAGACAGCACATCGTCTCGCGAAGAAAAGAGTGAATATGAAGTTGAAGCAGGAAAAAATTTTGATCCATCCAAAGTAAAGATTGGTTATCCCATAGAATATTTCGGCGATGGACTTGATGAAGAAATCAGATCTGGTATCTTTGACAGATTAGAACAACTGAAGCAATCCGGTTTTCAGGTGAAAGAAATTTCTCTGCCCTCCGCGAAGTATGTTATCCAAACTTATTATATTCTTACATGCGCAGAGGCTTCAAGCAATCTTTCCCGTTACGATGGTGTGAGATACGGATTTCGTTCTGAAAATTCTGCGGAGCTTGAAGAAATGTATGTCAATACGCGATCGGAAGGGTTCGGAAATGAAGTGAAGCGAAGAATAATGCTCGGAACATATGTACTTTCGGCGGGCTATTATGATGCATATTACAGAAAGGGACAAAGGGTCAGAAGGATTATTGTAAATGATTTTGAAAATGCATTCCGAGAAGTGGATTATATAATTTCACCAACGACACCGACGACTGCATTTAAAATCGGAGAAAAGACTGAAGACCCGCTCGCGATGTATCTCAATGACATCTATACTGTCTCTGCAAATCTTGCCGGGATACCTGCAATTTCAATTCCCGCAGGCATCACATCTGACGGACTGCCTTTCGGAATTCAGATAATGGGAAGAAAGTTTGATGAGGCAGGACTGCTGCGTTTCAATTTTGAAATAGACTCGAGCCGTTAGACGTCAAACGTCAATTCAAACGCCGGACGTCGAACGACTCAACGTCAGTAATTCTTACTTCACAAGCAACATTTTCTTCTTCTCAATAAATCTTCCTGCAGAATTGCTTGCAACCATTTCGTAAAAATAAATCCCCGAACCAAGATTTTGTCCGTTCCAGGTAATTTTGTAATTACCCGCTGACTGAAATTTGTCAAGCAGCATTTCAATTTTTTGTCCAAGAGAATTATAAATATTAATCGTTACCGCAGAGCTTTGCGGAATAAAGTATTCAATCGTTGTTGAAGGATTAAAAGGGTTCGGGTAGTTTTGCGATAAATGAAAATTATCCGGAGAAATGTTTTGTGAATGTGGAATCACACCGACGACAGTATTAGCTATTACGTGACTTAGCGGACCTCCGTAAGCACCCATGTCATTTCTCAATGTCCCTCTTGCCGGCCATTGCGCGAGCGCAGGATTATTGGGATCCGAACGATCATTGTAAATCGTGCTGCTGTCTCCAATGTCAATACAAGGCGAAGTACTCTTCAGATAATAATTGACGGAATCAAATTGCGGGTCAATGTTAACATTACCTCCTCCCGTTGTATTGACAGACACATCACAATATCTCACCGTTAACCCCGATGCATTTATTTGTGCACCGTTTGGCGAAGTATTCTTCCAGACGATATTATTTCTGAAATCACCTGCAATGCCTGCACCCTGCACACCGCCTGTTCCTGCAATGGCGGAATTAAATGCAATAGTATTATTGTGGAGATATTTTGTTCTGGTGTAAAAACCATTTATCCATATTCCTGAACCTGCGCCATAATCCTGTGATCCGAAATTTTTGAATACAAGATTGTTCTTGAATTCACATCCGGTATAATTCAATACAACGCCTGCTCCGTATCGCGCGGAATTGTTAGTGATGACATTGTTGTAAATTCTTGGAAAGGCATCTCCCGATCGAATGCCGCCGCCGCCTGTGCTGACTACTCCGCCTTGGAGACAATTATTTCCCGTGATGATGTTGTATTGAATGATCGGCGATGAAAGCGCCGTTAACAAGCCGCCGCCTTCCCTGAAGAGGCCTGCTCCCTGTTCATCCTGCCATTTTGTTCCCGTGCCACCGGTAAGCGTAAAACCCTGAAGCACAGTTGTTGAATCCTCGTGATTACAAATTATTACACAACTTCCGGAGTCGGGATGAACAGGAGTGCTTCCGTTGATAATTGTTGATTGGATAAATGAATAATCAAAATTCTGATAGAACTTGCTTGTTAGAACAATCTTTTTCCCGCGGAAAATTACGTTTTCAAAATATGTTCCCGGCTGAACGAGAATGGTATCGGAATTTGAACATGCATTTATTGCTGCCTGTATATTTGAATACTGCGAAGGTACGTTTCTTATGACTGCCTTTGCTGAAATATTCAGGGACAGAATCAATAAACAAATAAGTTTGAGAATTTTCATTGCTTTGAGATTTAAATTTATGACTTTATTATGTTAGACAACAAAACGGAAATGTTGTGACAACTTCCCATTGCTTTTCATCAACTTCTAATTTTCCTTTTTTGCAGGTAATTATTGATATGAGACTCACGTCCGTCCCATAAACTTGGCACTGTATATTTGGATTTTGGTTTCGGTAAGGAAAGTTCTCCGAATTTGCTCAAAGTGAAGCTAAAATTTTTCGACGGGCAGGGAAATCAATTTTTGTTTCAGTTGAAATTAAAAATTCCTTTGAACTCTTTGCTTTCGAGAATATCGTTTAGCGACTTAATAAAATCGGGTGAGCTCTGAAATGGATGCTCGCGAAATAATTTTACTGCTTTGACTTCCATCATTCCGGTGAACTCACTGACTTTTACAGGAGAAGTTCTCTCAATCGTTCTTACTCGCTCACTTGTAAAAAGAAGTTTCTCCGGATTTACATGCCCTGCTTCAATCATGAGTTTCGTTTTCTTTTCGCAATGACACGGATTACTTTTATTCATCAGCCCGCATTTATCCGTCATGAAACTCGAGATTTGTTTTCTCGCACGTGAAAGTTTCTGTCTGAAATTGTCCTTTGAAATTTCAAGTATTTCGCTGCCGATGTCATCATTAACTCCAAATAAACTTCCCAAGATGAAAATCAACCGCTGTTCTCTGTCGAGACAGAGAAGCATTGCATTCATGCATCCAATCTTAGTTTCTTCAATCAGCAAATTTACATCCACCGGGACGCTGTCCTGGTCAGGAAGTTCCGTATCGCGTGAGTTCACAATTGCATCTCCGTATATTTTGAATGATGTATACTCAAATTCCTTTCTGCGCTTTTTCATATTTATAACATGATTGGCAACGATTCTGTATGCCCATGTTCTGAAACTGCTTTCGCCCTTGAAGGTAGAAAGCTTCGTAACAATTTTTATGAGCGATTCCTGTGTAACATCTTCTGCATCAACCGGATCCCAGATCATTTTTAATGCTATGTTGTAAATCCAGCCCTGATGGCGCTTTACGAGCTGCTCAAGACTTTTCTTATCGCCTCCAACGGCGTTATTGACCAGTATTGAATCTGTCTGGTCTGTGTCGGAAATTTCTTTGAAAGGATTAATGGAAGTGATTCCTGTTTCGGATTTCGTCATTTTAATTTTCGTTTGTTAATGGTTAGACACCATATTAACGTAACTGTGACAATTCTAATTTGATTTTTTTTCAGTTTCAAGTTACGAAAGGATTCAAAAATTGATACTGACAAATTAGTGCAATCAGTGTCACATCAGTTCCAAAAAATTTCACTGTCATTTCTGCTTCTTTATGTCATCCAACGTTTATACGGCAATACGAATAATTGAAACATAAACTCAAACAAAGGTTTCACCTTCTTTATTGAAATTCGATTCTATTAGATGTAACTTTTGGCAGATGAAAATGAACAACTTCCTCTCGAACCCTCTCTTATAAATGAATCCGGCAAATATCAACAACAAATCCAGGAACGAGGACATTGAGCTTATAGAGGAAGCTCTTGCGGGTAGTCAGTCTTCTTATGCCAGGCTGATGAAGAAATATTATCAGCTCATTTACAACCTTGTTTACAGAATGATTTCCAAAAAGGAGGACGTGGAAGATCTCACACAGGAAGCATTCATCAAAGCATTCAATTCACTTCAGAATTTTGACAAACAGTTTGCGTTTTCCACATGGCTCTTTAAAATTGCAACCAATAATGCAATTGATTACTTGAGAAAGAAGAAGCTCTCAACATTTTCCATTGACAAGGATATTGAATCCGATGACAATGATTTCCGTTTTGAGATCCCCGACATTGAAAACAAACCTGATAAGAGGATAATGGATGACCAGATGCGCAAGATACTGGATGAGGCAATTGATTCATTGCCGCCGAAATACAAAGAAGTGATTATCTTAAGACACGGACAGGAGAAGGAATATGAAGAGATTGCAAAGATGCTGAAACTTCCGCTTGGCACGGTGAAAGCGCATATATTCAGAGGAAGGGAACTCTTGAACAAATACCTGAAAGAAAAAATAAAACATTACTGAAGAAATGATTTAAGGTTAAGTTACCGGTGCAGATTTTCAAAATGAAAAGTAAAAAACTGAAGCCATGAAAAAAGAAACGCCATTGATGAGACAGTATCGGAAGATTAAGGAGAAATATCCGGACACAGTTCTGCTGTTTCGGATGGGAGATTTTTTTGAAACGTTTGAAGAAGATGCAGTTACTGCATCAAAAATTCTTGGAATTACACTTACCAAACGCTCTAACGGCGCTGCTTCAGATGTTGCCCTTGCAGGCTTCCCCCACCATGCACTCGATAATTATCTTCCAAAACTTGTCAAAGCGGGATTGCGCGTGGCTGTTTGCGAACAGCTCGAAGATCCTAAATATTCCAAAGGGATTGTAAAACGTGATGTGATTGAAGTTGTTACACCCGGTGCTAACTTCTCCGAAAAACTCCTTGATCATAAATCGAATAATTTTCTTGCTGCAATTTACATAAGAGAAAATGTATGCGGTTTTTCATTCTGTGATGTATCTACGGGAGAATTTGCTTCTTCAGAGATTAATATAAAAAATCTTCCGGAGCAAATAGACCTTATCAATCCATCGGAAATTCTCATTTCAAAAAGAGAGAAAGAGAAAGTTTATAGTGCGCTAAACTATAACCCTGACGCATCATTCAGCGAGCAAAAGAGCAGATATGTATTTACAAAAGTTGATGATTGGGTTTTTAATATTGACTACGCAAAGGAAGTCCTGACGAATCATTTCGGGACACAGTCACTGAAAGGATTCGGAATTGATGAAATGCATGAAGGGATAATTGCGGCAGGATGCATAATGAACTATCTGAATGAGACGCAGAAGAATAATCTGCCGCACGTAAAAAAGATTTACAACTACGACTTCAATGATTACATAGTTCTCGACCCCGGAACGAAGAGAAATCTCGAAATTACATCTTCGATTGCGGAGGGAGGAAGAGAAGGAACTCTGATTTCAATTCTCGACAGAACGCAAACAGCAATGGGCGGACGGCTACTCAAGAAATGGATTTCAAGACCATTAAAGAAAGCGGAACATATTCAGCGAAGGCTCAATGCGGTGAAAGATTTTTATGAGAATAAAAATGAAAGGAAAAAACTTACTGAAGATCTTAAATCAATCGCTGATCTGGAAAGATTGCTTTCAAAGGTTTCGACGGGAAGAGCTGTTGCAAGAGACATAGTACAGATGAAGGTTTCACTGAAGAAAATTATCGAAATCAAAGCTCGCCTGGAGAAGTTTCATAGCGCATCTGTTCAGGCTCTGAAAAATAATCTGATTGAGATAAATGATCTGATTGTGAAAATAGAAAAATGCATTAATGAAAATTTCATTAGCGGTATTGATTCGTATGGGGTGATTAATAAGGGCTACGATGCGGAGCTTGATGAAATTAAGGATATACTCATAAACGGTAAAACCTGGGTGGAGAACTTTCAGAGCAAGGAAAGAAAACGATCCGGAATAAATTCACTGAAGGTTGATTTCAACAAAGTGTTCGGCTATTACATAGAAATCACAAAGGCGAATCTTGAAAAGGCTCCTACTGATTACATCAGGAAGCAGACGCTTGTGAATGCCGAAAGATTTATCACTGACGAACTGAAAGTGTATGAGGAGAAGATTCTGAATGCCGAAGAAAAAATTAATACGCTTGAAAATAAAATTTTTCTTGAACTCCGCAACATCATACTTGAGTTCACAGAGCCTATTCAAAAAAATGCAGTATTGATCGCTACCATTGATGCGCTGGTTAGCTTTGCGGAAGTATCAGACATTTACAAATATACTTTGCCGGAGATTACCGAAAGCGACAATCTGGATATCAAAGACGGGAGACATCCTGTAATCGAACGTTTACTGCCTGCCGGCGAGAAGTATATTTCAAATGATACAGAACTTGACACAGAGAAGAATCAGATACTGATTATCACAGGTCCGAACATGAGCGGGAAGTCGAGTTACTTGAGACAGGTCGGATTGATTGTGCTGCTTGCGCAGATCGGATGCTTTGTTCCTGCAATGAGCGCCAGGATTGGTATTGTGGATAAAATTTTTACACGAGTCGGAGCATCTGATAACATAGCAAAAGGGGAGAGCACATTCCTCGTCGAGATGCATGAAGCAGCGAACATTTTGAACAACGCGACATCACAAAGTCTGATATTGCTTGACGAAATAGGTCGAGGTACGAGCACGTATGACGGCATCTCAATCGCGTGGGCAATGACAGAATATCTTCACGAGAATCCGAATATTAAAGCTAAGACTCTTTTTGCTACGCATTACCACGAATTAAATGCTCTTGCTGATTTGTATCCCCGGATAAAAAATTTCCGTGTTGAAGTGAGAGAGTATAATGACAAGGTTATTTTCCTTAGAAAGATTAATGAGGGGACCGCCGATCACAGCTATGGTATTCAGGTTGCACAGATGGCAGGACTGCCGGAGTCAGTTACAACAAGAGCAAAACAGATACTTAATTCACTTGAGGACAAGGAATATCGAAGGAAACATAAAGATGAATTTCAAATAAGCATGTTTGAAAATGCGGTTACAGAATTTAAAGATGAAGGCTTGCGTGCCTTGCTTGATGAAGCAGACGTTAACAACATTACACCGCTTGAAGCGTTGAACATGCTTAAGAAAATTAAAGATGCGCTGAAAACAGGATGAGGTTTTTTACCACATAGGCACATAGGACACATAGACACATAGTTTTTGTTTTTTGATTTTGTTTTTTGATTTTGTTTTTTGATTTTGTTTTTTGATTTTGTTTTTTGATTTTGTTTTTTGATTTTGTTTTTTG
>JBDHXH010000021.1:0-41896 GCA_039810605.1 Ignavibacteria bacterium | reverse complement strand
AGAAGTTCGTATAAACTTAGTTCTATCGAGTCCGCCATTGCCGACATCAGCAAAGGAAAAATTGTTATCGTTGTTGACGATGAGGACAGAGAGAATGAAGGTGACATGATATTTAGCGCGGAGAAATCAACACCGGAACTAGTTAATTTTCTTTCAAAATATGGACGAGGACTTGTATGTGTTCCAATGGAAGATGCAAGACTTAACGAACTGGAGCTGAATATGATGACCAACATTAATACATCGCTGCACGAAACTGCATTTACTGTAAGCGTGGATTATCTTTTCGGTACAACAACAGGAATTTCTGCCCATGACAGAAACAAAACCATTTTGGCTCTAATAGACAGGAAGACAAAGCCGCAGGATTTAGGCAGACCGGGACATATTTTTCCGTTGAGATCTTCACCTGGAGGAGTTCTAAGAAGGGCAGGACATACCGAAGCAGCCGTAGATCTTGCAAGATTAGCGGGGCATTTTCCTGCAGGAGTTTTATGTGAAGTAATGAAAGATAACGGGGAAATGGCGCGGCTTCCGGATTTGTTCGAGATCGCAACCTCACATGGTTTGAAAATTATATCCATAAAGGATCTTATACAATACAGGTTGCAAAGCGAGAAGCTTGTTGAAAAACTTATTGATGCGCAGCTTCCAAGCGAGTTTGGAAATTTTAAGATTGCATTGTTTCGAAGCAAGGTTGATATGAAAGAGCATGTTGCAATTATTAAAGGTAAGATTGATTTATCGAAACCTGTTCTTGTGAGAGTTCATTCAGAATGCCTTACAGGAGATATTTTCGGCTCCATGAGATGCGATTGTCGCGCGCAACTTCATGAAGCATTGAGAATGATAGAAGAGGAAGGAAGAGGAGTTGTGCTGTATATGAGACAGGAAGGCAGGGGAATAGGGCTTCATAACAAGTTGAAAGCATATAAGCTGCAGGAGAAGGGCAAAGATACCGTCGAGGCAAATATTGCACTTGGGTTCAAGCCTGACTTGCGTGACTACGGGATAGGTGCACAAATACTTAGAGAATTAGGAATCAGAAAGATGAGACTAATGACAAATAATCCCAAGAAGGTTGTTGGACTAAATGCATACGGATTGGAGATCGTCGAACGCGTTCCGATTGAAATCAAACCGAATGCCGTAAATGAAAACTACCTGCAAACAAAGAAAGAGAAGCTCGGACATTTGCTGCTTATAAATTCAAATGACTTTAAACACAAAAAATTTAAAAAATCAAAAAAACAGAAAAGGTAATCTAAGATGAAAATATCAGATGTAGTTTATTTAACAAAGAACAGATTGGTTGAAATCGAAAATGAGCTGATAGAATTAAAAACTAACGGCAGAAAGCAAATAGCGGAAAAGATTGCGGAAGCACGCGGTCATGGAGATCTTAGTGAGAACGCCGAATATGATGCAGCTAAAGAAGCTCAAAGCCATCTGGAGTTTAAGATTGGAAAACTGGAGTTGATGCTATCCAAAGTGAAGATTATTTCACCTGATGAAATGCCCAAGAATGAAGTTTATATTTTGTCGGTTGTGAAAGTTCTTGATGTTAAAATTAAGGAAGAGATTACCTTCTCACTTGTATCCCCGGAAGAAGCAGACTTTGAGCAGGACAAAATTTCCGTGACTTCGCCAATCGGAAAAGCATTGCTTGGAAAGAAGAAGAATGATGTAGTAGAAGTCCAGGTTCCTGACGGATTGCTGAAGTACAAAATTCTGGAAATTTCAAAATTGAACTAAATGCCAAATAAGAGATATGCCGAATTTAAAGTAGGTATCTTTGTAGTCATCGCAACACTGATTGTTTTGTTTACAGTGTTTTGGGCAAAGGGTTTTACAATCAATCTTTCACAGAATGACTTCAAAGTTTACTTTCCCAAAATCAGCGGGCTCAATGAAGGAGATCAGGTTAGCGTAAACGGAGTGAGAAAAGGAAAGATTGATAAGATTGAACTTGAAGGAGACTCTGTGAAAATCAAATTCAGCCTTGATAAATCCGTTTCAATCAAAAAGGATTACAGTATCTTTGTTTCCACGACAGAACTTACAGGAGGCAAGGTCCTTTATATTGAACCGGGAAAAAGTACTGAATCTGTGGATCCTGACATTGCGCTTCACGGCTCTCCAGGTGTGGATTTTGGAAGTCTCTTGAATTCTTTCGGAGAAATTACGAAGGATGTAAAATCCCTGCTCGGCAAATTTCAAAATACAACCGACAGCCTTAGCATGGTAATCAACAACGTAAATGAAATAGTTGGAGATGGTTTTGTTAAGAGTAATATCAGAACTACATTGTCAAATCTTGCATCATCTTCTGCAAATCTCAATCAACTTGTGAGCGAAAGCCGCAGCGGTATAGGAAGACTGACAGATAAAGCAGGCACTACATTTGACAACATTGACAATACGGTTACCGATAACGGAAGGGAATTGAAGAACACATTAACCGAAATCCAGAATCTTACAAGTACAGTTGATACGCTGGTTGCAAGCCTGAATATCGTGGTCAATGATATTCAGAATAAGAAAAGCGGTATAGGAAAATTTATGTCTGATGATCAGTTTTTCAATAACGTGAATAATACTCTTACTGAAATCGAAAAGCTTACGAAAAAAATCAGAAAAGACGGGGTTAAAATAAATCTCTTTTAATAAAGGGATCTAATTTTGAAAATTTTAGATCCCTCATGCTCAAACCCGATTTTTTAATTCTACTTTAGAAGTCCCCCGAGTACTTCCATCAAACCTCCGCCTGATCCTTGCTGGTTCTTCTGCATTCCAGAAAAGAAACCTGCTACATCATCAATGACACTTCCATCACCGTTCTGATCCAGAAATGATGCAAATCCATTTGAACCTTCGGGATTTGAATTTCTGCTCTTTGTAAGGTAGGCAAGTATCAAAGGCGCTACCATCGGAATAATCTTTGCAGCAGTGCTTCCGTCAAGTTTGAAGTTATTTGTGAGAACATCCTTAACCTGTTCTCCGGAATTACCAAGTAGTCCGCCGAGATTAGAATCGAAATTTTCTTTCTTCGACATTTCATCAACATGTCCGTCAATGTTGTTGAGTACTTCAGGATTACCATACTTGTTAAGAATATGATCAACTCTCTCCTGCCCGCCGTTGTTGGTACTCTGGTTTTTCAAGCCCCCGAGAATCATTGGTGCAATAACAGGTATTGCCTGATTAATGATGTTCGGGTCTATTCCAAGTTTTGAACCAATTTTTTCTCCGGCATCGCTTCCGATGCTCCCGATTAAATCTGAAATGAAGTCTGACATAAATATTTTTTTATAGTTTAGAAAAGGTTGTAAAGTTTTATTAAAAAAAATTAGGAAATATATTTTTCAAAGATTCAATTCTTTCTGTCATTTAGCACATCTGAATCCGGAGATCATCCAGCGCTCGTGAGTCTTGAAGAAATTTCTGTAAGTATTTTTTGTCTGCATCCTTGGAGTTCCGAAAGAACCACCGCGGAGAACTTTCTGATTGTTGAACCACTTGTCGTTATATTCGGCAAAGCCGGATTTGAAACCGGGATAAGGCATAAATTCGGAAGATGTCCATTCCCAGTTGTCACCTATCATTTGTTCGCAACCATAATAACTTGCACCGAGAGGGTATGAACCGACTTTTGTTGTTCCCCAGATTGCGGATTCAAATAAGTTCGATGTTTCATCGTCAGGCAATTTATCTCCCCATGGGAAAATTCTATTGACACCTCTATCCCCATCAAATGAAGCCGCCATTTCCCATTCTGCTTCCGTTGGCAATCTCTTTCCCGACCATTTTGCATAAGCATCTGCTTCAAAGTAACTGACATTAATCACCGGCTCATCTGCAATTTCCGAAATTGTTTTCTCACCTCGAAAATCAATCTTAAACCATTCGCCATTATCTCCCAACTGCCAGTATAAAGGAGCTTTCCAATTATTTTGTCGAACAATGTCCCAACCTTCCGACAGCCAGTGTCTGAAATTTTTGTATCCTCCGTCTTCAATAAACTCTAAGAAGTCACCGTTAGTAACAGGGTATTTGTCAATTGAAAATTTATTTACATAAACTTTATGAGCGGGCATTTCTATATCATAAGCAAACAAATCATGATGCCTGAACTCATCAAAACCCATTGTAAAAATTCCTCCGGGCAGTTTTATCATCTCATTCTTCACAGTGTCATTAGTTTGCGGAGGCATTCGCATTTCAACAGGGACATACTTATCTGCAAGCAAGTGCTGTAAATCATAAATCAGAAGTTCTTGATGCTGATACTCGTGATTGAATCCAAGCAGAAACAACTTAAAAACTTCTTTGTTAGGAGTCTCATTTTTCAAGAACTTAAGTACTTCTTCGTTTACCCAATTCCAGTATTGGAGCGTTTCCTTCACAGTCGGGCGTGAAATTGTTCCGCGTCTTGATTTTGTAAAAAGTTCTCCGAAAGAAAGATAATAAGAGTTAAAATAAAAATCGTAGTTTTCTTTGTAAGGGCTGTAATCCGAATAATATTTTCGAAGGAGCTGGTCATAAAACCATGACAGATGACCGAGATGCCACCTTGGCGGACTCATGAATGCTTCAGTCTGAACAACGTAGTCTTCAGTCTCGAGAGGAGTAACAATCTCAATTGTTTGATTCCTTACTTTGAGGAATTCATCCGAGAGAAACTTATAGTCAGCGATTTCTTCATCAATCAATTTCAGATTTGTTGCATCCAATTCATAATTTTGTTTTGTTAACTTTAATCTCTTAAATTATATTTTGAAAAGAAACTCACAAATTGAATGTCTGACACAGGTTGACACTGGTTTGACACTGGTTTGACACGGTTAGGCATGGCAACCTCCGCTGTGATTGGAATCGAGTGCAGCATTTTATGTTTGTCATTCAATTAGTAATTTTTATTTTCAAAACTGTCATCAGAAATTACGAATATTTTTAAAAATACTTAATCTTATTTGATTGCCTGTCGTTACAGGTCAAGTATTATATCTGTTTACCAATGCGAGCACAATAATTAATCATTCCAAATTGGAAAATAACTGAAGGGTCTTAAAGCATGTCCTTTCCTGTAATGTTCAAGAATATATCCAAAGTCTATGGAGACAGGAAAATTCTTAATGAAGTCAATATTGATTTTCCCGAAAACAAAATCACTGCAATAATCGGAAAGAGCGGAAGCGGCAAGTCAACTCTTCTTAAAATCATTAATGGACTTGTTGCTCCTACATCTGGTGAAGTTATCGTTTTCGAAAAAGTAATTGACTACAAGAAGCTAAATGAACTAAGGTTGAGAATAGGATATTCGGTTCAGGGGACAACCCTGTTTCCTCATCTGAATGTATATGATAATATTACTTTGCTTGCGTGCTTAAATAAATGGGATGGAAAGAGAATTGAAGATCGCATCAGCTCGCTCATGAAATTAGTGAATCTTCCGCATAGTTTCAGAAAAAAATTTCCGTTCCAATTGTCCGGCGGAGAACAACAGCGAGTTGGCATCTGTAGAGCAATGATGCTTAATCCGCCCGTTTTTCTGCTTGATGAAGCATTTGGTGCTCTCGATCCTGCAACGAAGTCGGAGATTCATTTTGAGTTTCTGAAAATTCAAACAATGGAACCAAGAACTGTTATCATGGTAACGCATGATCTTCAGGAAGCATTCAGGCTTGCTGACCGGATTGTAATCATTGATGGCGGAGTAATACAGCAGACCGGAAGCAAAGATGAAATTATGAGCAAACCGGCAAATGATTTTGTGAAAAAATTTGTCAGTTCACAGCTTGAAACCTGAAGTCGTTTAAAACCTTGATCCATTGAATTACATTGGATTACATTGAATTACATTGAATTACATAAGAAGAAACATCATGATCACATTTTTTACTTATCGTCCGGCTGCATTTTTCATTGCATTGTTGATGATGATGAATGCATTAAGATGCAGCTCCCAGGCACAAACCATCAGAGTTGGCGCAAAGCATTTTAATGAAGGTTATATTTTAAGTGAGATGCTTTCACAGATACTTGAAAACTCCGGATATAAGGCAGACAGAAAATTTAATCTCGGCGGCACGTTAGTTTGCTATCAGGCTCTGGTCAATGATGAGATTGATGTATATCCGGAGTACACGGGAACTATTTCCGAAGCAATACTGAATCTGAAAGGAAAAATTTCTTTTGATGAACTTGAGAAACGACTGGAGGATGATTATAATCTTGAGATTTCGGGACAATACGGATTCAATAACACGTATGCATTTGCGGTGAGAAAAGAATTTGCTGCGAAGAATTCAATCGGCAAAATCTCCGACCTTGTTGATCATCCGGAAATGAAATTCGGACTGACACATGAATTTCTTAACCGCGAAGACGGGTGGAAGAATCTATCAAAGGTTTACGGGCTCCCGCAGGCTCCCATCGGGCTCGAACACGGACTTGCATACAATGCTCTTAAGGACGGAGAGATTGATCTGACTGATGTGTATTCTACCGATGGCGAGATTCCGAAATATAATCTGACGATTCTTGAGGATGATAAGAATTTTTTCCCAAAATATTTTGCGGTCTCATTTTATAAAAGGGATATTTCCGATACTTTGAAAAACCTCTTCGGAAAACTTTCGGGAATGATCAATGAAAGCGAGATGCAGATGATGAATGCGGAAGTTTTATATAATAACAAGAGTTTCGCCGATGTCGCGCATGAATTTCTCGTAAAGAAAAACTTAATCAAAACTGCGAGCGGTGACAAAACCGGTGGCGGAATGATTGCTGAAGTTATTCCGAAACTCTTCCGGCATCTGGAACTTACTTTTATCTCGTTGCTTCTCGCCGTGATACTAGCTGTTCCGTTCGGAGTAATCATTTATATCTATTCAAATTTTTCAAAAGCAATATTGTACATTGCCGGATTACTGCAGACAATTCCGTCAATTGCGCTGCTTGCTTTCATGATTCCGATTTTCGGCATTGGTATGTTTCCTGCGGTAGTGGCGCTTTTTCTTTACGGATTGCTTCCGATCTTGAGAAACACTGCTGCTGCGCTTATGAGTGTGGATCCCCAGCTTAAAGAAGTCGCAAGTGGCATCGGACTTACAACTTATCAGAAACTGCGATATATAGAACTTCCATTATCGCTGCCAACCATTATAGCGGGAATAAGAACAGCCGCAGTGATTAGCATTGGCACTGCAACGCTTGCGGCATTTATCGGTGCCGGCGGTTTGGGTGATTTCATCGTAACAGGGCTTGCGCTCAATAGTACCGGAATGATTTTGATGGGTGCTATCCCGGCTGCGGTGCTTGCAGTGCTTACGGAGTTGATCTTTGAATTGATTGAGAAACGTCTGATTCCTGTTCATCTGAAAATGGTTAGAAATCAGAATTAGAATGTATGAACATTTTGATGGTTCTATCATAAAAAATTTATGATTAAGATCTTATCCGGAATGAAATTCATACTAAATAAAGTCAATGCGTCCGAAAAAGAATTCAATATTAAAATCGGTAATACTTTGTTATATTATCTTTAAAATGTGAACAAGGAATAATAGATGGCAATCACCAAGAAAAAAGATTTAACTTTCTTTGAGCAGACATATTTACCCCAAACGGTCAAAGGTCTAATTCTGACTTTCAAGCAAATCTTCAGACCCAAATTTACTCGTCAGTATCCTGAAGAAGTGTGGACTCCGCCGGATTCATATCGGGGAAGACCCGTTCTCGTACAGGAAGACGATGGTACGGAAAGGTGTGTAGCTTGTGCCTTATGTTCCCGTGTTTGTCCTGCGCTTGCAATTCAGGTTCAGGCAGCCGAGACAGACAGAGAGAAGGAAAGATATCCGGAATTGTTCGAGATTAACATGGTTAGATGTATTTTTTGCGGATTTTGTGAAGAGGTTTGTCCTGAAGAAGCGATTGTAATGAGCGACGAGT
The DNA here is from genome assembly GCA_039810605.1 of Ignavibacteria bacterium. Lineage (GTDB taxonomy): Bacteria > Bacteroidota > Ignavibacteria > Tepidaquicellales > Tepidaquicellaceae > JAGPCH01. The sequence continues at coordinate 33,943 of JBDHXH010000021.1, read as the reverse complement.
ATGAACTCGTCTTTGCAAGTCAGGATGAAGCAATATTCGGCAAAGACAAACTCCTGATGCCAAAAGAAAAATTGAAAAAGAGACTTGAATTTCTTAGGGAATACAGATGATTGATTACACAATGACAGTATATAAGAAAACTTACGTTCTGATTGCAGCGATGTTCTTTCTGCTTGCGGGAGATTGCCTTGCGGAGAATATTGTAAACAAGATCGGAAGTTTTACTGCGAAAATAAAAAAGGGTGAAGTTGAACTTAACTGGAGTATTGTAAATCCCGGGAATCTGTATAAATTCAAGATTGAAAATAAGAAGATCGGAACCGAGCTTTACAATCCACTTTCAGAAGTTCTATTTTCAAACTTCAGGAAAAAGGAAGAAAGCGATTCTGCCACTGTTTATTATTACACTAATTCGGATAAGCCGCAGGAGAATGGTGTTTATTTTTACAAACTGAATGTGCTTGATATTTCCAACAAAGTAGTTGCGAGCGAAGAACTAAAAATCGGAATTACTGAAGTACCGGAATTTAAATTGAAACAGAATAATCCAAATCCATTCAATCCCTCTACGACAATCTCATATCAGATACTTGTGCCTACACATGTGAAATTGTCAGTCTACACTCTCACCGGTCAATTGGTTGATCTTCTTGTTGACGCGTTTCAAACCCCCGGATCATACAATGTGGAATTCAATACTTCCAAGTATTCTGAAATTTCAAGCGGCATATATTTTTATAAGCTTGAAACGCAGTATACTTCAGATATAAAAAAGATGATATTTACAAAGTAATCACTCACCGGTCTTTATTGGTCATTGGCAAGTGATTTTTTATGAACCAGACACATCGGGATTTATGATTGAATCCTCAAATCAATCCTAACCGATTATTCAACACCGCGCTATTGACACAGCAATTAAATTGAACAAAGCTAACTAATTGAGTATTTTTATGACACATCTGTATGCAGGAAATTAAGTCAATATTCTTTGACCTGTTTTTGTTGCTTGTCTTTGTTACCATGAACGCTCTGTTTGTAGCTGCGGAGTTTGCTATTGTAAAGGTAAGAAAGACACAGCTTGTTTCGATGAAAGACAGCAAATCGAAACTTGCTTTGAGACTCATATCACATCTTGATGAATATCTTGCAGCTACACAGTTTGGAATAACAATTTCCTCGCTTGGACTGGGTTGGATCGGAGAACCGGTAACAGCACGGATACTTGATCCCGTTTTTGAATTACTCAAGATAAGCGATCCGAAAACGATCCACACAATCTCACTAACGGTTGGATTTATTCTGATTACTTTCCTTCACATAATTTTGGGAGAACTTGCGCCAAAGTCGGTCGCAATTCGTCATCCGAAACAAACGACTTTATTTGTGGCTATACCGCTTAACTTATTTTACGTTGTTTTCAAACCTGCGATATGGCTACTCAACGGAACTGCAAATGCAATTCTCCGCGCAGCGGGTATTCAGCCTGTAAGCGAAATGGAAAAGTCACATTCAGAAGAAGAAATTAGAATTCTAATCGCGGAAGGTACGAAGTCAGGTGAAATTGACAAAACGGAACAGCAGCTTATTGAAAAGATTTTTGATTTTAATGACAAAGTTGCCAAGGAAGTAATGGTGCCGCGAAACAGCATGTTTGCTATTGATATCGAGGAAAGCCGTGATAAGATTATTGAAAAAGTAATTGAAGAAGGATATTCAAGAATTCCGGTTTTTAAGGATACAATCGATAATGTAATCGGAGTGATATATTCCAAAGATATAATCAGCGCCGCAGAACACAGAGATATCATAGTTTTACAGGATATAATCAGGCCCGTGCATTTCATTCCCGAAACGAAACACATAGGGGAAATACTTACAGACTTTCAGAAGAAGCGTATTCATCTCGGGATAGTTGTAAATGAGCATGGCGGTGTGGAAGGTTTGATAACTCTTGAGGATATAATAGAAGAGATCGTCGGTGAAATTGAAGATGAATATGACACTGAATCGGAGAAAATCAAACAGGACAAGAAAGGCATTTACCTCGTCAATCCGGAAATCTCAATTGAGGAATTTAATAAGAGGTTCACGGTTGATATTCCGGTTGCTGATGATGAGTATCAAACGCTAAGCGGATTTCTGCAGCAGGTGACAGGACATGTTCCGGAAGTCTATGAGAGAATTGATTATAAGGGCTTGATCATAACTGTTATGAAGAAAGCCGGCAACAGACTTCTCCAAATCAAAGTGCAGAAGCTAAAGAATTTTTAATGGAAAAAACTTAAAATAATTTGATTTCATTCATCGGAAGAAGAGCAACAAAATTTTTTACTGAAGTCGGGCAATATACGCTCTTGATGATTGGCGTAGTGAAAAGCCTTGGAAGAGTGTTTCGCGACAGGAAACTTATCCTCGAACAAATGCTTCATGTCGGAGTTAATTCAATCGCGCTGATAAGTATAATAGGAATTTTCACCGGCGCCGTAACGTGCTGGCAAGCAGCTTATCAGATAAAAGGATTAATTTCATACAGCTATCTTGGCTCTGCAACGACAAAGGCAATCATCATCGAGCTTGGTCCCGTGCTTGCAGCGATTGTGCTTGCGGGAAGAGTCGGAGCATCAATGGCGGCAGAACTTGGAACAATGAAAGTTACGGAACAAATAGATGCGCTTGAAGCAATGGCAATCAGCCCGATACGATATCTTGCAATGCCAAGAATCGTTGCCACAACATGCATGCTTCCGATTCTCGTAGTGTATGCAAGCTCAATTGCGATAATGGGTTCATACACTGTTGCAAACGCATTTCTTGATGTACCGAGTGAAACATTTATTTCGGCATTTAAGAAATCATTTGAGATAAAGGATTTTTATGCCGGAACGATAAAAGCGCTATTTTTTGGAGTCTCGATTTCATCAATTGGATGCTTCATCGGATTTCAAACAAGCGGTGGCGCAGAAGGCGTTGGACTTTCTACAATCAAAGCATTTGTTATTGCCGCAGCTTCGATACTTATTCTGGATTATGTGTTATGGAATTTCTTAATCGGTATGTAAATTAAATGCAATTGAACTTTCCGGTACATTTAACAGGCATCAGGAATTTAACAAAGCAAAACATAGAAGATATTTTTCGTGAGACTTCATACTACAAAAAGTTCATATTCAGCAAGAAACCTTTCGAAAGAATCTTAGACGGCAGGTCGGTTATTAATCTGTTCTTCGAAGATTCAACGCGCACCAGAACTTCATTTGAACTCGCAGAGAAGAAGCTTGGAATGGATTCAATAAATTTTTTTACCGGCAGTTCTTCAATCAATAAGGGAGAATCATTTCTCGATACCATAAAGAACATTGATGCAATGAAGTTTGATTACATTGTAATCCGGCATAGTGGGTCCGGAATTCCTGAACTGCTTGTTAATCATACTTCTGCGAGAATCATCAACGCCGGCGACGGAATCAATGAGCATCCGACTCAAGCGTTGCTCGATATGTTCACATTAAAGGAAAAATTCGGATCACTTAAGAATCTCAAAGTATGCCTTGTAGGAGACATTTCTCACAGCAGGGTTGCAATGTCGAATATTTTCGGATTGAGGAAATTTGATGCAATTGTTTCAGTGTGCGGACCTGCATCATTCATCCCGAGATACATTGAAGGACTCGGAGTCAATGTTTATTCGGACATTAATGATGCAATCAGAGACAACGATGTGGTTAACGTATTGAGGGTGCAGCTTGAAAGAGAAGCCGGATCATTGCTTCCGTCGCTTAATGAATTCAACAGGCATTACGGAATTACACATGATAGATTGAAATATAATCGCAGCATAAAGATTCTTCATCCGGGACCAATGAACGTCAATGTGGAAATTGATTACGAGACTTCGGATTCGCCGAATTCATTTATCTTTGAGCAGGTTACAAATGGAGTTGCAGTTAAGTGCGCAATTTTTAAACTCATGAATGAAGCCAAATGAACATTCTTCTGCGCGAAGTTAATATAGTCTCTCCTGGTGACAGTCTCAATGAAACCGCAGACATTCTAATTGTCAATGGTATCATTCAAAAAATCGGAAGAGTAAATAAGCTTCCAAAGATTGCCAAGGAGTTAAAATGTAAAGGTCTTACTTGTACACCGGGATTGTTTGATATGCATGTTCATTTTCGCGAACCGGGACAGGTGCATAAGGAAAATCTTCAAAGCGGTTCCGAAGCCGCTGCAAACGGTGGTTTTACGGGCGTGTTGTGCATGCCCAATACAATTCCACCCCTTGATTCTCCGGCTCTTCTGCAGAACCTTGTTTCAAAGTGTAAAGATTTCTTGGTTGATGTAAAGTTCGCTGCTTGTGCAACTTCGGAGAGAAAGGGAGAAATGCTTTCGCCAATATTGTCGCTTAGTGAAGCGGGAGCAATTGCTTTTACAGATGACGGAAGTCCTGTTTATAATCCGGAGATAATGCGCAGAGTTCTTGAATTTACTTCGCAGATTGATTCAGTTGTTATTCAGCATTGTGAAGATATGAGACTCTCAAATGGCGGAGTGATGAATGAAGGATTCATTTCCACATCACTCGGATTGAGGGGAATACCTGCAATCAGTGAAACTTCGGTTTTGGCGCGCGATATATTGCTCACCGAATATGTAAGAAATTCGAGATATCACATTCAGCATGTTTCATCCGCAAAGAGTGTTGATCTCGTAAGAGATGCAAAGTCAAAAGGCACAAATGTGACTGCGGAAGTTTGCCCTCATCATTTCATATTGACAGAAAAGGAATGCATTGGCTACAACACATACGCCAAGATGAATCCTCCATTGAGAACATCCCTTGATGTTTCGGGCATACTTGAAGGACTTCGCGATGATACCATTGATGTAATCTGCACCGATCACGCGCCGCACAGCGTTTATGAAAAGAGTCAAGGATTTTACGACGCACCATTTGGCATAATAGGACTTGAAACTGCTGTGGGTCTTGCATATACTTATCTTGTTAAGAAGAATATTATAACCTTTGAAAAACTTATTGAAAAGATGGCAGTGAATCCCAGAAAAATCTTGAGGATTGATCCCGTCAGCATAAGCGAAGGAGAGCCAGCTAATCTTACATTGCTCAATACAAAAAAAAGATGGAAAGCTGATGTCAGGAAATTCAAAACTAAATCTCTTAATACTCCATTTGCGGGTTATGAATTGTATTGTAAACCATATTGCGTGATAAATAAGAGTAAGATTTATTTTTCAGAATTATAGAATGAGCAGAATAATTTCAGTTTGCGTCCCTAAGGGCGGAGTAGGAAAGACAACGACGGCAGTCAATCTTGCGGCTTCACTTGCTGTTGCCGAAAAGAGAACCCTGCTTATTGATGTTGATCCATTCGGTGCATCTGCAATTGCATTAGGATTTACTTCTGATAAGATCAAAGCAAGCCTCGCGGAAATATTTGCGTTTACCCATTCTCTGAAGTCGGCAATTCACAGGACAGAACTTGAATTTCTTGACTTCGTTCCTTCAAACGTTTATTCAATTAACATGCATGAAAAATTTTTGAAGTATTCAGAGAACAGGCTGATACTGAAGAATGCCGTGCATGAAGTTGAGAATTACTATGACTACATAATAATGGACTGCCCTCCGGTACTGAAAGGAATCTCGACGAATGCTCTTGTTGCTTCAGATTCGATACTCGTCCCTGTCAAATCAGGACACTTTTCGCTTGAAGCCGTTGACAGGCTTTTCAATTACTATGACTGGATAAAGGAAATTGCGAATCCTAATCTCGAAATCGAGGGTATAATCCTCACAATGTATGAAAAGGATTCGCGCGTAACAAAAATTTCCGAACGGGAATTGAAGATTAAGTACAATAAGTTCCTGCTAAACACTGTGATACCGAATACAAGTCTCCTCAATGAATCAACATTCTACGGCAAACCGCTGTGCCTTTACAAAATAAATTCGGAAGGCGCGATTGCATATTTAAATCTTGCCGGAGAAATTATTCAGAACAATAACATAAAACAAAAGCAGTTAGCCTGATGAAAGAAGTTCCCAAGAAATTTGACTTCACAAATTCAGAACTCAAATGGCAGAAGTTCTGGGAAGAAAACAGACTCTATGAATCACATCCGATAGAAGGAAAGAAAAAATATTCCGTTGTCATACCTCCACCTAATGTAACCGGAATATTGCATTTCGGTCACATGCTCAATAATACAATTCAGGATATTTATTGCAGATGGAAACGTATGCAGGGTTATGAGGTTTGCTGGGTACCCGGGACTGACCATGCCGGAATTGCAACCCAGGTTATGGTAGAGAAAGAGCTTGCAAAAAACGGTAAGACTAAATATGATCTTGGAAGAGAAAAGTTTATTGAACTTGTTTGGGAGTGGAAGAAAAAAAACGGCGGGACTATTCAAAGGCAATTGAAAAAACTGGGGGCTTCGGTTGACTGGTCCAGGGAGCGATTTACTTTCGATGAAGGACTTTCGCTCAATGTCAGGAAAGTGTTCGTTGATCTATATGGAAAAGGTCTGATATATAAAGGCAAACGCATTGTCAACTGGGATCCTGATTCGCAGACTGCCGTAAGTGATGATGAGATTTTTTATCAGGAAAGAAAAGACAAACTTTACTTCATTAAATATGTACTTGAGGGCTCTGATGATTTTATTACCATTGCAACAACAAGACCTGAAACAATGTTTGGCGATACGGCAGTAGCCGTTAATCCAAAGGATAACCGGTATAAGAAATTTACGGGAAGAAAAGTGCATCTGCCTTTGACTGACAGATTAATTCCCGTGATTGAAGATGATTACGTGGATATGGAATTCGGTACAGGGGCATTGAAGATTACTCCTGCTCATGATCTTAACGACTTTGAAGTTGGACAACGTCATAAACTTGAATCCGTAACAGTCTTAACCAAGGATTCATTGCTTAATGAACACGCGGGTGAATTTCAGGGATTGAAAATAGACGATGCGAGAGGAAAAATTCTTGCCAGACTCAAGAGCGAAGATTTGCTTGTCAAGGTTGAAGACTTTGTTCATAACGTTGCAGTTTCGGACAGGACGAAAGCTGTGATAGAACCATATTTGTCGGAGCAATGGTTTGTTTCAATGAAGAAACTTGCAGGTCCTGCAATTGACGTTGTCAGAAACGACAAAATAAAATTTTATCCCGAACGATATAAGAAAGTATATTTCCACTGGATGGAAAACATAAGAGACTGGTGCATTTCCAGGCAGTTATGGTGGGGACACCAGATTCCCATTTGGTATCATAAGCAAAGCGGTGAGATATACTGTGACGTTAATCCGCCATCGGATACGGAGAACTGGGTGCAGGATGAAGATGTGCTCGATACCTGGTTTTCATCATGGCTATGGCCGCTAAGTGTATTTGGATGGGAGAATAATGAGAATGACAGATTGAATGAAAATCTGAATTACTATTATCCGACCGATTTCTTATCAACAGCTCCGGAAATAATTTTTCTCTGGGTTGCGAGAATGATAATGGCAGGAATGGAATATAAGCATGAAGTTCCTTTCCGTGAAGTTTACTTTCATTCAACTGTGCGAGATGGAAGGGGAGTAAAGATGTCAAAGACGCTAGGAAATTATTCGGATGCAATTGAGTTGATGGATAAATACGGAACTGATGCGCTTCGATTTACGATTATTTATCTTGCGCCTCTTGGTAATGACGTATTGTTTGATGAGGAGAAGACACAGATTGGAAGAAATTTCGTGACGAAACTCTGGAATGCAGGAAGATTTATTATGATGATGAAAGAAAAAAATGTATTCACCGATAGATTGGGTGATGAAATTGAGGAAGTGGATATCACAGAGAAATGGATTCAGAGCAGATTTAATGCGACACTGGAGGAAGCCAACAGATTTTTGAGAGAATACAGACTCAATGATTATGCGAAGACGATTTATAATTTTGTATGGAGTGAATTTTGCGACTGGTATATAGAGTTCATTAAAATTGATATTAATAATTCCCCTGAAAGGAGTAATGCAATTCTTGACAATGCAATGAAGCATTATGAATCAATACTTAAGGTGCTTCACCCTGTGATGCCTTATGTAACCGAAGAGTTGTGGCATCTGACCGGCAATGACAGAGACAATAGAAGCATTTCTTTTGAGGAGTTTCCTGTGTCTGACAGAGGCAGAATTGATGAAAGAATTGAAACCGATGTCGAGAAATTGAAGCTACTAATTTCAGCTGTAAGAAACTTGCGAACTGAGAACGGAATTGAGCCGTCGCAGAAATCACATTTGTACATAGCTGCACCATCAGATACAAAGGCAATGATTTCAAAATTTGAGAATCAAATTTTGAAACTATGCAACCTCGAAATATTTGAATTTGCGGATAAGAAACTTGAAGGTAAGCAGTATGCAAGCGCTGTATCAGGTGAATCCGAGATTTATCTATTACTGAATGCTTCTCTGAATACGGAAAAGCAATCCGAAAAGATCGCAAAAGAGATTGATGATCTGAAGAGGTATTTGACAACACTTGAAAAGAAACTATCTAACGAAAGTTTCCTGAACAAAGCTGCTACCGATGTTGTTGAAAGGGAAAAACAGAAGCATGCAGAATCGAAAGAGAAGCTCAATAAACTGTTGAGGCTGAATCAGAATAATTGATGAGGACTAAAAGTGAAGAGTATTTTTCCCAAGTGCGGACAGTATGAGCTCCGTAGCAAGGTTGGCTGTCTTGTTTTTTGTATCGAGAATCGGATTTACTTCAAGCATTTCAAGAGAATTCATGCATCCGCAATCAGCAACCATTTCCATCAGCAATTGTGACTCTCGATATGTCAAACCACCCGGAACAGGAGTGCCGACACCCTCTGCAAAGTCAGGATCAATTCCGTCCATGTCAAAACTAACATGGATGTGATCAATCCTGCTTCTGAAGTCTGAAAGTACTTTGGCAATTATCCTGTGGATTCCCATCTTATCAACATCGGTCATCGTGTAAACTTTCAATTTTTGATTCTTAATAGTATTCGCTTCATAAAGATCAACGTCCCGTATTCCAATCATTACAATGTTCTCTACTTCCACCTTCGGAGAGAAGCCGCTAATATGTGTAAGTGATTTATGTCCAAGGCCAATTGCAACAGCCAGAGGCATGCCGTGTATGTTGCCGGACGGAGTGGTTTCCGGTGTGTTCATATCGGAATGGGCATCAATCCAGATGATACCGAGTGTCCTTCGTTTTTTCCTGCAGTAACTTGAGATTCCCGCAATACTGCCAATTGCAGTTGCATGGTCACCTCCGATTATCAGCGGGAAATATTTTTTTTCCAAGAGATTCTCAACTTTGCCTGCAAGAATTCTTGAAGTTCTCGAAATTTCATTAAGATACTTTAACTTGGAATTTCCAATCTTCTGTGTTTCTGAAATCTGAATTTCAATGTCGCCAAAATCCGTTACGTTACAGCCCAACTTCTCAAGTTTTTCCTCAAGGTTGGCATAACGGATTGCAGAAGGTCCCATATCAACTCCGCGTCTGTCTGCTCCTAAATCCATCGGAAAGCCAATGAGTCCGATCTTTTTATTAATAATTTTACTCATGAAGTGTTTACAATATACAAATTGAATCTAAATTATTTAAGTAAGTTCGCGCTATATTGTGGAAGCAAGATTTAGCAAGACTCATTACGATTGCATTCTCAATCATTAGAATCTATTGAATGTTTTACATCAAAAGTCTATTTTAATGTATACATTTTCTCGTTGGATTTATCAATTTACAGACATTCGGTCAGAGTCAGAGTAAGGACGTATGATGTTGATTCGCAGGGAATAGTTCATAACATGAACTATTTCAAATACTTCGAGAAGGGAAGAGTTGAATACCGCAGAAATCTCGGATATGGAATGCTTCCGTCAGGAATCTTTAATGACGGGCTGAAAGTTGTAGTTGTGCATAACGAAATTGATTATTTCGCATTTGCCTATCTTGATGAATTGCTGAATGTTTACACACGCATCTCGTGGATAAAAAATTCAAGCTTTTGTTTTGAACAGACAATCGAAAATTGTGAAAACAAAAAGTTGATTTGTTCCGGGAAAGGAATCCTGGTTAATATAAATTCCAACAATATCCCTGAAAAGCTTGGCGAGAACTTCATTGCCGGGATAAGAAACTTCGAAAAAAATTTAACTATTTTAGAAAACAGTCAATAGAATATGAGAAGAAGAATGATCAAGACTTCAGTATGCATAATTGCTACCGTTATTGTATGTGCAACGCTGATGCAACTCCAGTCCTGCAAGCAGGACTTTACAACTACACCGGATAATATTGTGAAATTCCCGCCGGAAGTTGAGGCGGTATTTAATACGCCATATACGTCCAACAATGTTACCTGCACGACTCCTTCATGTCATGCAAATGAAAACAGCGCAAGCGGATTGAATCTTGTGGATTGGCAGAAGGCAATGAACGGTTCCGGCAATGGAACCATGATTATACCTTACAACGGATTCTGGTCGCACATGATTGCGGTATTAAATAATGATACAAACTATGCTCCTGTAATCAATATCACTGTCCCCGAACCATCTGTTCATAAGATTGATACTTCAAGGGTACATACGATCATGAATTGGATTAACGGCGGTGCAAAGGATGTCAATGGGAATGTAGCATTTTCAAATATTGACCCTAATGACAAAGGATTCATCACTAATCAGGCGGCTGATGTTGTTGCAGTTATTCAGCCAAATGAAAGGCGCACTGTTAGGTTGATTCCTGTTGGAGGAAGACCAAATAGTCTTGATGCAGCACATTATGTAATACTTAGTCCTGACAAAAATTATTTTTATGTCAGCCTGATTCAGGAAGGCTATGTTGAAAAATACAATGCAACAACTTATGCGCTTGTGGGCCGAATGCAAGCGCCTTCAAATCCTGCACATATAGAAATCTCGGGTGATGGTCATAATGGTTTTGTGACGAATTTTTTCTCCGGAACTTCTGAAACAATTACGAGAAGATTTGATGCACATAATATGACGGTTAACGGGACATTCTCTGATGTAGCGATGACCGGACCTCATGGAATGGCGCTGTCGCCTGACGATAAATGGCTCTACGTTACGTCAGAAATCGGAGAGTATATTTTCAAAATCAGTGCAGAAAATTTTTATGCAAGTGACAGCACTTATATTAAAGGCCCCATTGACCCGACTGTTCCTCCCGGAGGACAGGGAACAACTCACTTCCGGCCATATCAAATTGTGCTTTCACCTGACGGGAGTCTGATGTATGTCTCGTGCAGAGGATCAAATGAAGTAAGAATTTACAGGACGAATGATTTGGTTCAGGTAAATGCTATTGCACTTGGAACTAACGCATTTCCTTTATTAATGAAACTGACATCAGACGGAAAGTATTTGTTTGTATGCAACAGGAATAACAATACTGTTTCGGTAATAAATTGCCAAACACAGACGGTGCAGACCACAATTCCAAATGTTGGAGTACAGCCGCATGGAGTTGATTTTACTGCTGACGGACAATATGCAATCATCGCGTGTGAAACACAGTCAGGCTTTGACGGGCATCATCCGCAAGTAGGGAGCAACAAGATTGGAGTTTCGAGAATCATACAGGTTTCAAATTTTTCGCTGCTGCCAAATAAACTGGAAATGGGCTCGTTCCCGGCCGGTATTGCGATAGTGAAATAAATAGGGGAGAGGGAAGTGCTATTTTGTAAAAAGCATTTTTCTCACTTCTGTTTTTTCCGGAGTTTTGATTCTGTAGAAATAAATCCCGCTTGGATATTCCGAAGCATTAAATTCAACAGAATGTTCACCGGCTTCCATAGTTTGATCAATTAGAACGGTTACTTCTCGTCCGAGCCGATCATATATACTAAGAGTGACAGATGTAGATTGAGGTAAATTAAAGGTGATTGTTGTAGTAGGATTAAATGGATTGGGATAATTCCGTATGTTGAAATAAGATTCTTTATCTGTTGAAGATGGTCCTGAATCCCGGGTATCAAACATTTCTTTATTTTGAATTTCCGAAACAAGAGCAATTCCCGATTGAAAAACTGAACTCTTGTAATTTTTACCTGCTTCAAACTCAAGTTGTATTCCAAATGCATTTTGCTCCGTAATAGTAAAATCATCCTGTGTCTTTGAAACAATATGGAAATTATCCTGGTCAAGTTTAATCTTTATTTCTTTCCACCCTTCATAATTCAAACTTACCGGACTTGAGGCAAGCATCAAATCATTGTCTTCTGAAAATGAACTGTTGTTATCGAGGTCATAAAGAAGTTGTATTATCACGCTTGCATCATTGTTTACACCTTTGAGCATTACATTAACATAATTTCCCGGGGTGAAAAGATAAGGTCTTTTCAACAAAATCTTTCCGATATAACCTTCTGAACTTAAGGCATTCTTTGAAAAAATTTCTGCAAATCCGTTTTCCTTATTATCTTCCTGATGGGAATACTTCATTTCAACGCCGCCCCAGATCCAATCGGGAAGCGCCTTTTTTGAAAAGTCGTCTATAATTTCACCTTGGGAAAAACAAAAATTGGAAAGGAAAAATAATGAAGAAAAAATGCAGAAAGACTTAACGAAATTCATAGAGGCTTATTTACTGTGGAATATGAGCTTGTTACTTTATCAAAGTCATTCTCTTGACAGAAGTGAAACCATTTACCTGCAGCTTATACAGATATATTCCTGCAGATAGTGAAGAAGCATCAAACTGCTTGCTGTAAGTTCCGGCTTCCTGATATTCATTAACGAGACTACTGACTTCCTGGCCAACCAAATTATACACACTCAAGGAAACATATCCTCCCTGATTTAGCTTATAACTGATAATTGTGGCAGGATTAAAAGGATTTGGAAAATTTTGATACAGTCTGTAATCATCAGACACGCCATTGCTTTTTCCTGCAGTTACTGTGCCCGACTTATCAACTGAATTGTTGGAGTGAATTTTAGTATCGGCATTAACTTTAATGCCCAAACTGAAAATCAATGCAACTATTAATATTCGTATATAAATTACCATTTATCCTTTATAAAAATAGGTATTATTACTTTAAAAAGCAAATACACAATTTGGGGTCCCGGGGATTTGTTAAATTCCCCGGGAAAACATCTAATATTACTGGATTTCGACTGCTACAAGACGAACCAGACCTTGCTGATTCTTGACTTTCAGGATGATCACATCACCTTTATTCTTATTGGCAATTATAGAACTTAGCTGATCAATACTTTCTACCTTCTCCTTGTCAGCTTCGATAATAACCAATCCTTCTGAAAGCCCACGGTCGAATCCTTCAGAAAATCTCTTTACACCGGAAATATAAACGCCATTATCCACTCCATATTTCTGCTTTACAGAAGCCGTAAGGGGAGTTACAGTTACTCCAATTGATTCAAGGTTCTTGGATGCTGTTTCATTGTCATTTTCCTTTGGAGTTGATCCTTCGGCGGTTTGAGTAGATCTTTCTTCTCTGGGTTTGAGAGTTACACTCTTGTCCAGCATTCCTCCGTCTCTGAAAATCTTCAGTTTAACTTCATCACCCGGATGATGCGAACCGATAATTGTTTGCAATTCATTGGCGGCATTAACTTCTTTACCATCAACCGACAAAATGACATCGCCGACTTTGATCCCTGCAGCGTCACCGGCACCTCCGGCAATTACATCTTGTACAAGAACACCTTTTGCTTCGCTAAGACCAAGTCCTTTTGCTTCTTTTACGTCAACATCTTTTATCGAAACACCAATGTAACCTCTTGATACTTTCCCATCCTTCATCAATTCCGACGCAACATTTCTGGCAAGATTAATTGGAATTGCAAATCCATAACCTTGATAATAGCCGTTTGTAGTCTTTATGGCTGTGTTAATTCCGACAAGGGAACCGTTGATATCTACCAATGCTCCTCCGCTGTTTCCCGGATTAATGGCAGCATCTGTTTGAATAAAGTTATTTATTGCATAGCTGTCATTTCCCATCTGAATATTTCTTCCAAGGGCAGAGACAATACCTGCTGTAACAGTACTGTTAAGTCCGAGCGGATTGCCGATTGCAACGACCCATTGTCCTACCTGAACATTATCTGAATTACCAATAGAAGCAACGGGAAGATCATTCGCGTCAATCTTAATAACGGCTACGTCTGTATTGGGATCCACTCCTATTAGTTTTGCGGTAAATTCGCGCTTGTCAGTGAGTGTTACTTTAATTCCATTTTCAGTCGCATTTTTCACAACATGATTGTTCGTCAAAATGTATCCGTCTTTCGAAATAATGATACCGGAACCGCTTCCTCTCCCCGGACCTTCTTCGGGCATTTTGAATTCGGGACCGAAGTTAAAAGGCAATTGAAATTTATCCATGTCTTGTCCGTTTTCAGACTGGCCTGTTGTGACTTCAATGTATGCAACAGTTGGCGTAACGGTTTTTGCAATTTCAACGAATGCATCATTCAAACCTTGCAATTGTGGGTTTGTATTTTGAATCGGCGGGGTTGTTTTAAAATCAACCTGCGATCCGGCAAGCGATTGTTTCACACTGCCGAAGTTCGCAATTAACAATCCACCGAATGATAGTGCTATTACAACTAATAGCCCGGCAAAGATTACCGATTTCTTTGACATATAATTTTCTCCTGATTTATAAGACTAATTTTAATTAAAACTTTTTTTAATACTTCAAAATATTTTTAGATCAATTCAGCGAAAACTTTTGCAGAACGGCTCATCTTTTGTTCATTGAAGTTTCCCGAAATAAATTTCTCAAACCATTTAATAAGGCTCGAAACATTCTCCGGCTCTAACGCTGAAGTTTTCTGATCACTCATAGTATATTTACTTGCATGAGACAAGCTGTCATACAGAGTTTCGTTAATTCCAAATTCATTTTTGACAAATAAAGTTTCTTTTGATCTTTCGAATTCATCCGGAGCAGGGAAGATGCCCATTATAATTGACACATCCCAGAGGAAGTAAAGCAGATGCACTTCAAAATCGCGATCCGCTGCATTTAATTTTGAATAGGACCTCACAAGCAGATCAAACATCGGACTGTCGGCAGCATCATGGTTAGTCAGATATTTGCTGACCAGTTCAATCATTCGAAATGCATAAGACATCTTTTCGATATCCTTGAGAATTAAGTCATACGAATGAATCAGTTCGGCGCTTGAAACATACTGCAACTCACGCGTTTCTTTGTAATAAATTACAGCGCTGATATGATTCATCATTTCAATTATACCTGACATTTTCGATTTGTGATTCCTTATACCACGTGCTATTACAGAAATCTTCCCAAACTCGCGAGTGAATAAAGTTGTTATACGGCTGCTCTCTCCATAACGAAATGATTTAAGTACAAACGCTTCTGTTTTAATTATTGGCATTTCTGAATGAAAAATACGACCGTATAAATTTTAAGTTTCAATCAGTTTTACAACACTGCTTCTTCAAAATGAGTGAGCTTTCCAAATTCATTGAATCTGTTTTTTATGATTTCCTGTGTGAGATTCCTGATGCCATCCAATGAGAATTTTTCAACGGCAAGCGATGCCATCGCACTTCCGTATATTACGGCAAGCTTCAGATTTTTTTCGGTAAGATCGTCAGTCTTTGCAAGCCATCCCATCAATCCGCCCGCAAAGGTGTCTCCGGCTCCGGTGGGATCAAACACTTTCTCAAGGGGATAAGCCGGCGCCGAAAAAATGAAATTATCGGTAAATAACAACGCACCATGTTCTCCTTTCTTGATAATGAGAATTTGAGGTCCCATTTTCATAATCTTTTTCGCGGCAGTGACCAGATTAAAATCTCCCGACAATTCTCTTGCCTCGCTGTCATTGATAACAAGCAGGTTCACCATTCCAAGTATCTCCATCAAGTCATCATGAGCGCCTTCAATCCAGAAGTTCATAGTATCGCACATTACAAGCTTGGGGCTCTCCATCTGATTAACAACCTTTACCTGAAGTTTCGGATGAAGATTACCAAGACAAACATACTTGCTATCGCGGAACTTTTCGGATATGACAGGATCAAAGGTTTCAAACGCATTTAATTCAGTTACGATTGAGTCCCTGTTGTTCAGGTCAAAATCATATTTGCCATGCCAATGAAATGTCTTCTTGTTTTGAGAAAATTCAAGACCGGAGAGATCAATGTTCTTTGATCTAAGGAAATCAACTTCAGATTGCGGGAAATCATAGCCAACTATTCCGACAAGCCTTACCGGAGTTGTAAAATAACTTGCAGATGTTGAAATAAATGTCGCTGATCCCCCAAGCGTTCTTTCGGCTTTTCCGAATGGCGTTTCTATTGTGTCTAATGCAAGAGATCCAATTACAAGCAAACTCATGAAAATTTTTTTTATTTTTCCAAAATTAGTTATTACTCAACGCTTATTCAAGTTTGTTTGTATTGTCCGGATTATGTGAAAGTATTAAGGATTGTTAAACAGCAGAATGGAGTTACGTTGCAATGCGATGAGAACTTTAAACAAAGTAATCTACTTTGCAATTTCGATATTATTAATTTATCTTAAATCAAAAATTTAAAATTACGATGAGCAACAACAATAATAGTAATGCAGACGGATCGCTTCAGCAGCAGATTAACATTGAATTAGGAGAAAAGGAAGCAGAAGGCATTTATTCGAATCTTGCGATAATATCTCATTCACCTGCAGAATTCATAATTGATTTCACAAGAATTTTTCCCGGAGTGCCAAAGGCAAAAGTGCATTCGAGAATAATAATGACTCCGCAGCATGCAAAACTTTTTCTTACTGCGCTCAATGAGAATATCCAGAGATATGAAAATCAGTATGGTGAAATAGTAGTTCAAAACGATCCAAACTCGCCGGGAATGGGATTTCAACTGCCCGTAAAACCTAAAGACGAAAAGATAAACTGATCATTTCCACAGAATATTTGTCTTGATGAGATTCGCAATTGAAATCAGAAGAAAGATAATATTTGCAGACCAGGCAGCCAGCAGGGGATTAATCTCTCCATTGTAACCGAAAGTTTGTGAAATCTTTATGAAGCCCAGGTAAAGGAAGGAAATGAAGATGCTAATGCCGAATTGAAGAGCAGCACCGCCCTTTCTCCTGTTCATTCCGATCGAAATTCCGAAGAATATTATTATGATGTTTGCAAATGGAAATGAGATTTTTGAATAGTAGTCAACTTCAGCCTTAAAGACGTTTTGTCCCCGTTTCTCCATTCCCGAAATAAATTCGTCAAGATCGTTCAGTTTAATTTCATCGGGCTTAAGTTGATTCTTGATTATCTGATTAGGGGAGATATAAAGCGCGCCAATTTCCGGAACTTGTGATGCATAAACAGTATCTTGAAAAGAATAACTTTCAGTCGAATTGGAATCAAAAGATCTCTTCGTTACAGAAATCATTTTCCAATCCTTCCTGACTGAATCCCACTTCATAGCTGATGCATCAAAGCGAGTGATTAACCTTGAATTATCAGATTCATCAAATATCTGAACCGATGCATTAGTTGCAAGTTTCTCCCTTTCATTATAGTTGCTAAAATATATAATTTTATTTTTGTCATCTTGAATATGCAAATTCTGAACGATACCGGGAATTTTGTTTTTGTCGAGATAAGTTCTTTCAAAATTGAACTTAAGAGAGTTTGACTCGGGGACTATCCACCCGTTAAAATAAATCGAAGCTGCCGTTATGAATGCTCCGAAAATTAAAATTGACATTGAAAAGCGCAGCAGGCTAATACCGGATGCCTTAATCGCTACCAATTCGGAGTAATTGTTGAACTTGCTCATCAGAAATAAAGTGGCAAGCAACATTGCCACAGGTGTAATCAGCTTTAAGATTTCCGGTATAAAATATAGATAATAAAGAAAGATAGAGAAGGGACTTAATTCTTTATCTATAAACTTGTCAACATTTTCAAATAAGTCAACCAAAACAAAGATAAGTATAAAGCAGAGTAATCCAAATAACAGGTTTTTTATAAAATGTTTAAGGACATAAATGTCTAATATCTTCATGGCATATCTTAAAAAAATCGAATTAATTGAAATTTGTCAGATCTGTTGTTGCATTGCAAAGGCAAACTTCAGAAAGCTCAATCAGTTGCTTAAGAAACTGTCGAATTCCGGCATTCAAAATGAAGCGTTTTATGAAGCCATTATTCAAAGCTATCTCTTCTGTGGATTCCCATCAGTCATAGAGGCGCTGAAACTCTACAAGAGATATTTCCCGAAACCTATACAGGCACAAAAACCACTTTCACAATCCGGCTTAATCCAAGCCGGCAAGATTAACTGCAAATTAATCTATGGAAAGAATTATAAAAAGTTAATTGAAAATATGGAGCAACTAAGTCCCGATATCCGGACATGGATGATCACTGAAGGCTATGGTAAAGTTTTGTCGAGAACCGGATTGACACTAAGAGAACGCGAGTTTGTAAACATTGCAATACTCACTGCGAGATATTTTGAGAATCAGCTTCACTCGCATTTGAGAGGATGCATAAATTCAGGCGGCAGTAGGAACGAAATACAGTTTATGCTTAATGAAATATCGAACGTGGCGGGAAAGGTAAATGTTGAAAGAGCGAAAAAGCTTCTGGACAGTATCAACTTTTGAATCAGGTTAGCAAATTAAAAGTGTTATATAATACATATTATGTAAAGTCAAAAATATATTGAATTTTTGTGTGGGCGCAATAGCCTTCAAAATCAGCTCGTGCGTCCCCTTCTGATTTCTTTCAATAGAAGATTCCATGATTGACATGCAACTTTCTCTGTACTCTCTGTTCGTATTTCGCTTCTTTAAATGTTATTTCAATTCTGTTAATTTATTTTTAATTTTGTATCATTATGATTGATATCAATTTATATTTATACGTTAGCGCAATTCTCTTTACTATTGGAGTAATAGGTGTACTTGTACGCCGAAATGCAATCATCATATTTATGAGCATCGAATTAATGCTTAACGCGATTAACCTTTCACTTATAGCATTTTCCGCATTTCTGGGCAACATCAATGGTCAGATATTTGTATTTATAGTAATGACGGTTGCAGCGGCAGAAACAGCCGTTGGGCTTGCAATAATCATTTCGCTTTTCAGGAATAAAGAATCAATCAACATAGATGAGATAAATATTCTGAAATGGTAGTTAAAATCTAAATTCATTGCATGGCAGATAATTTCTATTTAGTCACACTTTTACCTCTCCTTGGATTTCTTTTCGCCGGATTATTCGGAAGCAAAATCAAGAATGAAAAATTAATTGGCTGGATTTGTACGCTTGCCGTACTTGTCCCCTTTATCATTGGAGCAATGTGTCTGTTTGAAATGATGTCATTGCCTCCTGATGCCAGAAGGATTGTCCTAAACTATTACAATTGGATCACTGCAGGGAGTTTCACCGTTAATTATGCTTACGTGATTGACCCGTTATCAATAGCACTGGTGCTGATTATAACAGGCGTCGGAGCTATTATCCATGTATATTCAATCGGATATATGCATGGTGATTCGGGATTTGCGAAGTTCTTCTGCTATCTGAATTTGTTTATTTTTGCAATGCTGAATCTTGTTCTTGCCGAGAATTTCCTGGTGCTCTTTCTTGGATGGGAGGGTGTCGGACTTTGTTCATATTTCCTGATCGGGTTTTGGTATGAGAAAAAGTTTACCGGCGACGCAGCGATTAAGGCGTTTGTAGTAAACAGGATAGGAGATTTCGGATTTTTGATTGCAATGTTTTTTGTGTTTACAAATTTTAATACTCTTGAGATTTCAAAATTCCTTGATGGACTTTCCACCTACCCAATTGGAGACGCATTGCTGACAACAATAGCGCTGCTCTTTTTTCTTGGTGCTACCGGAAAGTCTGCCCAAATTCCTTTATACGTTTGGTTGCCTGATGCTATGGCAGGTCCAACACCGGTATCAGCTCTCATTCATGCAGCAACTATGGTAACAGCCGGCGTATATCTGATTGCGAGAACTTCACTGCTCTATGCTCTTTCCCCTACTGCACAGATAATTGTTTTCTATATAGGCTTAGTTACAGCTGTCTTTGCATCAACGATAGCGCTGAAACAGAATGACATCAAAAAAGTCCTTGCATATTCCACTGTTTCACAGCTCGGGTTCATGTTCATTGCACTTGGAACAGGGATTTACTGGATTGCAGTCTTTCATCTCATTACTCACGCATTTTTTAAAGCGTTATTATTTTTGGGAAGCGGATCAGTGATTCACGGGATGAATGGTGAGCAGGATATGACAAAGATGGGCGGACTGAAATCAAAAATGAAGATAACATTTGTAACTTTTTTTATTGCTTCACTTGCAATTGCAGGAGTTCCTCCCCTCTCCGGATTCTTCAGCAAAGATTTAATAGTTTTTGAGACTTTCCGGGAGATTGGAATACCGTTCATGATCATTGCATTAATTGCATCTGCCATGACGGCAATTTATATTTTCAGAACAGTTGCTCTTACATTTTACGGTAAGCCGAGATATGATTCCGCACATGTGCATCCGCATGAATCACCGTCAACCATGACAGTTCCTTTGATCATACTGGCGATTCTTTCTGTTATTGGAGGGTTCATTGGAATTCCTGAATTTATGGAACTTCCAACGTATCTGAAGGAGTGGCTTGATCCTGTCTTTATGAAATCAACGGCGGTTATTTTATCTTTGCATCCGGAAAAGCATCCATCACTAACGACAGAAATATTGCTTGTACTGATTGCTGTGGTTGTTGCGGTTGGTTCAATCATTTTTGCTTTCAAAGTTTATGCAAAACAGGAGACATTTCCTGAACCGAAGGGATTTGGTAAGGTTCTCGAGAATAAATACTATGTTGATGAAGGATATGACAAAATCGTCATAACGCCTCTGAAGAAGACTTCCGAGAATTTTTTATATAATATTTTTGATGTTAAAATCATTGACGGAGCTGTAAACGGGATAGCAAAATATCTATCCAACATCAGCAAAGATTGGCGGAAGATCCAGTCCGGAGTCATACAGGATTATTCGACGATTGCAGTTGCAGGCGTGATATTAATTTTTCTCTACATCCTTCTCGCGTAAGAAACTTGTCTAAATTAAAAGAGGAAATGTTTTTGAACATTTCCTCTTTTATTTATAACTTCTCTGCAGGTTCAGATTTTACTTCCCATTCTTTTTCATTATGTAGTCTGCAATATCCGAGAGTTCCTGGTCGCTTAACACATCCTTCTTAAAGAACGGCATTGCACCATCGCCCAGTCTTACATTATAAACGATTGACTTTACATTCCCGTCATAATCTTCGAGTACCGGCGGGGCTTTCACAGTATGGTTTTCGCCGTGGCATGTTCCACAAGTATTGTTAAACAACTCTTCACCTTTTTGGGAGTCAGGCTTTAATCCCATTACTAACTTTTGTTCGTTCTTAAGTTTCGCCTTGTCCTTAACAGGAAGGGCAATCGTCTCATATTTAATTTCAGAAGGAGGATTACTTCCTGCTACAGACTCATAGAAAGCATTGAGGGCATTTATTTGTTCATCAGTCAGTGGCGTTTTCATTTTCATGTAGGATTCCCAGCAGACAGTCGCTCCGCCGGCATTCTTTTTCACTTCATCACCTGTAAACTTACCGAGGTAGGTTGATGTCCGCTTGTCCGCGCCTTGTATATTTGAAAAGAATTTTGTCATTGATTTTCCGGTGTTAGTCCCGTCACTGTGACAATAGGAACATGAATTGTTATTTGCCTTTGACTTCATGTAAAACAATTCCTTGCCTGCATCAACAAGCGGGTTGGCGTTGCTTTGCTTCTTAACCGTATCAGTCTTCGGCTTTGATTCTTGTTTCGTTGTTTCATTACTCTGCTTTCCGCAGCTTGCTACTAAAACAGTTGTTGCCAGCATTAACAATAAACAGAACTTCTCTAACTTAAGGGCTTCAAAATTCATTGGATAAATTTAAATTCAAAAAAAGTTTTTCAATATACTTATTTTATCTTAGACTTTCCCAATAAAATATTTATTCCAATTCCGAATGTCCACCATCCGACATTCTTCGTATTACCTTCTACAATTTGAGGTGGGTTTTCGGGATCGGAGAGGTTTGAATAAAATCTGCCTTCCTGATCATTAATCGGAAGTCTGTCCTGATCAAATATCAGTCTGTCATTATAACTTTCTTTATGACTCTTCAGGAACAAGTTGCTGGTATGATAGCCGGCATTGAACGAGACTGAATACTCCCCTCCCAGCTTATAGATTATCCCGCCGTTTGACATAAGTCCGATTCTGAAGGCATCATTAAACAATGCACCGGAGTAACTGTTCTTAATAAGCGACAAGCTAAGGAAGTTAAATGTAAAAGAAGAATTAACATAAGGTGTAACTTTTTTGGAAAACTTTGCCGGAGAAAATTCAACTCCGAGCCCGAAGGTTGACACAGAAAATCTATTGTCAAAAGTAACCGGAATTGTTGCACCATTCTCAATAGTTGTTCCGAAAAAACTTCTTCTGAAAATGTTGAAATATGAATATGCACCACTCATCAAAAGTTTGAATCTGTCATTTTTGTCAAACGGGAATCGCAGTTCCCCTATTATCTGGATTCCTGTCTCTGTGCCATAATTACTTTTTACAAAATCCGGGCTGATATTTGAAATTCCGGAATCATTGGTTGCGACAAAATCTCCTCCAAAAGATTTTCCGGGAAAGGTGAACCCAACATTCATTTGTAATGACGGTCTCGCTTGTGAATGCAACTGTCCTGCCGCTGCAAAAATTGCAATTGTTAAATATAGAGTTTTAAGCAACGGCAGATTTTTTTGCATACAGAAAATTTCAATCCTCTATTTTGTTGTCTTCTTGGACTTCTTTGGCTCTGTAACATTCAGATAAATATTCGCTGAAAGATAGATGGTTCCCCAGTTTACTTGCTTCTGCTTTGAGGCAACTTCTCTGCGTGTTGAAGTGAGAATCGGACCATAAATGCTTGACCAGAATCTTCCCTCTTCATCATTGAGTTCGGCATTTTGCTTTCCGTATTCAATAGCATCGGCAAGTCCTGCATCAGTATTCTTCAAGAGGAGATTACCGAGGTCATATTTGAATCCGAGAGCGAGTCCGAAATTATTGTTAACCTTTGCTTCAATACCCGCGTCAAATGTTACTCCCATTCTGAAACCGGAGAATGAAAGCCCTACACTGTCTCTTCCATTTTCTGTTCTTGACAGGTCTCCGTCGAGAAAATTAAAGTTAAAAGAACCTCCGAAGTATGGACTGACAAGATTTGTAAATGAAGTGGGCGCCAGTTCAAGTCCAAGACCGATTCCGAAGTTGCTGAATGTATATGTATAGTTAATGCTCGTCAGCAAAGTGTCCACCTGATTGTTTATGTTAATGACCTGAACTCCGATATTTCCGCTCTTGCTGCTCTCGAATGTATTAAATGTTGCAAAACTTACTCCGAGAGTGCCTCTTATCGTTGAATACTTATCAAAATTAATTTTTCCTTTGCCGAAAAAATTTAATCCGGTCTTTCCTCCGTAATTGTTTGTCATCAAATCGGGATTGACTGTCAGTACCTGATATTGCTTCAATGTCTGCGTCGTATAATATGTCCCTCTTAGGTCATTATACGGTTCGCTGACTCCGAAGCCAAGCTGGAACACCGGTTTATCAAACTGGGCTGTAACATTGGAATAGACCAACAGGATAAGGAAGAAAGCTGCAACTGAATACTTAATTTTCATTTTTCAATTTTTTATTTTTTCATGGTTTTTTATAATCTGAAATACTGAAACAACTGCGGCTGTTTCGGCACGAAGTTTTCGTTTGCCAAGTGACTTGCTGATCCAACCGCTTAGTTTCAATCTCTCAACTTCATTGCTGCTGAATCCACCCTCCGGACCAATCAGCACTATAACATTTCTTGATTGCTTATTTAAATGAATTTGTTTCTCATCATCGGACATTTCATACATCGCAATCTTATTCACTTCATTTCCAGTATTTCTTATCATCTCTTCAAAGGTCACCGCATCTTTCAATTCAGGAAGGACACACCTTTGCGACTGACCCATTGCTCCAATCATTATCTTTTTTATCCTTTCAATCTTGCTGTCGCTTAGTTTGTTCTTGCCTATTGTAAAATCGGTTATCAGCGGCACAATGGCAACTGCTCCGAGCTCTACCAATTTCTCGATTGCAAATTCATACCGGGAAATATTTCTAAGCAAACTTAGATATACAGTAACGGAAATTCCGGGTTCATTCAGATCAAATTCCCTGTTTTCAATCTTACATAAAATTTCCGTTTTTTTAATTTCAACTATGAGACAATGATAAATATTTTTTCTGCCGTCGGTAACAATTATTCTGTCTCCGGCATTCTTTCTCAAAACTTTTGCTAAATGTTTGAATTCAAAATCATCAATTACCAGCAAACCATTGTGGAGATCAACATTTCGTTCCTGAACAAAGTAATATTCCATGACGGTACTTGAGTATTTGAATTACAAGCTAATCAGAAAGCCGCATCGAGATCGAAAATTACCTGGGGCACAAATTTCTTACCTTCTCTTCTGAACGAATAATCTGTTCTGAAGACAAAACCGAACGGAAGAATAAAATTGAGTCCCGCTCCGAAGCCGTGATAAAACCTGGTATCTATAAATTTATCTTTTTTATTCCAAACGCCACCGATATCATAGAATACAGTTCCATACAAGCCGAATTTATAGCTAAGATTCTTGAGCATTGAAATGACATTGACAACAGGCATTGATTTTCCTTTGAGATAGAACGGCTCAATAACCGGTATCCGTATTTCATTGAACATACCAAGCTGATTCTCTCCTTCAAAAACTTTTTTCTTATAGCCTCTGATAATCTTATCATATCCAAAGAATTCATGAAGATAGTCCGGTATATCGCCTCCGAAAGAAATCGTCGTGATTCCCCTCGAAGCCAGAGTGATAAAATATTTTTTCCCGAGTTTAACAGGAATAAACTTCCTGTATTCCGCACGTGTCCTGTTAAAGTCAACGAGTTTTCCGAATCCAATCTTCTGATACTCCAGAAAGTAAAAAGATCCTGCTGTTGTATATTCGAGAGAATTTCTCGTATCAAACTTTCCGGAAAATCCCAGAGTAAAGTATTCATCTTTGCCGTCTTTAGAAATTGTTCTGCCCGGCTCATATTGAGAAGAGCTTATCAGGTTGAATCTTAAATTACCCGTGACCGAAAAATTATCTGTAAAATATTTTCCAAGTGAAAATGAGCTGTTGAAATTATTCATAATGAAATTATCGGTGCTCGCAGGTATTGAATTAGTCGTCGAATCATTCAGAGCAAGGAGACTCTTGTTATAACTTTTTGAATACCCGATTGATGCAGAAGAAAAGAAGTGAGCTTTTTCTCCAATCCAGGGAACAAAGTAGCTTGCATTTACAAACGGTTCATAAAAAAGTCCGAAGCTAAGAGATGCAGTCTCATTTCGTCCGCGGAAATTATTCCAGACGATATTCAATCCTGCCCAGAACTTTGAGAACTCCCCGTTTCGAAAACCTCCTTGAGGAACCGGCAGAATGTAAAATCTTTCTTCTACGAGAAACATCAGATTGACCTTACCGAGACTATCCACGGGGATCGGATAGACATCCACTTTATTGAAAAGTCCGAGGTTATAAATTCTCTGCACGTCTTCATTCAGGACAATTGGATCAAGCTTTGAATTTTCCTTAGTGTGAATTTCCCTCGTTATAATGTCTTCGTCCGTTATCTCATTGCCCGCAATGAGAATCTTATTGATCTCAATATCTTTCAACTTAAGCGAATCATTCTCCTGCATTGCGTTTACGTCGGCGATTGAGAAGAAGATTAAGATTATCCGGAGAAGTAATACATTCTTCATGGGATCAGTTTCCGGAAACGCCGCGCAGCTGTTTCAGTTTGTTCAGTAATGATCTTGCATCCGGTGCATCGGGTTTGATTTCAATAGCTTTGCCGATAAGTTTTTCGGCTTCGTCATATTTCGCGAAGTTCATAAGATAATTTGCTCTGCTCAAGTATGAATTGTAATAAGTTGTCATCAGAAAACTATGATGATAATCATCCTTTGAAGTTATGGTGTAAGTCAAGTCCGGATCCTGATAATTATCAAACTCTTTGTCTTTGCTGTATTTTATAAGGACACCTTCCGGAATTCTATTATAGTCTTTTCCGAATCTTTCATTCTTATTCTGCTCAATTTCATAAGTCGTATAGAAATTTCTTTCGCCGTAATTCTTATCGAGAATACTATTGAGAAGTCCCGAGAACGCTGACTGAATCTTCAGAAGATTCTGACGGTCAGATTCCGTGGAAGGTTTGGTATATGCTTCCGTATTGTTTTCGAATTTCACAAGTTCGGCAAGATATGTATCGAATTCAACTTTGCTCTTGTCGTAGATTTCAGGGTAATGTCTTTTGATATATTCGATATACCAGGTCTTACGCATCAGTTCTTTGTCAATGATTATGAGATCATTTCTTATGTTCTTGACATCCTGCTGATAGAAAGACGATGACACCCAGAAGTCCCATTGAGTTGAAACTATAATTGAATTTTCTGCAGCCGATTTGAAAACATTCATGGTATAATCTTTCACAAAATAATTATCGCTCTCATTAACGCGCGAAAAATTCTGGCTCAAAGGTATCAGACAAATCAAAATTGCGGCATAACTGAATTGACCTCTTTCATCAATTTTCCGAATGATGAACATTATACCGAAACCTATCCATATTGAAGTAACAATAAATGCCAGAAGGAAATATGAATCAATGTCATAGATGTCATAATTAATCGCATACAGTATGCAGAATGCAAAAAGTATAATTGTAAAATAAAATAATCTCTTGCTTCTCCTGTAAGTTTCAAACAAACCGGGAATTGCAATCAAGAGCGGGAAATAAAAATATTCAAGAGGATAATTTTTTGTAAAATACGAAAATTGCTTTCCCGCATTCTCCATTGATGAAAACATCCAGACGCTGAATTGCTTACCTGTAAAATGTCGCCAGAAATTTTCGAAGTTATGGGGATATCCCCAGCTAAGTACATTATTCTCGGCTCTCACAAATAGATAAGCATAGACCGAATATCCAAGCAAGAAGGTAATTGCCATGAAAGCAATTCTGATAAATGACTGCTTCTCAAATCCATTCACACGAAAATAAATATATATACATCCTACCGAAAGGAAGATTGTTGACAAGTGATTTGTAAAACTTAGTCCGAGCACAAATGAAAAGAGCAGCCAGCGGTTTTCTCCATAGCCTGCCGGATCGGATTTTACGGGTGCGTAGCTGCATGCTTTTACAATCAGGTAAATGTCTGTAATCAGGAAGAAAGCATGAAGCGAATAGACTTCGATTGCATTTGACGTTTCCCAAAACGTCCTTGAAAATGCAAGTATCAGGGTTGCCGCGAGGGAAATATTATACACAACAGTATCAGAAATCTTTCCATAATCAATTGAATCGTTATCATTGAGCAAATTCTTGTTAGTTATCAATAACGTCATTAAATTAAAGAACATGACGAGTGCAAGCGAAGAAATCACTGCGCACATAAAGTTAAGTCTGTAAACTTCATCGCCGAAAGGCAACAGAGTAAACACCCTTCCTATGATAGTGAAAAGCGGGTAGCCCGTTGGATGCGCAATTCCAAGTTTTGAAGCAACTGTTGCGAGTTCTCCTGAATCAATAAACGTTACAGTCGGGGCAAGAGTAAAAAAATAAGTAATGAGAGGAACAAGAAACGAAAGTAATTGATATATGAGTTTCTTGCCGAGGATATTTTCTTCTTTCTTTATTGTCATTCAGATTTCAAAAATTTTGCTTTCGGATAGTTATGAGACTCAAATCTGTCTTCCGGTTCAATTCAGTTAATTCAAAGATTAATGTGCTCGGTCATAATGCATTTGTTCTCTACGTATGTGATGTTGTTTTCACTCGCAAGAGTTCTTGCTTCGCTGCTTATAATTCCAATTTGCGTCCAGAAAACCTTTGGAGTGTATTCAAGTTTCAGAACATCATTCATAAGTTCTTCAACGAATTCAGATCTGCGGAACACATTAATTATCTCAACATGCTCAGGCAATTCAAAAATGCTATTGAAACAATCAACCTCATCAACTTTTTTTCCTGCAAGGTTAGGATTAACGCCAAAGACCTTGAATCCATTGGATTTGAGATATCGGGCAATTCTGTTGCTGGGTCTTGCATGATTGGAAGAGATTCCTATAACTGCAACGGAATTTAGATCGGTCAATATTTCTCTTATCGTCATATAAAAATCAAGGGAACAATCCGCAAAGGAATCATTCCCCTTTTAATTTGAATATCGGATCTGACTCTTAGTTCACACAATAATTCTTGTAAATGCCATCAAGGAAATTCCACATCAATGCTGCGGATTCATCTACTGTATTAATAAGTCTCTTTTGATCTTCGAGAGAACTATTCGTGTTATTCATAATTTCCATTTCATCTCTCGAGTGATAAACATCTGCTTCTTCGTGTACCTTAAAAAATTCAACTGCCTTTTCAGAATCAATGCCATAGAATTTTTTCAGACCGTCAATTTTTGTTTTTGAAATTTCAGGAACCTGTGATTCGTAAGCATACAATGCAGCAAGGCCAAGAGTGAATTCGGGAGAGCGCGTGAGTTCATACATTCCATCCACAAGATCTTCAACTTCTCTAATTGGCTCTGCATTTTTTACTTCCTCTCTTGTCAATCCAAGAGCTTCGGCAAAGTTCATCCACAAAGCAGGGTGATCGGCAATACCTGTTTTGAAACCTTCCTCGTCCGCAAGGTTTTCCATGAGAATGCCTCTGGTTTTGACATCGTCGCAATTTGAATGAACACAACTGACAAATCTCGGGAAGTGTTTTACAAAATGATAATATTGCTTTGCATATTCTTTCAGTTCATTCTGCGTCAGTTTACCTTCATTCCACTTCTGATAAAAAGGATGGTCAAGAAGGCTTCTTTTCTTGATGGTCGAATTTACTTCTTCGATGAACTTTTCTTTGGAAAGCATAAACTTAATTTGATTTATGAAATTTGAGTGCAAATTAGTAAAAAATCAGAAAAGTTTAAACAGAAGTATATAGTATTTCTTGAATGGACTTCAACAGAACAGTAGAGAAATCAAGTGATTGAACTTCCATTCAGAACTTTAAGTCATCAATGCTTTCGATATAATTATCTACTTCTTCCGAAATTTTCTGTATGACACCTTTTTCAAATGGTGATTCAAGATTCGCTTCCCGCAGCAGCTCCAGGAACGGTTGACTTCCGCCTTTGCGACAGAGTATAAAATAATCAGACAGACAGGAGCCATACTGTTCATTTCCCGCATGAATCGCCTTACTCCAGAACTGAAGAGCAATTATTTGTGCAAGGCAGTAATCTATATAATAAAACGGAGCTTCGTAAATATGTGACTGCTTTTGCCACCTTCCGCCTTCTTCAAGAAATTTATTTCCCATATAATCAATGTGAGGCATGTATTCCTTTTCAAGTTTCCTCCATTCTCTATTTCTTTCTTGCGCAGAAACTTCTGGGTTTCTGTAAACCCAATGCTGAAAATGGTCAACGAGAACTCCATACGGGAGGAAATTTATTGCAGAGCTAAGATGTGAGAATTTAAATTTATCTGTGTCTTCATTGAAAAACAGATTCATCCAGGGGTAAGTAAAAAATTCCATACTCATCGAATGAATCTCTGCCGTCTCATAACTTGGTTCCACATATTCCTTGAAAATAAAATCTCTGCTCAAGTAAGCCTGAAGTGCATGACCTGCTTCGTGAGTCAGCACAGTTATGTCATCTTCCGTTCCGTTCATGTTTGCGAATATGAAGGGGCTCTTGTACTTTGCGATATGTTCACAATAGCCCATGTCAGCTTTTCCGTGACGTGAGTAAACGTCCATCAGATTATTTTTCATCATGAAGTCGTAAAACTCCGCAGTCACATCGGAAATTGAATCATACATTATCTTTCCGTTTTGCATTATCCATTCAGGGTTACCTTTTGGAGTTGCATTCCCTGAATTGAATTGAACAAAGGAGTCATAGTAAGTCAGTTTATCCAGACCAAGCCTCTTCCTCTGTTTGTCCCGCAGCTTCGTTGCAACAGGAACAAAAAATTCCTTTATGCTATCTCTGAATTCAGAAACCATTTTCTCATCATAATCAATTCTTCTCATCCGCGCATAACCAATTTCAACGAAATCTTTATAACCCATTCGGAATGACATCTCATTTCTAAGCTTTACAAGTTTGTCAAAAATTTCGTCAAACTGTTTCTGATTCTCGGTGAAAAAATTCCAATACATGCCGGAAGCATTTCTTCTGATATTCCGGTCGTGCGATTCCAGAAAGGGCTCGAGTTCCTGAAGATTATAGATCTTCCCTTCGTAAGGAATCTCTGCAGACGCTTTCAGTTTAACATATTCGCTTCCCAGATGATTTTCCTCCTGCATGTCTTCGATTAAGGATGCATTAAAACTTTTGAGAAAAACTTCCGCCGAAAGAAAGAGCTGCCTCCCGTATTTTTCAATCAGTTCAACTTTGAATTTGGAATGAACAAGTTCTTTGTAATATTCTACAACATATTCGGTGAACACAGGGGTAATATTATCAAAGTAATCCTGTTCCTGCGAAAATTTTTCATCACCTGTGTTAAGTGAATAATTGATGAAAGCAATTATTTTCATCGAATCAAATTCATTCCTGATATCATTTATTTTGATCAAATGATTATCCGCCGATTCAAATGAATCTGCATTTGCAAATTCTCTGATAAGCGCGGACATCACATTGACTGTCTGTACAATATCAGGTCTTACATATTTCATTTCAGAATATTTCATTATGAATGTTTTGCATATTATAAAACCAGTGTTAGAATTGAAAAGCCGGACAAAACTAAATCCGGCTTTCTATAAAGTTAGATATAAATATTTTTTATTTTATCAGCAACATTTTCTTTGATGACTCTACATTGTTTGCGGTCAGCTTATAAAAATAAACACCCGAGTTAAGTTTAGATGCGTCAAAAGTCACTTCATACGTTCCGGCATTTCTGAAGCCATCGGCAAGACTTGCAACTTCTTTTCCAAGTTGATCATATACTTTCAAAATGACATTGCCGGAAGTCGGCAATGCAAATTTTATGCTTGTCGAAGGATTAAATGGATTCGGATAATTCTGATACAATTCAAATCCGCCAGGAACAGATGAAGAAACTATGTTCTCGTTGGAACTTGTGAGAACGCTATAGATAATGTTGAGTTTAAACAATTTGCTGGTCTGCATATTCAGGAATGTTCCTCTGTCAGGAACCATGATGCCTGCACCAGCTCCGCTAAGTCCGGAATTGACATTGAAAAAATTTGCCCCTCCGTTTGTCGTCAGATACGATTGCGAGCCGTAGTTTCCCGTAAGTACAACTGTCGGGTCTTCCCTGCAAAGGTCAGAACCCCAACCGCTGCCGGAATTATTTGAAGACATACTCCAGTTGTTCCCAAAATTTACAGTCTTATACACCTGACTGCTGCTCCAGGTAGTAGCATAGCAGATACTCTTATCAAAGACAGAATTACACATTGAAGGCACTTCGGAAGAAGAGTTCGATTTCACCTGAACCCAGGTAACGGCGAAGTCTGTACTCTTATAAATATCAGAGCCGTCATCACCCATATACAGGACGTTCGAGCTGTCCCACATAACTATGAGATCGCACGGCTGACCTATACTTGAATTGTTATATGCCGATTGCAAATGGAATGTCGCACCAATATCAGTTGACTGATAAACGCCGATTCCCGAACCATTTGACGGAGCGAAATAGAAATTACGAGGATCATTCTGATCCATCTCCAGAGGCTGTCCGTAAGTACTGAAATCTTTTTCAATGATTGAAGACCAGGTTAATCCGTAATCAGTCGAACGAATGACTTTGTCGGGAGAACTTTCGACAGCAGCCATCCAGATATTTGTATCAAGCGGGCTTACATAAAATGAATGAGCTCTTGAGCCGATTGACATTGTGGCAATCTGGGTCCAGGATTCACCCTTATCCCTTGAGACGTAAACCTTGTTTCCATAAGCAACGTAATATGAATCTCTGTTTTTTGGATGCAGGCAAAGATTGTTTCCAATGCCGCTACCGCTCGGAGTCTTCTGAATCCAGTTCAGAGAGATTGAAGTTCCTGCTGGCAATTCCCAGTTAACGCCGCTGTTTGTGGTCCTAATGATTGCATAATTTAAACTGCTGACTGCGAACCCGTTGTTGTCATCATAATAAAAAATATCCTTCAGGTTTGCAAGCATTGGATTAATTTCAAAGTTAAAGAAATTTGAAGAGCCGTTGAGATTATTTCTTATAAAACCTCCGCCACCGCACACACGGGTACTTGCAAACGAAGTTCCAGTAACTCCTCTAAAATCTGATTCAGTTCGTGTAGCAACGTTCTCCCACGTTCCTGAAGATGACTTAGTAATTATTGTTCCGTATTCACCGACAATAATGATGCCGTCAGAATAATATCTTGCTTTCAAGAGATTACGAGTCGTGTTCACGTTTTGCGCAGACCATGAATCACCTCGATTTTCAGTTAGATAAACTTTTCCATTATCACCGGCAACTATAATTTTCATTTCATCGAGTGAGCATATTGAATTTAGATTGTCGTTTCCGATACCTGTGTTAATAGGTGTCCAGTCAACTCCGCCGTTTATAGTTTTATAAACTCTTCCTCCGTCTCCGCACAGGAATCCCACATCAGAATTATGGAAACAGATTGATCTTATTGTAAAGGATTCTCCTACATTGTAAGTCGAAATGGGAGATATTGATTTTGCAGTCTTGTAAACATTTCCATTCTGGCCGGCGATCCAAACGTCATTACCATAAGAGTAAACGCAGTTTAGATTTTCACTATTAAATGAATAGCTTGCCCAGGTTGCACCCGAGTTACTGGAACGGAAGATTCTTCCCTGATCTCCAACTGCAATCAGATTAATACCGTCAGGGGTATGGATACTGTTTAGTCCTTGTGTAAAGGCTATATTTAAAACAAAGAGTATATTTACAAATATGGTGAGGCCGAAGAGCTTTCTCATCTTGGTTTGGAAATTTAATTTTGAAAAAAATTTCATAAAATTAGTTTTGTGTGAAACTAATTGCAATGTATTTTCTGAAAATTTTTGGATTCCAATTGATTCCGATGGATTCCAAAGGTTTCAACGACAATGCCGTCAAAGCATCTGATAAAATTGCAAAGATCGTTTTGAAATCAAATCTTACTACATTTTCTTTTCAAGCCCTTTGTGGCTCCGCCGAAACTTTGTGAATCAATTACTTAGAAAAGCTTTTTGTGCAATCAAAAATGTCCATGCCTTTAATGGATTTTAATGGATATGGCATTAATTCTAAATTGAACAAGCATTTTTAAATAAATATATTTACATCTGACAAGCATCTTAAAAATTCATTTGTATTTAATGAGGAAATTACCGGTTTTATTATTCTGTTTACTTTCTACTTCTGCCGGACTTTTTGCTAATGACTTTGCCGAAGTTGATAATACTATTTCAGGCGGAATATCGAACGCAGCTTTTCCCGGAGCGCAGTTAATTGTAGGCAATGAAGATGGAATTGTTTATGAAAAATGTTACGGAAATTTTACTTATGACGAATCTTCTGCTCCCGTGACTAAAGATTGTATGTTTGATCTCGCCTCTGTCACAAAGGTTGTCGCCACTACAACTGCTATTATGCAACTC